>JBBRSX010000151.1:0-15163 GCA_038244925.1 Hyphomicrobiales bacterium | reverse complement strand
TACGATTCCGCCGGCACCGTCGAATTCGTCGCGGCACAGGACAAGAGCTTCTACTTCCTGGAGATGAACACCCGTCTGCAGGTCGAGCATCCCGTCACCGAACTGATCACCGGCATCGACCTCGTCGAGCAGATGATCCGCTCCGCCGCCGGTGAAAAACTCAAGATGGCCCAGAAGGACGTCACGCTGACCGGTTGGGCGGTGGAATCGCGGGTCTATGCCGAAGACCCGTTCCGCAACTTCCTGCCCTCGATCGGCCGGCTGGTGAAATACCGTCCGCCCGCCGAGACGCGCCAGGACGGCATCACCGTCCGCAACGACACCGGCGTGCAGGAAGGCGGCGAGATTTCGATCCATTACGATCCGATGATCGCGAAACTCGTGACGCATGCACCGTCGCGCGCGGCGGCGATCGAGGCGCAGTCGACCGCGCTGGATTCGTTTTATATCGACGGCATCCGCCACAACATTCCGTTCCTGTCGGCCTTGATGAGCCATCCGCGCTGGCGCGAGGGTAATCTTTCCACCGGTTTCATTGCCGAAGAATTCCCCAAGGGGTTTGCCGCGCGTCCGCCGGAAGGCGAGATCGCGCGCCGGCTCGCCGCCGTGGGAGCCGCGATCGATCACGTGCTCGGCGAGCGCAAGCGGCAGATTTCCGGCCAGATGAAGGGCCGTGTGGTGCAGCGCGAGCGCCGCCGCGCGGTGTGGCTCGGCCGCGACGAGATCGCGCTCGACGTCGCGCGCGAGGCCGACGGCATCGCGGTTCGCTTCATCGGCACGGACGGTCTGCCCGGCAACCCGCATCAACTGGTCTCGAACTGGACGCCGGGCGAGCCGGTCTGGCAGGGCCGGATCGACGGCCATCCGGTTGCGATGCAGGTGCGGGCGATTCCGAACGGTTTTCGGCTCGCGCATCAGGGCTTTGAAGTACCGGTCAACGTCTTCACCGAGGGCGAGGCCGCGGCGGCACGGCTGATGCCGGTGACGACGGCGGCCGATACCGGCAAGAAGCTGCTGTGCCCGATGCCTGGTTTGGTGGTCTCGATCGCCGTCAACGAGGGGCAGGAGGTCAAGGCCGGCGAGACGCTGGCCGTGGTCGAGGCCATGAAGATGCAGAACGTGCTGCGCGCCGAGCGCGACGGCACGGTGAAGAAGATCCACGCCGCCGCCGGCGCCACGCTGGCGGTCGACGCGCTGATTTTAGAATTTGCGTAGAGCCGCCGGGACTAATGTCGTCATTCCGGAATGGTCCGAAGGACCAGATCCGGAATCTCGAGATTCGGGTTCGATGCTTCGCATCGCCCCGGAATGACAAAGAACAACAAGAGGTAAGTCATGCCCTTTCGGAAACGCCGCCAGGCATTGCGATCGATCCTTTCGGGGCAGACCTGCATCCGGCCCGGATCGGTCTATGACGCGACCTCGATCCGCATTGCCGCGGACCTCGGCTTCGAGCTCGGTATGTTCGGCGGCTCGGTGGCTTCGCTGGCGGTGCTCGGCGATCCCGATATCGCGCTGATCACGCTGACCGAGCTTTGCGAGCAGATGCGCCGGATGTCGCGCGCCGCGCAGTTGCCGGTGCTGGTCGATGCCGACCACGGCTATGGCAACGCGCTCAATGTCCGCCGCACCGTGCAGGAACTCGAAACCGCGGGTGCGGCCGGCCTGACCATCGAGGATACGCTGCTGCCGCAGGCGTTCGGGCAGGCCAAGACGCAATTGATTTCGCTCGACGAAGGCGTCGGCAAGATGAAGGCCGCGCTCGACGGACGTGGGGATCCTTCGCTGGTCATCATCGGCCGCACCGGAGCGGTATCGATCACCGGTCTCGATGACGCGATCGCACGCGCAAAGGCCTATGAAGCCGTTGGCGTCGATGCGCTGTTCTTCACCGGGATCAAGGATCGCGGCGAACTCGAAGCGATCTCGGCCGCGACCAAGTTGCCGATCGTGCTCGGTGGCGCGCCGGAGGAGATGACCGCGCCCGATTATCTCAGGAGTCAGCGCGTGCGGATCGCGCTACAGGGCCATGCGCCGTTCGCCGCCGCCACCCAGGCGGTCTACGAGATCCTGAAGGCGCTGCGCGAAGGCGCGGCGCCCAAGAGTCTCAAGGGTCTGCCGTCATCGGAGTTGACCAGCCGCGCCATGCGTGAAGCCGAAACGAAGGCGCGCGCGGGCGAGTTTCTCGGGCTGAAGAAGTAGAGCATGATCCGGAAAAGTGGGAACCGGTTTTCCGAAAAGATCATGCTTAAACAGGACAAACCATGAGCGCCGTGGTTCGCCACGTCACGATCCGCGGCCGGGTCCAGGGCGTCGGCTATCGCGCCTGGGTCGACCACCAGGCGCGGAACAAGAATCTCGAAGGCTGGGTGCGCAACCTCAGGGACGGCCGCGTCGAGGCGCTGTTCGCGGGCCCTTTGGATGTGGTGACGGCGGTGATCGCCGCATGCCGGCGTGGACCGTCGCTGGCGCGCGTTGACGACGTGCAGGACGAAGCCGGCAATCCCGATGCGCTGAACCTGCGGCGGGCAGGGGAGCGGTTTTCGGTGTTGCCGACGATCTAGATGTTCAAACAGCCGAGGTGATGCCATGAAGCCGACAACCCCGCGAGACTGGCGGCGTATCCATCACTCCCCGATATTCTGGATCGGGGTGATCATGTGTCTGGCGGCGATCACGATCTACGTGCTGTCGGACGACCTGTCGTGGCGGCCCGGCGCGCGCTAGCTCCGCTAGAAAAATCCGGGACTGAGATCGATGCCGTAGGTCATCAGCAACACCGACACCAACAGCCCCGCCAGCGCAAACAGCAGCAGTTGCTTGAAGATTTCGACGTCGGCGACGGTAACCATGGCGCGTGATAGCGCCCGTGCGATAGCAGTCATTTGCGACCTCCATGCTTGCAGCGCCCGGCAGGGGAATAGCGCAGATGGCGGCGTGCGAATGTGAGCTGGTTCACCAGTCGGCAAAATTGTCGATCGCGGGGATCATCGTCCAGAGTGCTTACTGCGCCGGTTCGCTTTCAAGCGGGTCCGAACCGGGCTGGATCGACCCGCTGTCGGCGTAGCGCAGATCCAGCGACGAATACACGACGCTGCTGTTGCGACCGAGACGTTTTGCCTCGTAGAGCGCGGTGTCGGCCTCGCCGACCAGCGTGGACTCGTTGAGGGTGGCGCGGGTGCGGGCGGCAATGCCGGCGCTGATGGTGACATGGCCACGGCTGGCGGCGATGTTCGGAATTCCCAGGGCGCGGATCGTCAGCCGGATGGCCTCGGCGATCTTCAAGGCGCCGTCCTCCGGCATGCCGGGCAGGACGACCGCGAACTCCTCGCCGCCGTAGCGAACGGAAAGGCCCGAGACAGCCGTCGTCGCGTCACCGATCACCCGGGCGACGGCCAGCGGTCGCCGGCCTGGTGCCCGTAGGTGTCGTTGTAGCCCTTGAAATTGTCGATATCGAACAGCAGCACCGAAATCTTTTCGCAGGTCTCGTATTCCCGGCGCAGGAAGCCGTCAAAGGTCCGCCGGTTGGTCAGTCCCGTCAGTCCATCGGTGTCGGCAAGCTGGGTGAGGCGGCGGTTGAGCAGGTTGAGCTCGTCTTCCATCTGCCTGCGTTCGGTGACGTCGCGCAGCACGCCGACAAACTCCATCCCCGCCGGATTGTCCTGGTTCGACGCCATCTTGAAGTTGATCTCGACCCACGCCAGCGAGCCGTCGGGGCGGTAGATTCGCAATACGACCGTGCTGACGGAATCGGGGCCGGTGAGCCGCGCGCTTGACGGCGTTCTTGTCTTCCGGATGGACCCGATCGAAGCACGATTTACCGATCGGGTCCTGTGCGCGCAGGCCGAGCACCGGCTCGACGGAGTGGGAAACGAAGCGCAGCACGCCGCGGGCATCGATCAGGATGATGACGTCGGCGATGTTGTTGGCGAGCAGGCGATAATGCGCCTCGCTTTCCCGCAGCGCCCGCTCGGTGCGGATCCGAAAGCGGAACTGGGACGAGAGCAAAGCGGCGAGCAGGATGATGATGCACAGCAGTACGCCGGCGACGAGCGCGTCGTTGCGCAGCGTCATCAACCAGCCGGAAAGCAGCCAGTCCTCGGAGACCGCCACGGTAATGAGTACGGGATATTGCGGTGTTTCCTCGCATCCGAAATATTTCACGATGCCGTCGAACGGCGAGACGATCTTGTAGGCTCCGACGGCGCTCCGCAGCATGTGCCTTCTGAACAAGTCGGTCTTGGAGAGATCACCGGTCGTCTCCGACTGCGGCCAGCGGATCAGAACGATACCGTCGCTCCGGATCAAGGTGATGCCGCCATTCGGACCGAGCTGGAACATGCGGTAGAAGCCGCTGAAATAATCCATGTTGATAGCGGCGACGACCACGCCGGCAAAGCTGCCGTCCTGACGGTCGATGCGTTTGGTGGGCAGGATGGTGAACCGTCCGGTCAGGCGCGACTGCAGCGGCACGCTGACATACAGCTCCGCACCGGGCCTATCGCGATGATGGATGAAGTATTTGCGGTCGGCATTGTTGTGGCGCGGCATTTCCGGCAACGACGAATACCGCCACTCGCCGTCAACGCCGAGTACGCCGATCTCGCGCAACTGCGGCAGCGTCGCCACCGATTCCGCCAGATACTTGTTGAACCGATCCGGCCGCGGATCCTGATATTTGAGCAGGTTCACCATGCCGGACATGGTGATGTCGGCGGCCTGGATGGTGTGTGCGGCGTGCTCGGCCAGCGAGTGTGCAAGGTTCTGAATGTCGGTATTGCCGCGTTCCAGGGCGGCCGACTTGGCTTCCAGCGCCTTCCAGACCACGATGCCGATGACGCAGCGGATGCTATGCGGGCAGTCTCAGAGTGCGGCGATTGCTTGCTTGATCGCGGTGACGGTGTCCGCGTTGGCGACGCCATTTGCAGTCAAACCGTCCTTGCTCTTTTGAAATGCGCGCAGGACCGTCCTGGTTGCGGCGCCGAAAATTCCATCGACTACGAGAGGTGGCGTTGCGCCCAGTCGGTTGAGCGATGTCTGCAGCCAATTGGCATCGAGAGGATCGCCGGCCGACGAACTGGCGAACGTGATGCTGTTGTCGAGGCTCTTCATCTTGATGATCAAGCCCGCGCAACCGAGTTGCTTGTCCACGATTTCCTCGATCGGTCCGTGGTCAACGATAACTTTTCCGATCTTGTACTGGTTTGTGCCGGACCAGATGTACGGGCTGGGCCGTTTGGCGAGGGCATAGGATAGACCGTTATAACGCTCGAGCAGCGTCAGCATTCCGCCAATGGACCAGTCGGTGTTGGTGGCCGCATGCGGGGCGCAATTCACCAGCGCGTCCACCGCGGCGTCTTCAAAGCTTGCGAACGGTCCCCGCCCGGCCGGCACGTGGGTTGATACCTTGTTCCAGGGGTCGCCTTGCGCCAGACTCCTGCTGAAGTTCTGCGACGATTCCCGATAGTGTGAGACCGCAATGAAGACCCAGCTGACGCCGGTCTGCGCCTCGATCGCCTGATACCTTGCCTTATTGTTGACGGCCTTTGTCGCCGGTGCGGTGAATTCGGCTGCACGATCTTGCGTCAATTTGGCATTTGCCCAGCGCTGTTCATTGAGAGCTTTCAAAGCAATGAGATCAGCCATCGCCATCCTCCCTAATACCTTTGAGTGTAAAAAAGTTTTATGTCTAAAATTGGTTGTGAAGATATACCGACCGACGCAAAAGGGAAGAAATTTCTTGCGCTGTATGTCGCGGACTTAGCTGGCCAATTGTGGCCCGCTATGGCGACAGTTGCACGCTGGGAAACGCGTTGCAGCCAAGGTGCCCCTCCCTGCGCCTGCATTGCTTTCCAAGCCCCGGAAATGATAGCCCTTTCCCCCAGGACACGACGCGACGGGGAGGATAGCGTGGGACTTTGGGTGATGATTGCCGGCCTTGTGGTGTTTCTGGGCGTCCACACGCTCACCACCCGTCGCGAACTGCGCGCGCGGGTCATCGCCTCGACGGGCGAGGGTGGCTACAAGATCGTTTATTCGCTGGTTTCGGTTGCCGGCCTTGCGCTGATCACCTGGGGTTTTGCCGAGTATCGCGCAACCGGCTGGATCGATGTCTGGAACCCGCCAAAGGCGTTCAAGCACATCACCGTCGGCCTGATGTTGCCGGCGGTCATCATGGTGGTTGCGTCCTATCTGCGCGGCCGCATCTACACGACGCTGAAACATCCGATGCTGACCGGCGTCAAATTGTGGGCGGCGGCGCACCTGCTCGCCAATGGCGACCTCGGTTCGATCATCCTGTTCGGTTCGTTTCTGGCGTGGGCGGTGTTCGACCGCATTTCGCTCAAACACCGTCCCGACGCCGGCGCGCCGCCGATCCCCGTCGGTGGTCCCGGTAACGACCTGATCGCGATCGCGGTCGGCGTCGTCGCCTATCTGGCGCTCGCCTTCGCGTTCCACCCGGTCGTGATCGGCGTCCCCGTGGTTGGAGTCTAGGCATGTCGGTTCAGTCGGCCATCAAGCGCAAAACTGCGCCGGATATTCGCGCGCGCAAGAATGGCGAGCCGATCGTGATGTTGACCTCCTATCATGCGCATACCGCAGCACTGGTGGACCGCTATTGCGACGTGATCCTGGTCGGCGATTCCCTCGGCAACGTCATGCACGGTTTCGAGACCACGGTGCCGGTGACGCTCGAGATGATGATCCTGCAGGGGCATGCGGTGATGCGCGGCTCGCAGCATGCGCTTGTTGTGGTCGATATGCCCTTTGGCTCCTATGAAGCTTCAAAAGAGCAGGCATTTCATTCCGCGGTGCGGATTTTGAAAGAGACCCACTGCGGCGCGGTGAAGCTGGAGGGCGGGGCGCGGATGGCGGAAACCATCGCGTTCCTGTCCGAGCGCGGCGTCCCCGTGATGGGCCACATCGGATTGACGCCGCAGTCGATCAACACGCTGGGCTCGTTTCGCGCGCAGGGCCGCGATGAAGCGAGCTGGGAGCCGATCCTGAACGACGCCACGGCGGTTTCGGAGGCCGGCGCGTTCTCGGTCGTGATCGAGGCCGTTGCCGAGCCGCTGGCGCGGAAGATCACGGAAACGATCGCCATTCCCACCATCGGTATCGGCGCCAGTGCCGCTTGCGACGGCCAGGTGCTGGTGCTCGAAGACATGCTGGGGTTGTCGCCGCGGACGCCGAAATTCGTTCGCCGTTATGGCAATTTGGGGCCCGCAATCGAAGCCGCCATCGAGGGCTACGCCACCGACGTGCGCTCTCGCGCGTTTCCGGGGCCCGAGCATGTCTACGAGATGAAGAAAAGCTGACGAGGGGCGCCATGGACTGGTCGCAGCACTCCATTCCGCCGATGCGGCTCGAAGCGCGCTTCGGCGATCGTGTGGTGGCGGCGTTTGGCGAGCGGCCGAAAAGCGTGTGGGCGATGGTTGCCGATGCGGTGGCGCGGAATCCCGAAGGCGAAGCGCTTGTCTGTGGCGAACGACGGATGAACTGGCGCGAAGTGGCGCAGCGATCCGCTGGGATCGCGGCAGGTTTTCAAAAACTGGGATTGCGGCGCGGCGACCGGGTCGCGGTGCTGCTCGGCAACCGCATCGAATTCGTGCTGACCATGTTCGCCGCGGCCCATGCCGGTCTGGTGACGGTGCTGCTCTCGACCCGCCAGCAAAAGCCCGAGATCGCCTATGTGCTGACCGATTGCGGCGCCCGGCTTTTGATTCACGAGGCCGCTCTGGCCGGCCGCGTGCCTGACGCGCGCGATATTCCCGACCTGGCGTTCCGTGTCGCCATCGACGATGATCCCAAGCTCTCGGGTTTCTCCGAGCTCGCCGATAACGCGCCGCTGCAGGCGGCGGCCGAGGTCGGCGAAGAGGACACTGCGATGATCCTCTATACGTCGGGCACCACGGGAAAGCCCAAGGGAGCGATGCTGGCGCATTGCACCATCATACATTCCTCGATGGTGTTCGTGTCGTGCCTGAAGCTGACCGCGGCCGATCGTTCGATCGCCGCCGTGCCGCTCGGGCATGTCACCGGTGTGGTCGCCAATATCACGACCATGCTGAGCTGTGCGGGCGCGCTGATCATCATGCCGGAGTTCAAGGCCGCGGTATACTTGAAGGTCGCGGCACGCGAACGCGTCACTTACACCGTGATGGTGCCGGCGATGTACAATCTCTGCCTGCTGCAGCCCGATTTCGACAGCTACGATCTGTCGAGCTGGCGCATCGGCGGCTTCGGCGGCGCGCCGATGCCGATCGCGACCATCGAACGGCTGGATGCCAGGATTCCCGGGCTCAAGCTGATGAATTGCTACGGCGCCACCGAGACCACGTCGCCGTCGACCATGATGCCCGGCGAGCTGACCGCAAGCCATTTCGACAGCGTCGGATTGCCCTGTCCGGGTGCGGAGATCATCGTCATGAGTTCGGATGGGCATCAACTGCCGCCCGGCGAGATCGGTGAACTCTGGATTCGCAGCGGTTCGGTCATCAAAGGCTACTGGAACAATCCGAAGGCGACAGCGGAAAGTTTTACCGCCGGCTTCTGGCATTCCGGCGATCTCGGTTCGGTCGATGCCGAAAATTTCGTCCGCGTGTTCGATCGCCAGAAGGACATGATCAACCGCGGCGGCCTGAAGATCTATTCCGCCGAGGTCGAGTCGGTGCTGGCGAGCCATCCCGATGTGGTCGAGAGCGCGATCATCGCCAAACCATGCCCGGTGCTGGGCGAGCGCGTGCATGCCGTGGTGGTGACCCGCAACCCGGTCGCTGGCGAGGTGCTGCGCGCGTGGTGCGCCGAGCGGCTGTCGGACTACAAGGTGCCGGAAACCATCGATCTGACCTCAGAGCCGCTGCCGCGCAACGCCAACGGCAAGGTGATGAAACGGCAGTTGCGCGAAGCGTGGGCGGCCGCGCAGAATTAGGCTGTCTGCCTTGTCCGCTTGCTTGGCCGCCTGACGCCGCTGCCTGCAAAATCTTCCAGATAGTCGGGCACGTGCCGTCCTTCGATATCGCAACGGCACTGAATTTCGCGCGCGACATCTGCCGATACGTCTTCGGCCCAGTGCTCGAGCGTGTTGAACGCGAGAATCCGTATCGGATCGTGAAAGCGGCCAGACAACAGTTCGGCAATGATGGTTTCCAGATCGGTCCGCTCGGTAGTCCGGGCGATACCGCCGATGCCGGGCGTTTCCAGCACCTGATAAACCGTCAGGTCGGCGCCGTAGGGCACGATCGATGGAAATTCGCGCATGGCCTGAACTCCTGCGAGTTCCGATTCAAGCGCATGCCGACACAAAAGTTCCGCACGCCTGGAGATTTCTTGTCTCGCGCCAGACCTGGCGCGTGACTCTAAAGCTTCGGCGCGCTGCCCTTTGGCATCGCCTTGCGCTCGTTCTGGTCCGCCGCGATGGCCTCGTTGTCGATTGCGGAAGCGCCGATGACGAGCTTGACGTCCAGCAGCGTGAATTGCGCGATCCCGACCCGGTCCGGCGGCGTCCCCGGAATGAACTGCACGCTCATGACGCCGTCGCAGTTGGCGCCCTTGGCTTCGTCCAGCATCGCGCTCAGGTTTTTCGCCTTGGTCTGCGCGCGCTTGATCACGGCTACGCAACTGCCGCGAACGGTCTCGCCGTTGAGCTTGACCGCGGCCCGCGGATCGAGCGGCTTGTCGATCGCTTCAAGCGCGGTCGCCTGTTTGTACTTGGTGCCGGCGGAGATGATCGAGCCCGAGCGGTAGATGTAATACAGATGCTGATCGCCAACGATGGTGGGGATGCCGTATTTGTCCATCACCTCCTTGATCATGTCGGCCTTTGACGGCTGCTGGTCCGGCGCGAAGGTCAGATTGCGCGCAATGAAATAGGCGCGGTTGGCGCTCGCGGGCGAGGAAAAGCTGGCCGACAGCAACTCGCCGGTCTGTTTGGGAGCTGCGGGCAGGGTGAAATTCAGCGCGGCGACATAACCGATGCCGGTATCGCCCAGTTTCTGCTGCTGGATATCGGTCTGGGTGTCGGTATGCCCCTTGAAGCGCGCCTCGAAAATGGCGCGCGCGGCATCGGCGGTCGATTCCGGTGACACGCCGAGGATGTCCGGGTGCAATTTGCCGGTGAAGGCGGTCGCGGGTGCCTTCGGCTTGATGTCGTAGGCCAGCGATATCGCGGGCAGGGCGGCCGGCCCTATGGCAAGTGTCAGAAGCAGGGCACGGCGAAGCATGAACCACCCTTCAAAGCGAAACGAAATCCAGAGACAATTACGAGGATAATCAACGGACAATAGGGGGTGATTACGTCAAGTTTTGAACGGCGATGTCAACATTCCCGATCATTCTGCGGGGGACTGCCTGCCGCAGGCGTTCCGCCTCCGCCGTTAACGCTTTGATCCGGCTCGCTTTGCCTTGCCACCGCCATATCGTTAGGGTATCGCCGCGACCATGCGGGGATCGGGCGCATGACGCCGCCACCTTGACCGCGTTTCCCCAGGGGATGGGATAGCCTTAAGTGTCTGAATTATTTGATGAAGTAGACGAAGATGTGCGCCGCGACCAGCTCAAGAAGCTGTGGGAGCAGTATTCGATCTATATCGTCGCCCTCGCGCTGCTGATCATTGCGTCGGTCGGCGGCTGGCGCGGCTACCAGTATCTGGAAACCAAGAAGGCCGCCGAGGCTGGCGCGGCCTTCGACAAGGCTGTCGAACTCTCGGGCGCCAACAAGCACACCGAGGCCGAGGCGGCCTTTGCCGATCTGGCTGCCAAGGGGCCATCTGGATATCGCGTGCTGGCGCGGCTGCGCATGGCGACGGAAGTCGCCAGCCGCGATACGGCGGCAGCCGCCAAGATGTTCGATGAAATCACCGCCGACCGCAGCGTCGGTGTCGCCGAGCAGGATCTGGCACGGATCCGCGCCGCCCAGTTGCTGCTGGAAACGACGACCTATCCCGACATGAAGCAGCGCCTCGAAGCCGCCGCCGCCCCGGGCGCGACGTTTCGTCATACCGCGCGCGAATTGCTGGCGCTGTCGGCGTGGCGCGCCAATGATGCCGCAGCGACGCGGCAATGGCTGGACCTGATTGCCAATGACGGCGAGACGCCGCCGAGCCTGCGCTCCCGCGCCGAAGCGCTGCAGGCCCTGCTTCCGCCGGTCGCCAAAAGCTGATCAAGAGCTGAACGAGAAACCGACCATGCGCCGCCCGCAACGTTTGATCGCAGCCACCGTCCTCGTCGCGCTTTCCGGCGCGCTGGCGGGCTGCGGCAGCATGGGCAATTTCGATCCGTCCGATCTCCTCGACTTCCTCGACACCAAGAAGAAGCTGCCCGGCGAGCGCAAGGCGGTCTTCCCCGAAGGCGTGCCGGGCCTCGAGCAGGGGGTGCCGAAGGACCTCTACAAGGGCTCCCGCCAGGTCGACGAGCCGAACCCGCAGGTGGCGGTCGCTCCCGCGGCGCCGCCGCCGGACGATCCGAAATCCAGGCGTGGCGCCAAGTCGAAGGGCAAGCCCGCAGCGGCCGTTGCTGCGCCGGCGGCTGAGCCTGCCGATCCCGATGCCGCGCCTGAGGAAGAGGCAACGCCCGCTGCCCCGCCGGCGCCGAAGCCGAAGCCGATCGTGCGCAAGCGCACGACCGCGCCGCCGGCCGATGCGCCCGCCGCCCGATCGGCCGCGCCATCCACGCAACAATCTGCCGCCCCGTTCCCGGCCCCGGTGCCGAGCGGCACTTTCACGCGCTGAGTTTCATTTCCGTTCGGTTGACACGCCCTTCAAAAGAGGGCGTTAGGATCATTTATGTCTTTCACGATTGCCATCATCGGCCGGCCCAATGTCGGAAAATCGACCCTGTTCAACCGGCTGGTCGGGCAGAAGCTCGCGCTGGTCGATAACGAGCCCGGCGTCACCCGCGACCGCCGCGAAGGCGAGGGGCGTCTCGGCGATCTCGAATTCACGATCATTGACACCGCCGGCCTCGACGAAGGCGCCAAGGGATCGCTCACCGCGCGGATGCAGGAGCAGACCGAAACCGCGATCGAACTCGCCGACGCGCTGATGTTCGTGTTCGACGCCCGCGCAGGGTTGACGCCGAACGACCGCGCCTTTGCCGATTTCGCCCGCCGCGCCAACAAGCCGGTGGTGCTGGTCGCCAACAAGAGCGAGGGCAAGCACGGTGAACTCGGCGCGATGGAATCCTATGCGCTCGGCTTGGGCGATCCGATCCAGATTTCGGCTGAACATGGCGAGGGCCTGAGCGACCTCTACGACGCGCTGCGGGTGCTGATGCCGGCGCCGGTCGAGCAGGGTGATGAGTTCGACGATGACGACATCATCGAAACCGACGAGGAAATCGCGCAGCGTCCCATTCGTGTGGCCATTGTCGGCCGTCCCAACGCTGGCAAGTCCACGCTGATCAATCATTTGCTCGGCGAGGAACGGCTGCTGACCAGCCCTGAGGCCGGCACCACCCGCGATTCCATTTCCGTGGAGATCACCTGGCAGGGCCGCGAATTCCGCGTGTTCGATACCGCAGGGTTGCGGCGGCGTTCGCGGATCGAGGAAAAGTTGGAAAAGCTCTCGGTGGCGGATGCGTTGCGCGCGGTGCGCTTTGCCGAGGTCGTCGTGCTGGTGATGGATTCGCAGAACCGGTTCGAGGAACAGGATTTGCGCATCGCCGACCTGATCGAGCGCGAGGGCCGGGCGCTGGTGCTCGCCGTCAACAAATGGGACTTGATGGAGAAGAAGGGCAGCCTGATTTCGGCGCTGCGCGTCGATACCGATCATCTGCTGCCGCAGGTCAGGGGCGCGCCCGTTGTCGCGGTATCCGGCCTGATGGGCGAGGGCATCGATCGCCTGATGACGGCGATCCAGCAAGCCTATGCGGTGTGGAACAAGCGCGTGCCGACGGCCACCCTCAATCGCTGGTTCGAACAGGCGGTCGATGCCAATCCACCGCCGGCGGTGTCGGGCCGGCGGCTGAAGCTGAACTACATCACGCAGGCCAAGGCGCGGCCGCCGAGCTTCATCCTGTTCTGCTCGCGCGCCGACGCCGTGCCGACATCGTATCTGCGCTATCTCACCAACAGCATGCGTGAGGCGTTCGAACTGCCGGGGACGCCGGTCCGGATCTCGCTGCGCGAGAAGGCCAATCCGTTCGCCCACAAGCGCAAACGGCCGTCATGAGCGACGAGGCGTCCGCGCCCGCCGCCGACATGCCGCCGGTGCGCAATGCCGCGGCCGCCTTCATCTTCGTCACCATCCTGCTCGACATGCTGGCGCTCGGCCTGATCATTCCGGTGCTGCCGAAGCTGGTGGAGAGCTTTGTCGACAATGACACCGCCAGTGCTGCGCGGATCTTCGGATTGTTCGGCACCGCCTGGGCGCTGATGCAGTTCCTGTTCTCGCCGATTTTGGGGGCGCTGTCGGACCGGTTCGGCCGCAGGCCTGTGGTGCTGCTGTCGAATTTCGGACTGGCGCTGGATTACGTGCTGATGGCGCTGGCGCCGTCGCTGATCTGGCTGTTCATCGGCCGGGTCATTTCCGGCATCACCTCGGCCAGCATCTCGACCGCCTTTGCCTACATTGCCGACGTGACGCCGCCGGAACGGCGCGCCGCGGTGTTCGGCAAAATCGGCGCGGCGTTCGGAGCTGGCTTCATCCTCGGACCCGCGCTCGGTGGTCTCTTGGGCGGCATGGATCCGCGGCTGCCGTTCTGGGTCGCCGCCGGCTTGAGTTTCGCCAACACGCTCTACGGCTGGCTGATCCTGCCGGAGTCGCTGTCCGCTGAACGCCGTTCGCCGTTTCGCTGGAAGAGCGCCAATCCGCTCGGCGCGTTGCATTTGCTGCGCTCCAACCGGATTCTCGCCGGGCTGTCGCTGGCGAATTTCTTCGGCCAGGTCGCGCATGTGGTGCTGCCCTCGACCTTCGTGCTGTACGCGACTTATCGCTACGGCTGGGGCACGACGACCGTCGGGCTGACGCTGGCGCTGGTCGGCGTCTGCGCGATGGTGGTGCAAGGCCTGGGCGTCGGCCCGATCGTCAAGCGTTTTGGCGAGCGGCAGGCATTGTTGCTCGGGCTCGGCTGCGGTGCGCTCGGCTTTCTGATTTATGGCGCGGCCCCGACCGGAGAATTGTTCTGGGTCGGCATTCCCGTGATGTCGCTGTGGGGCGTCGCAGGCGCTGCGATCCAGGCCTTGACGACCCAACTGGTGGCGCCGGACCAGCAGGGCCAGTTGCAGGGCGCGACCAACAGCGTCAACAGCATCGCGCAAATGGCGGGGCCGTTCCTGTTTACGCTCACGTTCGCTTATTTCATCAGCGACCATGCGCCGCTGAATTTGCCGGGAGCGCCGTTCCTGCTGGCGGCGGCGTTGTTGGTGCTGGGGCTGTTGATCGCGTGGCGCACGCTGGCGGTGCGTGCTGAATGAGTAGGATGGGCAAAGCGAAGCGTGCCCACCGCAAGTGCCTATCGAGCAGGTCATTCCGGGGCGCGCAACGCGCGAACCCGGAATCTCGAGATTCCGGGTTCGATGCTGCGCATCGCCCCGGAATGACGGCTATGCCGTTACTTCTTCACCAGCGGACACTCGCTGGCCGCGAGCGGCTTGGCGGCGTCTTCCGGTGAGATGGTGGCGATCAGCTTGTAGTAATCCCACGGATACTTCGATTCTTCCGGCTTCTTCACTTCGAACAGGTAGGCCGGGATGATGCGGCGGCCGTCGGCGCGCAGCGGGCCCTTGCCGAACAGGGGATCGTCGGTCGGCAGTTCCTTCATCTTGGCGACGACCTTGGCGCCGTCATGCGGATTGCCGCCGAGGGCTTCCATCGCCTTCAGATAATGCAGCACCATGGCGTAGTTGCCGGCCTGGGTCATCGACGGCATCGCGCCCTTGGTGGTCAACGCCGCGAAGCGCTTCGAGAAGGCGCGGGTCTGGTCGTTCATGTCCCAGTAGAAGGATTCGGTGAAGGTCAGGCCCTGCGCGGTCTTCAGCCCCAGCGAATGCACGTCGTTGATGAACAGCAGCAGCGCGGCGAGCTTCTGGCCGCCGGCGACGATGCCGAATTCGGAGGCCTGCTTGATCGCGTTGGTGGTGTCGCCGCCGGCATTGGCGAGGCCGACGACCTTGGATTTGGAGGCCTGTGCCTGCAGCAGGAACGACGAGAAGTCCGACGAGTTG
>JBBRSX010000150.1:0-15168 GCA_038244925.1 Hyphomicrobiales bacterium | reverse complement strand
CTGTATGCTCGTGTGCGCACTACGATGCATCTATTGCACGCGAGACCGCGGGTGCGGCGCGCACCCGGTCTTCCCTGCGCCCTCTATCCTTCAGAGGGCCAACGAAATGCAAAACTCCGGGCGCTTCGCGCCGCGAGAACGAGAACGAGTATCCTGCTCTTGCATGCGCCGCTCTTGCGCCACACCTCTGGGACAACACGGATGTAAACATCCGGCACCGGAACCGCGCCATGAGCTTTCAAACTGACTTCGCCAGCGAGGACTACTTTCGCAATCCCGCAGCCGCACTCGAAAAACTGCGGGCGCAGGGGCCGGTGGTGCGGGTGCATTTTCCGATCGTAGGCCAGGTCTGGGCCACGACGACGCAGGCGCTGGCGGACCGCGTGTTGAAGGACACGGAAACTTTCACGATCCGCAAGGACGACGGCACCGTCGCCGGCATGCAGTGGTGGATGCCGAAGGTGATCCGTACGCTCGCCAACAGCATGCTGTCGATGGACGATCCCGGCCACAAGCGACTGCGCGACATCGTAGACGAAGCGTTTCGCCGCCGTGCCGTGCTCGGGATGGAGCCGCATATCCAGGCGATCGGCGACAAACTCGCCGACGAATTGTTCGCCGAGGGCCGCCCGTGCGATCTGGTCGATCGTTATGCGCGCAAGCTGCCGCTGGCGGTGATTTCCGAACTGCTCGGGCTCCCCTCAGCCGATCGGCCGAGATTCATTGCGTGGGCGAGCGGCTTCACCCGTTTCACCGGGATGGTGGGATTTCTTGCTGCGATCCCGAAAATGCTGGCGATGCGGCGCTACATGGAACGCCATGTCGCGACCGTCAGGCGATCCGGCGGCGAGGGGCTGATCGCCGAAATCGTGCGGGTCGAAAAGGAGGGCGCGCAGATTAGCAATGATGAAATGGTGGCGATGATTTTCCTGCTGCTGTTTGCCGGCCACGAGACCACCACGCATCTTATCAGCGGATCGGTGCACGAGCTGTTGAAAAATCCAGACCTCCGCGACTGGCTTGAGGCGGATTGGAGCCGTCTCGATCTGGCGGTCGAGGAATTCTTGCGGTTCGTGACGCCGGTGCAATTCACCAAGCCGCGTTACGTCGGGCGCGATGTCGACCTCGACGGCGTCACCTTGCGCAAGGGCGACAAGGTGATGGCGATGCTGGCCGCCGCCAACATGGATCCGAAAGCCAATACCGATCCGGAGCGGCTCGATCTGCAGCGTAGGCCGAACCGCCATATCGCCTTCGGCACCGGTGTCCATTTCTGCCTCGGCCATCAGCTCGCGCGGCTTGAAGCCAAATGCGCGCTGAAATCCCTGTTTCAACGCTGGCCTCACCTCAGACTGGCGGTCGATGATTCCCAAATCCGGTGGC
Organism: Hyphomicrobiales bacterium; assembly: GCA_038244925.1. Lineage (GTDB taxonomy): Bacteria > Pseudomonadota > Alphaproteobacteria > Rhizobiales > Xanthobacteraceae > Bradyrhizobium. The sequence goes on along the minus strand of JBBRSX010000150.1, from coordinate 13,785 downwards.
GGCGGCGGCCGGGTCTCAATGCGATCGAACAACTTCCGGTCGATCAGGGCTCCCCGTAGGGATTCCAGGTAGCGGCCCTAATGGTTGCCCTCACGCAACGATTGTTGCGCGGTCGCAACAGTCCGGGGACATTTGAGCGTTCTCACGGGTAGAACGTGCTTGCGCCGCTTTTTGGCCACACCCCTCTATGAAATCATAAGCTGGGAAAAGATGGTCCCGAAAAAGTGGTCGCCATGGACGCCAAGACCAACATCAAGAGCAGGTTGCCGAGCCGTCACGTGACGGAGGGGCCCGAGCGCGCGCCCCATCGGTCCTATCTGTACGCGATGGGCCTGACCACCCAGCAGATCCACCAGCCCTTCGTCGGCGTGGCATCGTGCTGGAACGAGGCCGCCCCCTGCAACATTTCGCTGATGCGTCAGGCCCAGGCCGTGAAAAAGGGCGTCGCGTCCGCCGGCGGCACCCCGCGTGAATTCTGCACCATCACCGTCACCGACGGCATCGCCATGGGCCATGACGGCATGCGCTCGTCGCTGCCGTCGCGCGAGTGCATCGCCGATTCCGTCGAACTGACCATCCGCGGCCATGCCTATGACGCCCTCGTTGGCCTCGCCGGCTGCGACAAGTCGCTGCCGGGCATGATGATGGCGATGGTCCGGCTCAACGTGCCTTCGATCTTCATCTATGGCGGCTCGATCCTGCCCGGCAATTTCCGTGGCCAACAGGTCACAGTGCAGGACATGTTCGAGGCCGTCGGCAAGCATTCGGTCGGCGAAATGTCGGACGAAGACCTCGACGAAATCGAACGCGTCGCCTGTCCGTCGGCCGGCGCGTGCGGCGCACAATTCACCGCCAACACCATGGCGACGGTGTCGGAAGCAATCGGTCTGGCGCTGCCTTATTCGGCCGGTGCGCCGGCGCCCTACGAGATCCGGGATGCCTTTTGCACGACCGCCGGCGAGAAGGTCATGGAGCTTATCGCCCTGAACATCCGCCCCCGGGACATCGTGACCCGCCGCGCGCTGGAGAACGCCGCCGCCGTCGTCGCGGCTTCCGGCGGATCGACCAATGCTGCGCTGCACCTGCCGGCGATCGCTCACGAATGCGGTATCAAATTTGACTTATTTGACGTCGCCGAAATCTTCAAAAAGACTCCGTATGTCGCGGATTTGAAGCCCGGTGGCCGTTATGTTGCCAAAGACATGTTTGAAGTTGGTGGCATACCGCTTCTGATGAAGACGCTGCTCGATAATGGCTACCTGCACGGGGATTGCATTACCGTCACGGGCCGAACGATCGCCGAAAACCTCAAGAGCGTAAAGTGGAACCCGCACCAGGATGTGGTGCGGTCCGCCGACAAGCCGATCACCGTCACGGGCGGTGTGGTCGGCTTGAAGGGAAATCTCGCGCCAGAAGGCGCGATCGTGAAGGTCGCCGGCATGTCGAAGCTCAAATTTACCGGACCTGCCCGCTGCTTCGATCGCGAAGAAGACGCCTTCGAGTCCGTACAGAAGAAGACCTACAAAGAGGGCGAGGTTCTGGTGATCCGCTACGAGGGGCCGCGCGGCGGTCCCGGCATGCGGGAAATGCTGTCGACGACGGCGGCGCTGACCGGGCAGGGCATGGGCGGCAAGGTAGCTCTCATCACCGACGGCCGGTTCTCCGGCGCCACCCGCGGGTTCTGCATCGGCCATGTCGGGCCGGAAGCGGCCGTGGGCGGTCCGATCGCACTGTTGCAGGATGGCGACATCATCGAGATCGACGCCGATGTCGGCACCCTTAACGTAAAATTGAGCGAGAAAGAACTCGCTGAACGTAAGACCAAATGGCAGCCCCGCGCGACTAACCACACGACGGGTGCGCTGTGGAAATATGCCCAGCAGGTTGGGCCAGCGGTAGATGGGGCTGTCACCCATCCGGGCGGTGCGCACGAGAAACAGTGTTATGCGGACATCTAGGCGTATCATTCTTGCGTTGATGCTCGGGGCCATGCCGATGGCTGCCCCCGGATTCGCGTTCGATGGCGCCCCCGCCAATCAGGACGCCACGCTTCCGCTGGTGTCCCAGCCGGCGGCTGCGGCCCTCAATGCCCAGGCTCTCAAGAAGGTAGCGGCGCCCGCTGCCGCAGCGACGGTTGCTGTCGCGCCGACCCTGAATTCGCTGCAATACGCTGCCGAGGGCGGTCATCCCGTGGCGCAGTGGAAGCTCGGGCGGATGTATGCCGACGGCGACGGCGTCGCCCAGGACGATGTGCGCGCGTTCGAATATTTCAGCCGCATTGCCAACGCGCATGCCGAGGACAGTCCGTCGGCGCCGCAGGCGGCGATCGTCGCCAACGCCTTCGTGGCGCTGGGGCGCTACTACCTCAACGGAATCCCGAATTCCAAGATCAAGATCGACACCGAGCGGGCGCGGGAAATGTTCTCCTATGCCGCGTCCTATTTCGGCAATGCCGACGCGCAATACGATCTGGCGCGGCTTTACCTGAAGACCCCCGACGCCTCGCGCGATGATTTCCGCTATGGCGCGCGCTGGCTCGGTCTGGCTGCCCAGAAGGGCCAGCATCAGGCGCAGGCGTTGCTCGGCCAGATGCTGTTCAACGGCGACCGGCTGCCGCCGCAGCGCGCGCGCGGGCTGATGTGGCTGACGCTGGCGCGCGACAGCGCCACGCCGGACGAGGCCTGGATCAAGGAAAGCTACAACCGGGCGATCACCAAGGCGTCCGACGACGACCGCGCCATGGCGCTGCAGATGCTCGAGCACTGGGTCCAGGGCCGCAAGGACTGATTCTCGCGGGTGGGCCTATCTGGCTCACGCCGCGTCGAGATCGAAATCCGCCCACACCGGCACGTGGTCCGACGGCTTCTCCCACGCGCGCACGTAACTGTCGATGCCGACATGGGTCAGCCGGTCGCTGGCCTGCGGCGACAGCAGCAGGTGGTCGATCCGGATGCCCCAGTTCTTCTGCCAGGCGCCGGCCTGATAGTCCCAGAAGGTGTACTGGCCAGGCTCATCGGTGACGGCACGCAAAGCATCGGTTAGTCCAAGGCCGAGCAGGGACTGGAAGGCTTCGCGGGTCTCGGGGCGGAACAGCGCGTCACCGGCCCAGGCGGCGGGGTTGTAGACGTCGGCGGCGGCCGGAATAACGTTGAAGTCGCCGGCGAGGATCAGCGGCTCTTCTGCTTTAAGTCGCTCGCGGGAGTATTCAAGAAGTCGCGACATCCATTTGAGTTTGTACGGGTATTTATCGGTGTCCGTCGGGTTGCCGTTGGGCAGGTAAAGACAGGCGACCCGCACCACGCCGCTCTTGAGCGTTACCACGCCTTCGAGGAACCGGGCATGGGCATCCTCGTCGTCGCCGGCCAGACCTGACTTGGTCTCCTCGAACGGCAGCTTCGAGAGCAGGGCGACGCCGTTGAAAGTCTTCTGGCCGTGGGTGACGACGTTGTAGCCGAGCGCCTCGATTTCGAGCCGGGGGAAGGCGTCATCGACGCATTTGATCTCCTGCAGGCAGACGATGTCGGGCGAGCATTCCTTGAGCCAGGTCAGGAGATGCTCGAGCCGCTGCCGGACCGAATTGACGTTCCACGTAGCAATACGCATAAAATTGACCCGGATTGTAACCACACATTTTCGCTTTACTGGCATACCATGCGCAGCAAGCCTGTGGTAACCGTCTAGAAATAAGGCGCAAAAGCCGCCGTCAAGGGGGTGTACCCGTCCGTCCCGTCCTTTGCGGACCGGCGGACATGAAAAAAATTATGAAAAAAAGTAGCTTGATCCTTTTCGCAAGCGCCGCCTGCATCGCAGCAGTCGCCGCCGCCTATGTAACCCGCTCATCCTGGATGGGCGGAGGTACCGGCGCGCAGGCGCCGCAACGCCCGCGCATGGTATCTGTCGAACTGGCCAAGGCCGAGCGCAAATTGGTGCCCGTCGACGTCGACGCGATCGGCACCGTGACGCCGATCTCCAGCGTGGCGCTGAAATCGCGGGTCGAGACCACCATCATCTCCGTGCATTTCGAGGACGGCGCCAAGGTGGCCGAGGGCGACCTGCTGTTCACGCTCGACAGCCGCCAGATCGAGGCGCAGGTCGAACAGGCCGAAGGCACGCTCGCCAAGGATCAGGCGCAGTTCGAAGGCGCACAGCGCGATCTCCGCCGCTTCACCGATCTGGTCGGCAAGGGCGCGACCACCCAGGTCAACGTCGACAACGCCAAAACCCAGTCCGATACCCTGACCGCCACCATCAAGGCCGATCAGGCGGCGCTGGACAATCTCAAGGTCCAGAAAAGCTACACCTTGATCCGCGCGCCGTTCACGGGCCGGATCAGCGCCGCCAACGTCAAGGTCGGCAACTTCGTGCGCCCGGCCGATACCGCGCCGCTCGCGGTGATCAACCAGATGGCGCCGGTTTATGTGACCTTCGCCGTTCCGCAGCGCGTGCTGGTCGACCTGCGCGAGGCGATGGCCAAAGGCTCCTCCGGCGTAACTGCGACGATCCCGGGTCACCAGCGTTCCGAGAACGGCAAGGTCGCCATGGTCGAGAACACCGTGGACGCCACCACAGGCATGGTCACCGTTCGCGGCATCATGAACAACGAGAACGAGACGCTGTGGCCGGGGACCCTGGTCGCGACCAAACTGGTGATCCGCAGCGAAGACGCTGTCGTGGTGCCGACGGTTGCCGTGCAGCGCAGCCAGAACGGCAACTTTGTATTTCTGGTCAAGGACGGCGTTGCCAAGCAACAATCGGTCAAGGTGGAGCGCACCTCGCAGGGCATGTCAGTGATATCGGAGGGGCTGTCGGGAGGCGATAGCGTGGTGGTCGACGGCCAATTGCTGCTGTCAGACGGAACGCGGGTCGAAGCGCGGGCCAAGAAGGCCGGGGCCTAACCGATGACGCTCTCCGAACTCTGCATCCGCCGCCCGGTCATGACGACGCTGATCACGGCGTCGATCATCGCTTTCGGCGTATTCGGCTTTCGCCTGTTGCCGGTGTCGGCGCTGCCGCGGGTCGACTTCCCAACCATTGCCGTCAGCGCGACCTTGCCGGGCGCGAGCGCGGATACCATGGCGGCTTCGGTCGCCGGCATCATCGAGCGCCAGCTCTCGACCATTGCCGGCATCTCGTCGATGTCGTCGAGTTCCTCGCAGGGCACCAGCGTCATCACCATCCAGTTCGACCTCAACCGCAGCATCGATGCGGCGGCGCTCGACGTGCAGACCGCGCTGACGATCGCGCAACGCCGGCTGCCGATCGAAATGACGATCCCGCCGAGTTTCCGCAAAGTGAACCCCGCCGACTTCCCGGTGCTGTTCGTCTCGCTGGGGTCCGCGACGCTGCCGCTGTCGGCGGTCAACGAATATGGCGACATCACCATCGGGCAGGCGCTGTCGCAGATTCCGGGCGTGGCACAGGTCCTGATTTACGGCGCGCAGAAATTCGCCATTCGGGTTCAGGCCGACCCTGAAGCCGCTGCCGCGCGCGGCCTGTCGCTCGACGACATCCGCACCGCTGTGTCGCGCGCCAATTCGTCGACGCCGGTCGGCACCCTGAACGGGCCGAAGCAGGACGTCGCCCTGCAGGCTTCCGGCCAGATGGACAAGGCGATCGACTACCGGCAGGTGGTGGTGGCATGGCGCAACGGTTCGCCGGTCAAGCTCGATGAAGTCGCCAAGATCTACGACAGCGTCGAGAACGACAAGATCGCGACCTGGCTGAACGGCAACCGTGCGATCGTGCTGGCGATCCAGAAGCAGCCGGACGCCAATACCGTGGCGGTGGTCGATTCCGTGCTGGCGAAGCTTCCGGCGCTGCGCGCGCAGATTCCGCCGTCGGTTTCGATCAACGTGATGATGGACCGCTCGATTTCCATCCGTCAGGCCGTGCACGACGTCGAGGTGACCCTCCTGATCGCGGTTGTGCTCGTCATCTTCGTGATCTTCCTGTTCCTGCGATCGGCGTCCGCCACCTTCATTCCGGCACTGGCGGTTCCGATCTCGCTATGCGGCACCTGCGCGGTGATGTATGCGCTGGACTACTCCATCAACAACATGACGCTGCTGGCGCTGACGCTCTCGGTCGGCTTCGTGGTCGACGACGCCATCGTCATGCTGGAGAACATCGTCCGCCATATCGAGCACGGCATGCGGCCCTATGAGGCCGCGCTGAAGGGCGCGCGCGAGATCGGCTTCACCATCATCTCGATCACCTTTTCGCTGATCGCCGTGTTCATTCCGGTATTGCTGATGGGCGGCATCGTCGGCCGCGTGTTCCGTGAATTCGCGGTGACGGTATCGGTGGCGATCATCGTATCCGGTTTCGTGTCGCTGACGCTGACGCCGATGCTGTGCGCGCGCGTGTTGCGGGCACACGACGCGACCAGGAAGCCCAATGTCGTGCTTCGCATGTTCGAGGCGATGTTCGATTCATGGTTGCGCGCCTACGAGTGGGCGCTCGACTGGGTGCTGGCGCGCAAACCGTTGATGCTGGTCGTCACGCTGGCGACGCTGGCAGGGACGGTCTATCTCTACTCGGTCGCGCCGAGGGGCTTCTTTCCGCAGGAGGATACCGGCTTCCTCACCGGCATCACCGAGGCCGCCACCGATACCTCTTTCGAGGCGATGAAGGTGCGGCAGCAGGCGTTGGTCGAAGTGCTGAAGTCGGATCCCGCCGTCGAGTACATCAACTCGACCGTCGGCTCGGGCGGGCCCAATCCGACCGCGAATTATGGCCGGCTGTTCATCGCGCTGAAGCCGCAGAAAGAGCGTGACAACGCCGCCACCGTGATCGGCCGTCTGCGCGGCAAGGCGCGCCAGATCCCGGGTATGCAGGCGTTTTTCCAGAGCATCCAAAACCTCAACATCGGCGGCCGGCCTTCGAAGAGCCAGTATCAATACGTGCTGCAGAGCGGCGATACCGAGTCGCTGTACCGGCTGGCGCCTGAAATGCGCGACAAGATCGAGAAGGTGCCGGGCCTGCTCGACGTCACCACTGATCTTTACATCAAGAACCCGCAAATGACGGTCGATATCGATCGTGAGAAGGCCGCGGTCTACGGCATCACCGTCGATCAGGTCCGCAATCAGCTCTATAACGCCTACGGCGCGCGTCAGGTCGGCACCATCTACATGCCGACCAACGACTACCAGATCATCCTGGAAGTGCAGCCACAGTTCCGTGTCGATCCGTCCGACCTGTCCAAGCTCTACATGAAGACTTCCAGCAACGTGACCATTCCGCTGTCGGCGGTGGCCAGGCTGGTGCCTTCGGTCGGTCCGCTGCAGATCAACCACCAGGGCCAGCAGCCGGCGGTGACGATCTCGTTCAATCTCGCGCCGGGCTCTTCGCTGGGTTACGCCACTGACAAGATCAGGGAGCTGGAGCGTGCGTCAAATCTGCCGCCGACGATCTTCTCCGGTTTTTCGGGCACCGCGCAGGTCTTCGAAGAATCCAAGAGCGGACAGCTCGTATTGATCCTGGCGGCGATCTTCGCCGCCTTCGTGATCCTCGGCATCCTCTACGAAAGCTTCATCCACCCCATCACCATCATCTCCGGCCTGCCGTCGGCCGGTATCGGCGCGATCCTGACGCTGATGCTGTTCGGGATGGAGCTGTCCGTCATCGCGATGATCGGCATCGTGATGCTGGTCGGCATCGTCAAGAAGAACGCCATCATGATGGTGGATTTCGCGCTGGAGCGCCGCCGCGTCGGCCTCAGCGCCGAACACGCGATCCGCGAGGCGGCCCTGCTGCGGTTCCGCCCGATCATGATGACGACGTTTGCCGCGATCTTCGGCACGCTGCCGATCGCGATCGGCGCCGGCGCCGGTGCCGAACTGCGTCAGCCGCTCGGCGTCGCCGTGGTCGGCGGTCTCTGCGTCTCGCAATTGCTGACGCTGTTCATCACGCCGGTGGTCTACATCTATCTCGACCGCATCGATCGCCTGCTGAAGCGCCGGCTCGAACCGCCGCACGAGGAGACCGGCGAGGGCGAGCGGCCGCACGCGGTGGCTGCCGAGTGAGCTCGGCAACGGAATATTAACCCCGTAATCTTGCGGCACGGGCAGTTAACGCCGTCGAAGAGTTGCCGGGCCTATTTGCGTATATCGCGCAAAAGGTTGGCACAGCATGAAATCCCCCGGTGAACTGATGGCACATCTGGTCGTGCACAACGGTCCGCTCGGGAGGTTACTCGGCATGATCAGCGGATTCTCGGCCATTGCCCACATCGAGGCTGGCGAAATCACCGATCGCGAAATGGGCCGGATTCGCGCCGGGCAGATCGACGCGGTGACGCGGCTGGTGCCGGTCACCATGACCGTTAACCTGATCAATGTGGCGATCGTTCTGGCGCTGTTCTGGAACACGGGTTCAAATCTCTTCCTCGGCGTGTGGTCGCTCCTGATTGCAGCGGTTGCCTTGATGGCGGCCAGGGCGTGGGCGCGCTCGCCTCGCGAGCGTCCGCAAGGGGCTTCGGTCCGCGCCATGCGCAGGACGACGTTGCAGGCGTTCTTCCTGGCCGCGATCTGGGGCGCGTTGCCGCTGGCGTTCCTGTCCAAATCGGGACCGGCGGATCAGATGATCATTGCCTGCCTGATGACGGGAATGATCTCCGGCGGCGCATTCACGCTGTCGACGGTGCCGCGGGCGGGACTGATCTACACGTGGACGATGGCGTTAGCCTCCGCCGGCGCGTTGTTCCTGTGCGGCGACAAGACCCATGTCTTCACCGCCGTGTTTCTGATGCTTTTTACCGCCTTCATGGTGCGCAACGTCGTCTCGCATGCCAACCTGTTCCAGAACAACCTGCGGGCGCAATTGCAGCTCGAGCGCCAGACCGAGATCATCTCGCTGCTGCTCAAGGAATTCCAGGAAAACGCCAGCGACTGGCTGTGGCAGACCGATGCGCGGGGCAGGCTGATCGAGGTGCCCGACCGGTTCGCCGAAGTGGCGCTGATGCCGCTGCCGTTGCTGAAGGGCACGGATTTTTCCGAATTGCTGGAGATGCTTTGTCCCGACGACGCGATCACGGCTTCCAACATCGCAGCGCTCATGGCACGGCGCGCGCCGCTGCACGAGGTCAACGTGCGGGTCGTCACCGGCGGGCAGACGCGGCTGTGGTCGTTGACGGCAAATCCCAGGGGAGACAGCGACGGCCAGTTCCTCGGCTATCGCGGCTTCGGCCGCGACGTCACCGAACGCTGGCGCGCCGAGCGGGCGGAAGCCGAGAGCCGGGCGAAATCCGATTTTCTCGCGGTCATGAGCCACGAAATCCGCACCCCCATGAACGGCGTGTTGGGACTGGCGGGCATGCTGCTGGAGACCGAGCTCGACCCCGAACAGCATCAGGCGGTCGCCACGATCAGGGACTCCGGCGACAATCTGCTCCGGGTGCTCAATGACATTCTGGACCTTTCGAAACTGGAGGCCGGACGCTTCCAGTTCGAGGTAGCCGATTTTTCGCCGAGCACACTGATCGAGGCCGTTGCCTCGGTGATCCGCTCCAGTGCTGACAACAAGGGGCTGAGGGTTGTGGTCGAACTTGACCCGGCACTTCCGGCGTCGCTGCGCGGCGACGTTGCGCGGATCCGTCAGGTGCTGCTCAATCTGGCTTCCAACGCGGTGAAATTCACCGAACAAGGCAATGTGACGATCGCCGCCATCTGTCATTCGCGCGGCGACATGCTGGCCCGGGTGGAATGGAGCGTCTCCGACACCGGTATCGGTATCGCCCCTGACCGTGTCGGCCGACTGTTTACCGACTACGAGCAGGCCGATGCCTCGATCAATCGCCGCTTTGGCGGCACCGGCTTGGGGCTCGCCATCTCCCGGCGCATCATCGAGCAGATGGGCGGCAAGATCGGCGTCAGTTCGGAGCCGGAACAGGGCTCGACATTCCGGTTTTCACTGACATTGCCCTGGAGCGATACATTCGTCTCCGAACAATCAAGGGATCGGGTTGGCGCCGACGATCTCAAGCTGCGCATCGCGGCGTTGGGCCGTCCGCTGCGGATACTGATCGCGGAAGACGATGCGACCAACCGTCTGGTCGTCAGCAAGATGCTGCGGGAGTTCGACAACGAAACAACCATGGTGACCGACGGCGCGCAGGCGGTGCAGGCGGCGTCGGAAACCGACTACGATCTGGTACTGATGGACGTGCAAATGCCCGTCCTGGATGGCCACGCCGCGACGCGGGCGATCCGCGCCGGCGGCCTCAACTCGCTCCCGATCATCGCATTGACGGCCAACGCGTTTCCCGAAGACGCCAAACTGTGCCGCGCGGCGGGAATGTCGGACTTCCTCGCCAAGCCGCTGCGCAAGCAGACATTGGTGGACGCGATGTTGCGGGCGTTAGGGCCTGCGGAGGAGGCGCCGCCGCTCGCCCCCGCGATGCCGGACGCCGTTGCCGCGGTGAACCAAGTCCAACCTGCGAGCTGATCGGCTCAGATCGAAAAACTGGTGCCGCAGCCGCAGGAGGCGGTGGCGTTGGGATTGACGACGCGGAACGAGGCGCCGATCAGGTCGTCGACGAAATCGACTTCCGAACCGGCCAGGAACGGCACCGAGGCCGGATCGACCAGCACCACCGCGTCCTCCCGTGCGATCACCAGATCGTCCTCGGCCTTGGCATGGTCGACGTCGAACTTGTACTGGAAGCCGGAACATCCGCCGCCCTCGACGGAAATGCGCAGCATGGCGCCGTCGCCCTCGGTCTTGAGGATTTGCCCGATGCGGCGGGCGGCCCGCTCGCTGACGGTGATGGCAGTGGTCATGTCAGCAGTGGTCATGGCAGCTCTCCGGTCGCCGGCGTCATACCCAATTCATTTGGTATACCGCGTCCGACATAGTTAAGTGCGTAACGTCGCGGAATCAAATGGATAAGGACTAAAAAAACGTGTCGGTCGGAATGGCTGCCCCCCGCGCGCTTTATGCCTGCGACCCCGATTCCAGCCGCGGCCGGCTGTTTTCGGAGCCGCCGAGCAAGACCCGCAGCCCGTTCCGGCGCGATTGCGACCGGGTGATCCATTCGACCGCCTTTCGCCGCCTCAAGCACAAAACCCAGGTTTTCGTGTTCCACGAGGGCGATCATTACCGCACCCGGCTGACCCACTCGCTCGAAGTGGCGCAAATCGCCCGCGCCTTGGCTCGCCAGCTCGGCCTCGACGAGGACCTGACCGAAACGCTGGCGCTGGCTCACGACCTCGGCCATCCCCCGTTCGGCCATGCCGGCGAGCGGGCGCTCGACAAGTGCCTGCGGGCCCATGGCGGCTTCGACCACAATGCGCAGACGCTGCGGGTCCTGACGTCGCTGGAGCACCGCTACCCCGAGTTTGACGGGTTGAACCTGACCTGGGAATCGCTCGAGGGCGTGGTCAAGCACAATGGCCCGCTGACGGAGCGGAGCGGGGTCGCGGCCGGGCGCTATCGAGAGAGTGGAATTCCGGTCGGGATTGCCGATTTCAACCGGACCTTCGATCTGGAGCTGTGGAGTTTTGCGTCGCTGGAAGCGCAGGTCGCGGCCTTTGCCGACGACATCGCCTATGACGCCCACGACATTGACGACGGTTTGCGCGCCGGCCTGTTCGGCGTCGACGATCTCAAGGTGATGCCGCTGACGGAGACGATCATCCGCGAGATCGGCGCTCACTATCCTGACTTGGACGACGTCAGGCGCGGCGCCGAACTGGTGCGCGAGCTGATTTCCTACTTGATCGGGGCTGTTGTCGCGGAGACGCAAAAGCGTCTGGACGCGGCGAAGCCAAAGTCGGCCCATGATGTTCGCCACCACCACCAGCCGATGGTCGCATTTCCCGCTTCGGTGGCGGAGGAGGAGGCCGCGATCAAGGCATTCCTCAAGCAGCGGATGTACCGCCATGCGCGGGTGATGCGGGTGATGGGCGACGCGGAAGGGATCCTGTTCGACCTGTTCGCGCGCTACCAGGCCTCGCCGGGTGACCTGCCGGCCGAATGGGTCGAGGGGTCGGAGCGCGAAAGCGAGGGCGAACGGGCCCGCCGGATCGGCAATTTCATTGCCGGAATGACCGACCGTTTCGCCCTGATCGAGCACCAAAGGCTTTTTGACTCGACCCCGGATTTGCGTTAGGCGGCGGCCATGGCCAAACCTGCTTCACACCACCTTTTTGCCGATGTGCTGGCGCGCGTGCACGCGATTTGCGCCGTGCTCGCGACCGAGGGCCAGTGGCCCGCCGGCATCGATTTCTCCCGCGTCGTGGTCGAGCCGCCGCGCGATGCCAGCCATGGCGACATGGCGACCAACGCCGCGATGGTGCTGGCCAAGGAGGCAAAAGCAAAGCCGCGCGAACTCGCCGACAAGTTTGCCGAGAAGCTCCGCGCCGACGATCTGGTAGCGTCCGTCGATGTGGCCGGGCCCGGCTTCATCAATCTGACCTTGAAGCCGCAGGTGTGGGCCGACGCGCTGCGCACCGTGCTGCGGGAAGGGGCGTCCTACGGCAACAGCGCGATCGGCAACGCCGGCAAGGTCAATGTCGAATACGTCTCGGCCAACCCGACCGGGCCGATGCATGTCGGCCATTGCCGTGGCGCGGTGTTCGGCGATGCGCTGGCCAGCCTGCTGCAGTTCGCGGGCTATGACGTTACGCGCGAATATTACATCAACGACGCCGGCGCCCAGGTCGACGTGCTCGCGCGCTCCGCGTTCCTGCGCTACCGCGAAGCGCTCGGCGAGAACATCGGCGACATCCCGGAAGGGCTTTACCCCGGCGACTATCTGGTGCCGGTCGGGCAGGCGCTCGCCGCCGAGCATGGCGACAAGCTGAAGGCGATGTCGGAAGGCACCTGGCTGCCGATCGTTCGGCCGAAGGCCATCGCCATGATGATGGACATGATCAAGGGCGATCTCGCCGCGCTCAACATCAAGCACGAGGTGTTCTTCTCGGAGCGCTCGCTGATCGAGACCGGCAACAACAAGGTCACCGAGACCATCGATTTCCTGCGCTCCAAAGGCGATATCTATGAAGGCCGCCTGCCGCCGCCGAAGGGCAAGCCGGTCGAGGACTACGAGGATCGCGAGCAGACACTGTTTCGGGCGACTGCTTATGGCGACGACGTCGACAGGCCGCTGATCAAGTCGGACGGCGGCTATACTTACTTCGCCTCCGACATCGCCTATCACAAGAACAAGATCGATCGCGGTTTTCTCGACATGATCGACGTGTTCGGCGCCGATCATGGCGGCTACATCAAGCGGATGCAGGCGGCGGTGAAGGGCGTCAGCGCCGGCAAGGCCTCGCTGGACGTCAAGGTCGTACAGCTCGTTCGATTGCTGCGCGATGGCGAGCCGGTGAAGATGTCAAAACGCTCCGGCGATTTCGTCACCTTGCGCGAGGTGGTCGACGAGGTCGGCTCGGACGCGGTCCGGTTCATGATGCTGTTTCGCAAGAACGACGCGGTGCTGGATTTTGACCTCGCCAAGGTCATCGAGCAGTCCAAGGACAACGCGGTGTTCTACGTCCAGTACGGCCATGCCCGCGGCCACTCGATCTTCAAGAACGCCCGCGAGATGGTTCCGGACCTGCCGGAGGACGACGCCGGCCGCGCGGCCTACCTCGGCGATGCCGCCGTGGAGCGGCTGACCGACCCGGCGGAACTCGCTCTGCTCAAGCTGCTGGCGCTCTATCCCCGGATGATCGAGGCCGCGGCGGTGGCACACGAGCCTCACCGAATCGCTTTTTATCTGTATGATTTGGCCAGCGAATTTCACGCGCTTTGGACCAGGGGCCGGGATTTGCCCTATTT
>JBBRSX010000149.1:0-15218 GCA_038244925.1 Hyphomicrobiales bacterium | reverse complement strand
TGGCGACGCCGTTGCCGAATTCGTGGTCGTTGCAAAGGCCGAGCCCCTCCTCGTAGCCCTTCGCGCGCACCACCGACAGCACCGGCCCGAAGATCTCCTCCTTGTAGATGCGCATGTCCTTGGTGACGTTGTCGAACAACGAGCCGCCCATATAGAAGCCGTTCTCGTAGCCCTGCATCTTGAAGCCGCGGCCGTCGACCGCGAGCGTGGCACCTTCCTTGATGCCGATCTCGACATAGTTTTTGACACGATTGAGCGCGTCCTTGGTCACCAGCGGACCGAAATCGGCGGTCGGATCGATCGAAGGACCGATCTTCAGGTTCTCGACGCGCGGAATGAGCTTTTCCATCAGCCGGTCGGCCGTGGTCTTGCCGACGGGAACGGCGACCGACACCGCCATGCAGCGCTCGCCCGCCGCGCCGTAGCCGGCCCCCACCAGGGCGTCGACGGTCTGGTCCATGTCGGCATCCGGCATGATGAGGGCGTGGTTCTTGGCGCCGCCAAAGCATTGACACCGCTTTCCGGTCGCGGCCGCCCGCTCGTAGATATACTGGGCGATCGCGGACGAGCCGACGAAGCCGACGGCGCGGATATCGGGATCGTCGAGGATGGCGTCGACCGCTTCCTTGTCGCCATTGACGACGTTGAGGATACCCGGCGGCAACCCCGCCTCCAGCATCAACTCGGCAAGCCTCATCGGCACGCCGGGGTCACGCTCCGACGGCTTGAGGATGAACGCATTGCCGCAGGCAATCGCGGGCGCGAATTTCCACATCGGGATCATCGCCGGGAAATTGAACGGCGTGATGCCGGCAACGACACCGAGCGGCTGGCGCATCGAATAGATGTCGATGCCCGGCCCCGCGCCTTCGGTGTATTCACCCTTCCTCATTTGCGGAATGCCGAGCGCGAATTCCACGACCTCCACACCGCGCAGAATGTCGCCCTTGGCGTCGGGGACGGTCTTGCCGTGTTCGCGCGCCAGCAAATCGGCGAGCTTGTCGTAGTCGCGCTGCGCGAGTTCGAGGAACTTCATCATCACGCGGGCGCGGCGCTGCGGATTGGTGTTAGCCCACTCGACTTGCGCCGCCTTGGCGTTTTCGACCGCGGCGCGGAGCTCGGCTTTGGACGCCAGCGCCACCTTGGCCTGGACCTCGCCGGTCATCGGCTCGAAAACGTCAGCCGTGCGGCCCGACGTGCCCTTGACCTCTTTGCCGCCGATGAAATGCCCGATCGAACGCATGCGTAATCTCCCTGGAGTCCCGTAACTCTTGTTCTGACGCGTTTTCTTGACGCGAACCGGTACCCACCTCGCTCGAAAACGCCATGGGTAGCTTTGACGCCCTTTTTGACCTGCATTTCCTAGGATACAAGTCCGATAAAATGCACCATAGATGTGCGGAAATGCTGGATCAAGGCGGCAAGACCCAACGCACCAAGACTCCCGACTGGGACGACTTCCGTTTCGTGCTCGCCATCGTGCGCGGCGGATCGGTCTCGGCTGCCGCCAAGCAGCTCGGGGTCGATCATGCCACAGTGATCCGGCGTGTCGACCGGCTGGAGCGACATCTGTCAGCAAAACTGTTTGATCGCCGCAAGACCGGCTATCTCCTGACCGAAGCCGGCCAGCGCGTCGCCGACAGCGCGGAAGCGATGGAATCCACGATCGTCGCCAACCAGGAAGCGGTCGGCGGCTCGCGTGCGCATCTGACCGGCACGGTCCGGATCGGCGCCCCCGACGGCTTTGGCAGTCACTTCCTGGCCTCGCGGCTGCTGAAATTCACCGAGCGGTATCCCGATCTAGACCTGCAGCTGGTCGCCACCGCGCGGCTGTTCAGCCTGTCGAAGCGCGAGGCGGATATCGCGATCAGCCTGACTATGCCCAAGGAAGGCCGCATCGTCGGACGCAAGCTGCTCGACTACAGCCTCGGGCTCTACGCCGCGCCCGCCTATCTCGACCGCGCGCCAGCCATCGAAGGCCGCAGCGATCTGCCCGCCCATCGCTTCGTCGGCTATATCGAGGAACTGCTGTTCACGCCGGAACTGGACTATCTGCCGCAGGTCTCGCCAAAGATTTCAGCCAAATTCCGCAGCGCCAATTTGATCGCGCAGCTCAACGCCACCATCGCCGGCTTTGGCATCGCGGTGTTGCCGCACTTCATGGCCACAGCACATCCGCAATTGCGGCCGGTGCTGCCGGACGAGATCACGATCTCACGGACGTTCTGGCTGTTGATGCACGCCGACAGCAAGGATCTGGCGCGGATACGGGCGGTGGCGGATTACATCTACGAGACGGTGGAAGGCGAGCGCGCATTGTTCAGCGGGCGCTGAACGCTATCAATTCGCCTTCGCTTTGGCCTTCTTCGCCACCGCCGGTCGCTCCAGCACCGCTTCCCGCCCCGACGCCAAAATCTCGTCGGAGAACTCGCCGGTCCCGGCGATACGCGACAGCACCAGCGTTCCCATCATGGTCGCCAATGCCGCCATCGCCTGCTTGCGCGCGGCCTTGCGGGGAACGTCGAGGATCTGATCGGCCATCATGTCGATCATCTGTTCCAGCTTGGCGGCAAAGGCTTTTCGCGTCTTCGGGCTTTCGCGGGCGATCTCGGCGCCGAGCGTCGGCACCGCGCAGCCATGGCCGGGATCGTCGCGATGCAGTGGCGTCAGATAGCTCTCGACGATGGTGGCGAGACGCTTTTCCGGCGGCGTCTGTTCGGCGACCTTGCGCCAGCGCTCGTTGGCACGGTCCATCGCATAGACAAAAGCCTCGATCACCAGCGCCTCGCGCGAGTCGAAATGCGCGTAGAAGCCGCCATGGGTGAGGCCCGCCTCCTTCATCAGGTCGGCGACGCCGATGCCATGCGCGCCCTTTTCGCGAAGCCGCACCGAGGCCTTCTTCACGATTCGGGCGTGGGTCTCCTGCTTGTGCTCTTTCGAATAGCGCATCGACCGTCCTATTAGATGTTTTCAATCATATAATAGCAGTTTGGCGCGGAAAAAGCTGCATTTATTTCGCTTTTGTGGCCTCGCCGATCATGGAAAAGGTCGCGGTTGCGTGCACTGCAAGATTCCCGGCGCCGTCACGGACGAAACCTTCGGTGTAGCTGGTCTGGCGGCCGAGTTTTATCAGTTTGCCTTCCGCCGAGATGGTGCCAGAGCGTACCGACAGCGGCCGCAGATAGGTCAGCTTGAGGTCGAGCGTGACCGCGCCCTGCCCTGCCGGCAGCATCGTCGAGATCGCGCAGCCCATGGCGGTATCCAGCAGCGCCGCCGCGGTCGCGCCGTGCAGCAGCCCGATGGTATTTTCGAGGCTCTCATGCGGCTCCAGTTTCATCACGATCCGGCCGGGTTCGGCGATGCGCAGCCGAAAATCGATCAGCCGCGCCATCGGCGGCTCCGGCAGCAGGCCGTCGCGGATCGCGCACATGGCTTCCATTCCCGACATCCCGAAAGCTGCCTTTGCCGCCGGTCCCGGCGCCTGCCAATCCACCACCCGCTCCCGGCGTGTTGCGGGCGAAAACAGCTTGGCGGGTTCGGTCGCGGTCATGACGGCTCCTTTTGAATGACGATCGTCATATTACACACGCGATGACCGCCTCGCAACGCCGGTCTCCCGGCCGCCCTTGACAACCCGGCGCAATCCCCCGGAAGTGGCGCCAACCGTCCAAACAGGCTTCGAGAAGATCAGATGGAAATGCTCAATCCCCACTGCGGCGTAGACCGTGACGCGCGAGGTGTCGTTCGCCTGACGATCTGCAATGCCGGCTCGCTCAACATTCTCTCCTCCGCCGTCACCGATGGCGTGCGCGAAGGGTTCGAGGCGCTTGCGAAAGATCCGGACGTCCGCGCGGTGATCCTGGCCGGCCAGAGTGAAAAGAGCATGATCGGCGGCGCCGACATCAAGGAAATGGCGAAACTGGACCAGAAGTCGGCCGAGGCCTTCATCACCCGGCTGCGCGACCTCTGCGAGGCCGTACGGCAGTTTCCGGCGCCGGTGATCGCCCGCCTGCCCGGCTGGTGCCTCGGTGGTGGGCTGGAAGTCGCCGCCGCCTGCGATTTCCGGATTGCAGCGCACGATGCCATGTTCGGCATGCCGGAAGTGCGGGTCGGCATCCCCTCGGTGATCCATGCGGCGCTGCTGCCGCGGCTGATCGGCTGGGGCCGCGCCCGCTGGCTGGTGATGACGGCGGAAAATATCGACGCGCCTACCGCACTGGCCTGGGGCCTCGTCGACGTGGTTGCCAAGCAAGGCGGCCTCGATGCGGCGGTCGAACACACGGTCAAGGCGCTGCTGGAATGCGGCCCGCAAGCGCTGCGTTCGCAAAAGGCGCTGTTGCGGCAATGGGAAGAACTGCCGCTTACCGAATCCGTCAATTTGAGCGTCGGCGTGTTCGGGCAATCCTACCTGACCGGCGAGCCGCAGCGGCTGATGCAGGGATTCCTCGACCGCAAGCGAAGCTAGGCGGCCTGGACCCGGGGTCCATCACGCATCGCGAGGGTCGTGACAGGATCGGGTTTTGTCTGCGGCGCTTCGGCCTTCACCCGTGACGATCCGAACACGCCGGCCACCGGAATCTCGTTCGGGCCGAGGTAACAGTTCCGGCCTGCCGCCTTGGCTGCATACATGCGGCGGTCGGCTGCGGCGACCAGGGCGTCCCAGTTGTCCGCGTTGTCGGTTACGCGTTCCGCAGCGCCCATGCTCGCGGTGATCGCCACCTTGTCGGGCGCCAGGCCGATGCCGCCAAGGGCGAGCCGGTTGACGAAGCCGGCGATCTCCGCGCCGCCGGTCTCCGGCATGATCAGCACCAGTTCCTCGCCGCCCCAGCGCACCAGCACGTCCTGACGGCGCGCCACGGCGCGGATCGAGGTCGTCACGTCACGGAGAACGTCGTCGCCCGCGCCATGGCCGAACCGGTCGTTGATCGACTTGAAGCGGTCGAGATCGATGAAGAGGATGCTGAACGGGGTGTTCCCGCGCCGGGCGACGGCGAACATGGCATCGAGCATCCGCTCGCCGACCTTCCGCGTCACTGCGCCGGTCAGTCCGTCAGTCGCGGACTTCTTCACCAGGCTGACGAGAAAGGCCAGTTGGCTCAGGCTCGCGATCGCGGAAATGGCCGCAATCAGCACCAGCATGAGAACGATCGCAAAGGGCGAAGTCGCGGCAAATAGCTGGGGCCAGAAAATCATCGGCAGGACCGTGACCGGAATCATCGGCGCGGTCAGCAACAGGCTCTCGCGCACCGTTAGCGGAAAGATGCTCAGGCTGACCGCAAGAAGCAGCGGTGAAAACACGTAAGCCTGGGTGCCAAACTGTTGCTCCATATACGCTCCCGTATCGGCCAGCACGAATTCCACGCCAAGGATCAGAGCGGCCGGAATCAGCAGCAGCGCCATGACCGCACGATAGGCAGCAGAGGCCCGCGGCTCGAAGCGATGGGTCCCGAGGACCCAGAATGCGCCAGCGGCGACAACCCGCTCCAGCGCCAGCAAACCGCTGACCGGCCACGGCCAGTAGACGAATTCGATGCCGACCCAAAGCAGGATGAGGACGCCGAAGAACCGCGACACGAACTGCACACGGGAAAGGATCAGGCCGTAGCGTTCATGCGAAATCTCGGCCGAGTGGGAACGCGCCGACAGCACGTCGTCCCAGTTTTTTTCAGTCAGACTACTCGATTTCATAGCGTCCCCAGCCCCCCGGATCTTTGCTGCCCCAGCGAACCATCTTGGACTGGAGGTTCTGGCGCTTTTTTTCCGACAATTTTAATCAATCGCCGCCCCGGCGCGGGTTTGCCCCGAGAATTTCGACGGGTTTCCGCCGGATCGCCCCAAAATTGTGGCCCCCGGGCGTTGCAAATCCGGCAGCACATCATATGATGATCGTAATATTAATTACGCATAAACCTTGAGGAGCCATCGCCGTGACCGCAGCCTCCGACCCCGTCGTCATCCTCTCCGCCGCCCGCACCCCCTTGGGGCGGTTCATGGGCGACCTCGCGCCGCTCAGCGCCCCCAAGCTCGGTTCGCATGTGATCGGCGCGGCACTTGAGCGGGCGAAACTGGCGCCAGAGCGGATCGACGAAGTCTTCATGGGCAACGTGCTGCCGGCGGGACAGGGCCAGGCGCCGGCCCGACAGGCCGCGCGCGGCGCCAAACTGCCGGACGCGACCGGCGCCACCACCATCAACAAGGTCTGCGGCTCCGGCATGAAGGCCACCATGCTGGCCCACGACATCATCAACGCCGGCTCGGCCAATATCGTGTTGTCCGGCGGCATGGAGAGCATGTCGAACGCACCCTATCTGCTGGCGAAGGCCCGCTCCGGCTACCGCGCCGGCCACGACCGCATCATCGACCACATGATGATGGACGGGCTGGAAGACGCCTACGAGACCGGCCGCTCGATGGGCGATTTCGGAGAAGCCACCGCGGAAGCCTACCAATTCACCCGCGCCGACCAGGACAAATACGCGATGGAGACGCTGACCCGCGCCCGCAAGGCGGTCGAGGGCGGCGCGTTCCGGGCCGAGATCGCGCCGATCACGATCACCGAAAAGGTCGGCCCGCGTATCGTCGCCAATGACGAACATCCGCTGAAAGTCGATCCCGCCAAGATTCCCGGCCTCAAGGCCGCGTTCCGCGCCAACGACACCATCACGCCGGCCGCCTCCTCGGCCAATGCCGACGGCGCCGCGGCGCTGATTCTTGCAAAGCGTTCGCTGGTCGATCGCGAGGGCCTGCCGGCGCTGGCCGAGATCAAGGGCCACGCCACCCACAGCCAGGAACCGCAGTGGTTCACCACGGCGCCGATCCCGGCGATCCGCAAGCTTTTGGACAAGGTGGGCTGGAGCGTCGGCGACGTCGACCTGTTCGAGATCAACGAGGCCTTTGCGGTGGTGGCGATGGCGGCACAGCGCGACCTCGGCATTCCCAGGGAGAAACTGAACCTCAACGGCGGCGCCTGCGCGCTCGGCCACCCCATCGGCGCCACCGGCGCGCGGCTGATCGTAACGCTGCTGCATGCGCTGGAAGCGCAGAACCTGAAACGCGGCGTCGCCGCACTGTGCATCGGCGGCGGTGAGGCCACCGCGATCGCGGTCGAGCGGATCGTTCACTAACGGCGGCATGTCCTGAAATGAGGGAAGTCCGGCATTTCAGCCGGACTGTTCCTGTGCCAGGGTTACGCAGCTCAAGCTAACCCGCAAGAATTTCCAAGGAAACCTCAAGCAAACCTGAAAGAGCTCTTTCGGGAAAGCTGCCAAAAGACTCCCGGAAATCCCCACCGAACCTCCTGAGGCCCAATGATCTCGAACTGGCTGTCCGCCGCCCTCGCCCGCCGCAACATCCACTACGGCTGGGCGATGGTCGCGGTGACTTTCCTCACCGCCTTGATCACCGCCGGCACCGTCGGCGCGCCCGGCGTCTTCATCGTGCCGCTGCAGCAGGAATTCCAATGGACCACGGCGGAGATTTCCTCGGCACTGTCGATTCGCTTCATCCTGTTCGGGCTGATGGCGCCGTTCGCCGCGGCGCTATTGAACCGCTATGGCCTGCGGAATGTGACGCTGTCGGCGTTGCTGGTCGTGGCGTCGGGCCTGATCGCTTCGCTGGCGATGACCAAAGTCTGGCACCTGATGCTGCTGTGGGGCGTCGTGATCGGTATCGGCACCGGCATGACCGCCTTGGTGTTGGGAGCTACGGTCTCCGCGCGTTGGTTCGTGGCGCGGCGCGGTCTCGTGGTCGGGATCCTCACCGCCAGCGTCGCGACCGGACAATTGGCGTTCCTGCCGCTGCTGGCGATGTTGACCGATCACTATGGCTGGCGGATCTCGCTCGGATTTGTCTGCATGATGCTGGGCGTAGCCGCCTTCGCCGTGCTGATGATCATGCGCGACCGGCCGAGCGACCTCGGCTTGCGGCCCTTCGGCGATGAAGGCACCGAGCCGATAGCGGCGCCGCCGCCCAACAACGCGCCGATCGTAGCCGCCGCCCTCGGCACCCTGCGCGACGCCTCGAAGTCATCCGTGTTCTGGGTTCTGTTTGCCACCTTCTTCATCTGCGGCGCCAGCACCAACGGCCTCATTCAAGTCCATCTGATCCCGATGTGCCTCGACTACGGCATTCCGCAGGTGCAGGCGGCGAGCCTGCTGGCAGCGATGGGCATCTTCGATTTCTTCGGCACCATCGTTTCGGGCTGGCTGTCGGATCGTTACGACAACCGCTATTTGCTGTTCTGGTATTACGGCCTGCGCGGCCTGTCGCTGCTGTTCCTGCCTTTCACCGATTTCTCGTTCTACGGGCTCTCGGTGTTTGCGATGTTCTACGGACTGGACTGGATCGCGACGGTGCCGCCGACGGTGCGGCTCACCGCGCAAAGATTTGGGCCCGAACGCGCCAACATGGTGTTCGGCTGGATTTTTGCGGGCCATCAGCTCGGCGCGGGCATGGCGGCGTTCGGCGCAGGCCTGACGCGAACGATCTATGCGAGCTATCTGCCGGCGTTCTTTGTTGCAGGCGCACTCTGCATCGTCGCCTCGCTGCTGACGATTACGATCGCACGGCCCGCACCGAAACCGGCGGTGGCGCCCGCCTAGCGCGACACGGGCTAAAGCAGATAAGGATTGCGACGGGCCAGGAGGAAACGTCGCAATGGACACGGTTGCACTGGGCGTATTTTTGACTGCAGCGGTCGGATTGCTGGGATCGCCAGGTCCTGCGATCGCGGCCCTTATCGCGGTCGGTCGCGCCCGGGGCTTTGTTGGCGGGCTGTCGTATTTCCTGGGGCTTCAGTTGGGTTTGGCAACGGCTTGCGGCATCACGGCCGCAGGACTGTTTTCGTTGCTCGCAGCATTCCCTTCCGCGCTGCGCGTGATGACGATAGCCGCCACGGTTTATCTGATCTATCTCGCCTACAAGATTGCGTCGTCCCCGGTCGGAGCAACCGCCCGGGCCAGCAACGGCGCACACGCGTCCGGCGGGATTTCTCCTGGGCGTGACAAATCCGAAAGCCTATCTGGCATTCGCATCGCTGCTTGCATCGTACACCTTGATCAAGGGCAACGTACCGCAGGATACCTTCACCAAATGGCTTTTGCTGGTAGCCGTGATGATCGTGGTTGATATCGTCTGGCTCTATGTCGGCGCCTCCTTGCGAGGATTGATGCTGTCGCCAAATAGCGAACGCTTGCTCAATGTCACGCTCGGATTGACGGTGCTGATCGCCGCCGGATTCACATTCGTTTAGTAAGTAATGGTGGTGCGGACGCCGGCCATGACGCCGTCCTTGATGCGCCTGGTCTGCGCAGGGTCGTTGGGATCCACCGCCCCGCCGCCAGGATGGGCGATATACTGAAACACCGGCTGCAGCAGGAAGCCGGGTTTGACTTCGTGCTGGTAGGTAATTTCGAGGATCGCCTCGTAGTCTCGAAGCGGGTACGGCGTGCCGGTGAAAAATTGGGTGTCGCGATCGAGCGAGCGGGCGCCGTCTGAAATCCGCGCATAGGTCGCGGCGATACCGAACTTGTCGTTCGGATGCGCATCGCTGAAGCCGGTAAACAGGAAGCCGCCGTCGAGATAGCCGCTGACCAGATTGCGGTCCGACGGGTTGGTCGAGGCGCGGAAGAAGAACGCGATGCCCTTGTCCGAGCCGGGCGCCGCGCGCGCCAGCATCTGCTCGTAGACCATGAACATTCCGTAGTTCCGCCGCCTCAGCAACGGATCGCCCGAACTGTCGGGATCGGCGAGCGATAGTCCGTCGGCCCCGAAGCGCTGATCGGCGAATGACATCATGTGATACCAGCCGCCGCCGGTGATGGTCGCCGGCAGCTTGCGCTCGCCGATTTCGAATTTGTATTTAACCTGTCCGATCCACCATGGCGGATCATTGACGCGAAACAGAATCCCGTGCGGATTGGCGATCTGCGGGTCCACCGTGGCATTGGGCGGGGCGGCACTGCCGTCGAACAGCGCAAGGTAGGCCGTGATCTGGTCGGATAGTTCGGCCTTGAGACGGATGCCGGGCACCGCGAGCGGCGGCGACGGACCGCCGGTCGGCAGCACAATCCCGGTGATACCGGGCCAGCCCAGCGCGGAATTGACGAACATGTCGTCGTAGGAGCTGTCGAAGAACTCGATGTCGGAGGCCTGCTGACCGACCCGGACAGAAAATTTTCCGCCGAGCAGTTTCTGCTCGATCCAGAGTTCATAGAGCCGGGTTGCCGGCAGCGACTCGACGCCCGAGACCAGCATCAGGTTGCCGATGTAACTGCGCGATAGTCCATCGCCGTGGATCTGGAATATGTTGGCGTGGAAGCTGGCGCCGGTCCAGCCTGCGACTTTTTCCAGGTCGATCGTGGTGCCCAAATCGAGACGCCCGGTGTAGATCGCTCCGGTGCGGATGCCGCCGGAGACGTTGGCGAGCCCCTCCCCGATATAGGTCATGCTGAACTGATAGCCGGCGTCGGCCAGCGCCTCGCGCGGATCTTTCGTTGCAACGGCGACCTGATCCGCGCGCGCGATCGGTGCCAACGCCAGATACACCACCGCCGCGAACAGGATGGCTACACGGGACAGTGCACTGCACATGGGGAATGCGAAGCTCGCCGGTTCTATTTGACGATGCCGAGACGCCGCATGATCAGATAGGCAAGCCCGGAAACACCGATCATCATTGCCGCAGCCCAAAGGAATCCGGTTTCCGTTTCAGTCAGTGGCAGGCCCTTGGTGTTCATGCCGAAAATGCCGGTGATCAGCGTCGGCGGCAGCAGCAGTGTGGTCACCACCGACAGCGCATGGAGATGCCGGTTGCTCTCCTCTTCCATCTTGAAGCGGAGCTCTTCCTCCAGCAGGCGGCTGCGTTCGCGCAGCTCGATGATATCGTGGTCGAGGCCGTCGAGCCGTTGCGCCAGCCTGCCGGCCTGCAGCCGCAGCGCCGGATTGAGATCGTCGGTGTTCTTCTGCTCGAGCCGGTGGAACAGTACGCGCAGACCGGCCAGTTGCCGGTGCAGCCGCACGCAGGTTCGCCGCTGCTGACCGAGCTTGCCGCGCATATTCGCCTTGATTTCGCCGGCCAGAACCTGCTCCTCGATATCGTCGATATCGGTACCGATCTTGTCGGCCATGCGATCCATGGTGTCGGCGACTTCGTCGATGATCTTCTCCAGCACGGCTGCGACGGTTTCGACGCGGTGGCCGCCTTCGAGCACCCGCCGCGTCGCATCGACCGCGCACAGCGCCTGATGACGGCCGCTGACCAGGAGCCGCTCCGTCATCGCGAAGCGAAGAAATCCGGTCTCCTCGGTCGGGGCGTCGATCGCGCGAACCAGATCGGAAAAAACGCCGTAGACGCAGTGATCGGAGGTGTGGAGCTGCTGGTAATTGTCCTTTGACAGCAGCAGTTCCCGCGCCAGCGGCGGAATGTCGGTCGTAGCCAGCCACGATCGCGCGCGCGCATCGGTCAGGTTGAAATGCAGCCACAGCCTTCCGTCATGGATGCTTTCGATCGGCGCATCGACCGGCAGCGCTTCGGCGCGGCCGTCGCTGTGCAGGCGAAACGCCCATACCAGCCCTGGAATGCCGGAACCGGATTCGTCTAACAGTGCGCCGGCAATTCGTGCGGGCTCAGCCAACATGCCCGTCCCCGAAATCAGCAAACAACATCATCGCCCCCTGCCAGACCGGCGCAAAATGCCCTTGCAGAGGCCACGACCCCCTGCCACTGGCCGTGTCCGATCAGATTACGTTTTTGTTACAGTTTGATGTCAAGCAGGCCGGCGGGGGATGCTGCGGGCTACTCCGCAGCAAGACCCGTGGTTGCAAGCGCCACCGCTTCCTTGTTGTAGTCGTGCACGACGCGGCCGAACGGCAGTGTCAGGTCGGCCAGGAAATGATGGGCACCGACGACGCGCCGCACCGGAAAGTCGGCGACCGGCGCGTTGACGTGCGGCACCAGATGCAAACGCCCGGGCCCGATCCACGATCCCTTGACCACGATATCGATCAGGTTGATTGCAACGAGCTGGCAGATTTCCAGATGCCCGTCGACGCCCGGAATCATCTTCAGATTAACTTGCGTCTTCGACAGCGTGGCGCGGGTGACGTCGCCGTTACCAGCCATGGCTTCGTGCTTATAGCCCATGGTGCCCATGGCCACGAGCTGGCCGGCATATTCCAGCGTTCCTGTCAGCGTGTCCTTGACGATCTCGAGCTTGGGGTGGGCGTACTTTTTCGGAAAGCCCCAGATCTCGCGGCCGGCGGCGATCGGCGGATCATCGTCGAGATACATCTGGCAAACGAAATTGACCTCCTCGCCGTGCAGCCGCGCCGGAATCACCAGGCCGGATTCGGTGTAGCTGCCGAAGCCCGAGCTATCCGGCATCCGGATCCATTCGTAGTCCACGATCGGGTTTTCGATCGGCTGCAGCGGCTCGGGCAGCGCGGCGCGGATCAGGTCGGGCTCGGTCTCGTAGGTGATGACGAGAAATTCGCGGTCGATGAAACGATACGGGCCTGCCGGATAGCTCGGCCCCGCGGCCGGCATCGACGGAAGTTTCAATAGGTCTTCCCTGCGCATCGCAATCCCCGAATTGAATTCCCCCGCGAATTGCTAGCGACCGAGGTTGACAGTGATGTGAGGGAATTCCTTCAGCCCCGTGACGGGCCGTGTCATCACGGCGTCACGGCTCCCCGTGAATTCTCCGCCGCGCAAGGAGTATTGAGCATGGACGCGCGGACACCACATCACGAACAGAAAATCTCTAACCGCGGTTGGCGGCCGGAACGCTGCGACCGTGTAGCGCTGGTGCTGCAGGGCGGCGGCGCACTCGGTGCCTATCAGGCCGGGGTCTACCAGTCCTTGCACGAAGCAGGCATCGAGCCGGACTGGGTTTGCGGCGTCTCGATCGGCGCAATCAATTCGGCGATCATCGCCGGCAATCCGCCCGACCGCCGCCTCGAACGGCTGCAGATATTCTGGGACCGCATCACCAGCCGCAAGATCTGGCATTACACGCCGGACGGCGACGTCTTCCGCAAGGCGCGAAACCTCGCAAGCTCGTTCATGACGACGACGCTCGGCCAGCCCGGCTTCTTCACGCCGCACCAGACCAATCCGTGGCTCAGCGCAACCGGCGCCCGCACCGCCACCAGCTATTACGACACCGAACAGCTGCGCCAGACGCTGCTCGAACTGGTCGATTTCGACATGATCAACGAGAAGCGAATCCGCTTTGCGGTCGGCGCGGTCAACGTTCTCTCCGGCAATTTCATCTACTTCGACAATGCCCATGACGAGATCATTCCCGAGCACATCATGGCGAGCGGCGCGCTGCCGCCCGCGCTTCCGATGGTGAAGGTCGGCACCGATCATTTCTGGGACGGCGGCATCGTCTCCAACACGCCGCTGCAGCATCTGCTCGACCAGGAAGACAGCCTCAATTCGCTTGTGTTCCAGGTCGATCTGTTCAGCGCGCGCGGCGCGCTGCCGCGCGACATCCAGGACGTGATGGCCCGGCACAAGGACATCATGTATTCCTCGCGCACGCGCCACAACACCGACGTCTACCGCAAGACCCACAACCTGAAGGCCCGCCTCCACAAGGCGCTGTCGAAAATCCCCGAAGACCAACTGTCGGACGAAGAACGGCAGATCAAGGCTGGAATCGGCAACCTGCCCGAGATCGCGATCCTGCAACTGATCTATCAGCAGAAGGCCTATGAGGGCGACGCCAAGGACCACGAGTTCTCGGGCACCTCGATGCGCGAGCACTGGATGAGCGGCCACGAAGACACCAAGCGGACGCTGAAGCGCCGCGACTGGATCAAGATGCCGGACGAAGGCGCGGGCATCGTCGTCCACGACGTGCATCGCGAGAACGAGCAGGCGTAGCTGGGGCGGCGCTCTTCCCTTCACCCCTTGTGGGAGAAGGTGGATCGCTGACGCGAAGCGGCAGCGAGACGGATGAGGGGTCTGTCTCCGCAGAGAGAGACCCCTCATCCGCCTTCGCTTCGCTACGGCACCTTCTCCCACAACGGGAGAAGGAAACAAGCTACGGCCGTATCGCCATGCTGGTCGCGCGGCCCGGAGTGCGGATCGGTTCGGCCAGCCGCGCGAACTCGCACAGCAGCGAGCGGGTCCTGCGGGGATCGATCACTTCCTCGACCCAGAACTTTTCGGCCGAGCGGAACGGCGAACGCAGCTTGTTGAGCCGCTCCTCGATCTCCTTCAGCTTCGCCGCCGGATCATCCGCCGCTTCGATGTCGGCGCGATAGGCGGCTTCGATGCCGCCTTCCAGCGGCAGCGAGCCCCAATAGGCCGACGGCCACGCATAGCGCATCGAGTAGCGGTCGGCGGGCTGATGCACGACGCCGGCGACACCAAAGGCGTTGCGCACGATGATGGTGCACCAGGGTACGGTGCTCTGGTTGACCGCGGCCATCGCGCGCACCCCGTGGCGGATCGTCGCCGACTTCTCGGCTTCGAGCCCGATCATGAAACCCGGGCAATCCATGAGATAGACGACGGGCAGATGGAAGGTCTCGGCGAAGTCGACCCAGCGCACCACCTTCTGACAGGCTTCCGCCGTCCACGATCCGCCATAGTGGAAGGGATCGCTGGCCAGCACCAGCACCGCGCGGCCTTCGAGGCGCGCCAGCCCGGTAATGACAGGGCGGCCAAAATTGGCGTTCACTTCAAAGAACGAGCCCTTATCGACCACGGCCTCGATGATAGGGCGCATCTTGTAGACCTGACGGCGGTTGCGCGGGATCGCTTTCATCAGCGATTCCTCCGCCCGTTCCGGATCGTCGGTGCAGGCAACCGTCGGCGGCAGTTCGTACACCGAGGACGGCAGGTAGGACAGGAAGCGCCTGACGCGTTCGAACGCCTCCTCCTCGGTATCGACGGCATCATCGACACCGCCGGCGCGGGTCTGGATATCGGCGCCGCCGAGTTCCTGCTTGGTGAGATCCTGACCGAGCCGCTTCACCACCGGCGGACCGGCGACGAACATCGCGGAACTCTTGGTCATGAGCGAATAATGCGTGGCCGCCAGCCGCGCCGCGCCGAGACCCGCCACCGAGCCGAGGCCGAGGCCGACCACCGGCACCTGCGCCATGTTCGCAATCGTGTAGGAATAGGAGCGCGTGCCGCCGACACCGCCCGGCAGATTGGCCGCGCCTCGGGTTTCGATGGTCTTGACGGAGCCGCCGCCACC
>JBBRSX010000148.1:0-15257 GCA_038244925.1 Hyphomicrobiales bacterium | reverse complement strand
GAGCACCGGCCTTCCCTGCGCAATGGCTTTACGACTTATACGTGGTCGTCCTGGTGACCGGCTTTGTTGCCACCATCGCCGGCGGAAGCAACGCTTCCGCTTGCTTGACGCCAGCATCGGGGCGTCGGACCCTCACGATTTCGCCGTACGCTTAAGGTGCGCTCGTCAGTCGCGACCTCAACGTCCATCGCATCCCACCGCACGTCGTGACGATCGCGATCGCCCCTCAATCGGGTGAGACGGGCGGAATTAGACCAGTGATTTGCGCGACGCGACAACCGAAATTTTGCCCGTCGGGTTAATTTGTCGCACCCTTCGTCATGGCGTTGCGCCGGACGTCGGCGTCACCCGGCCGTGGAATCTCCAAGCGCGCGCCGGATCATTTGCGCGAGCGTCGAGAACCGATAGGGCTTCTTGAGCAGCAGGGCGCCGGGGACAGATCGCATCCGCTCCGAACTGACGTCGGAGTATCCCGTCGTATAGAGAATTTTCATGTCCGGCCGTATCTGTCTGATCAGCTCGGCGAGCTTCCAGCCGTCCGTCGACCCCGGCATGATGATATCCGTAAATACAAGATCGATCGGTGTTCCCTGCCGAACCTCCGCAAGCGCCTCCGCGGCGTTGGTCGCCGTTATCGTCCGGTAGCCCAATCTCTGAAGTTGCTGCACGACGAATTCTCGAACGGCTGCGTCATCCTCGATGCAGAGAATTGTCTCGTGACCGCCGGGAATTACGGAGGTCGGTAGCTGGACAGGGAGCGGCATTTGCGCGGTTGCCGGAATGTAGAGCGTAAACGTGGTGCCGCGGCCTGGTCTGGTTTCGAATTCGACGTGTCCGCCGGACTGTTTTGCGAAACCATAGACCATGCTGAGACCGAGCCCGGTACCCTTGCCGACTTCCTTGGTGCTGAAAAACGGTTCGAAGACCCTGTCCTGGATCGCCTTGTCGATACCTCTGCCGGTGTCTTCGACACGTATGCTCACGTAGCGTCTGGCGGCAATTTCACGAACAGCCGCTCCGTCTTCGTCGATCACGACGGTGTCGGCGTCGATGGTCAGCCGGCCTCCATCGGGCATCGCGTCACGGGCATTTATTCCGAGGTTTACGATTGCCGCAGTTAGCTGGTCGGGGTCGACCAGCACGGTGCCGATGTCGCCCCGCTTGACGCAATTGACTTCGATCTGCTTGCCCAGTGCAGACACGAGCAGGTCACCCGCCGCTGCAATCAATGCCGCGACGTCGGTGCTTCGAGGCTGCAATGGCTGCTTTCGCGCAAAGGCCAGCAGATTCGAGGTCAGCTTGGCGCCGCGGTCGGCGGCCGATTCGATCAATTTGACGATGGACGCCAACTCGGGGCGGTCGGCGACGCCGTCGGCAAGGGTGTCGACTGATCCGGTAATAACCGTCAGCAGGTTATTGAAATCATGAGCCACCCCGCCGGTCAGTTCGCCGATCGATTGAATTTTCTGGGCGTGCGCCAGCCTGTTCAAAGCCGCTTCCTTGGCTGAGACTTCCTGTTCGACGCGCTGTTCAAGGGTCCGGGTCAGTTCACGCAGGTTATCCTCGAGGGCCCGGCGCTCAGTGACATCCATGTTGATGCCGATCAGGCGCGTCGGTTTTCCCGGCTCGCGGAGGAGTTGCCCGCGCCCGTGAAGCCAGCGCACACCGTTAGGACCCACGATGCGATGCTCGATCTCCGACGAGCCGCCGGTTTCGACGATTTCGGCAATTTTTTGCAGGACGGCGGGTAAATCGTCGGGATGGATGATGCTTTGCCATAACTCGGTCGATACCGACTTTCCGCCTGACGGCTCGATACCGAACAGCCGGCAGTGCTCGTCGGACCAGTAATTGTGACTGCCCCCGATGGCCCAGTCGTAGCTGCCGATGCGGCCGGCTTCCTGACTGAGCCGCAGCATCGATTCACTGGCCGCCAGTCTTTCTTCGGCTTCGGTTTTCGCCTGCAGGATTTCCATGAGCAGGACGGCGCCGCCGACACTGCCGTCGGGCATGCGCCATGGCTGCATTTGCCACCGCATCCACAAGGCGCTGCCATCGGGACGGCCCAGGCGAAAGTCGTTTTTTACAACGGTCTCGCCGGAGAGCACACGGCGATTCACCTCGCGCGCGTTTTCGCTGTCGCGCCGGAATTCGAAAATGGAGCGACCGACAATTGATTGCTGTGTTTCGGTGATGTTGTTGTCGATCAGGTATTGCGGGCTGACCGCGAGGTACCGCATGCTAGTGTCGAACATCGCCATCGACGACGGCGTCGCTTCGACGAAATCCCTGAGCGACCACGCCGCCGGGTTCAGGCCAGGTCCATCCCCGGAACGGTCATCGGGTTGTTGTACTCCGGCTGACGGCGGCATGGAGTTCGTCCTGTTGGCGTCGGGGCCCGGAATTTCAGGCTATTCGCGTGGCGCAAATAGCGCAATGCGCTCAGCCAGCCGAATGGAAGTGGCGCGGCATGGAAAACTGCTTCGCAGAATACGTACGGTAGGCCAAGGCGCCGTCGCGCCGTGCCTACCGTCTATGCAGATCGTGGGTGGTGGGCGCGCCGCGGCCGGTCACGGCGCGCACATCGCGCGACCCGTGCTTTCGCCAACCTGCGATCCCGGAAACCGACCTCAGGCCGCGCGCACGCCCTTCAGGAACACGTTGACCTCGCCGGACAGTTGCTCGGCCTGCTTGGACAGGTCGGAGGCCGCTGACAGGACGAGACCGGCAGCACCGCCGGTTTCGTTGGCGGCGGCGCTGACGCCGCCGATATTGGCGGTGACCTGCTTGGTCGCCTCTGCTGTCTGGGTGACGTTGCGGGCGATCTCGGCGGTCGCCGCACCCTGTTCCTCGATCGCGGAACCACTTGAGGTGGCGATGGTCGAGACTTCCTCGATGGTGGCGGTGATGCCCTGAATGGCTTCGACGGCCTCCTTGGTCGCGGCCTGGATCTGGGCGATGCGGGTGCCGATCTCCTTGGTGGCTTCTGCGGTCTGCGCGGCGAGGCTCTTGACCTCGACCGCCACCACCGCAAAGCCGCGGCCGGCTTCGCCGGCGCGGGCGGCCTCGATGGTCGCATTGAGGGCGAGGAGATTGGTCTGGCTGGCGATGCTCGAAATCAGTTCGGCGACATGCTCGATCTGCTCTGCGCCTTCGGCCAGCGCGCGCACGGTGACGTCGGTGCGGCGGGCGGTCTCAACCGCACGACCGGTGATCGCGGCGGACTGCGCCACCTGGCGGCTGATCTCGGTGATCGAGGAAGACAGTTCTTCGGCGGCGGCCGCCACCGTCTGCACCCGCGTCGAGGCCTCGCTCGCGGCCGAGCCGACCAGCGCTGCGCGCTCGTTGGTGCGCTCCGCTGTGCCGGTCATGGACTTGGCGGTGGTTTCCAGTTCGTGCGATCCCGACGCCATCAGTCCGACCAGTTTGCCGACGGAAGCGTCAAAGCGATCGGCCAGTGCAATGACCGCCTGGCGCTTCTCGTCCTCGGACCGCGCTTTCGAGGCGACCTGGTCAGCTTGAAGCGAACGCGCGGTGATCGCGGTCTGACGCAACATTTCCAGCGTTTCCGCCATTCGTCCGATCTCGTCGCCGCGTCCGGTCTCTTCGACCGCCTGGTCGAGATGGCCCTCGGCGATGCGCTGCATCCGGCCCTTCTGCCGGTCGAGCGCGCCGAGAACATCGCGGGCGATCAGCCATGACAGCAGGCCCATCAGCACCAGCAGGCCGGCGCCGATCACGCCCAGCCGAGTCAGCAGCGCGTTGACGTCGGCGTCGACGTCATCGACATAGAGGCCGTAGCTCATAACCACGTTCCACGGCGCGAAGCTGCGGACGTAGACCATCTTGCGAACCGCCTCGGTCTGGCCGGGGCGGGGATAGAGGTAAGACGTCGTTCCGCCTTCGGCGCTCTGGCGCGCGGCCGCGATCTGGGCGTCGGCGATCAGGACACCGTTGGAGTCCTTGGCGCCGGTGATCTTGCCTTCGAGTTGCGGGTTGGCGCCATTGAGCAGGATCGAGGTGTCGGCGTTGTAGGTGACGGGATAGCCCTGGCCCTTGTTAAAGGACATCTTGTGGCCGAGCTGGCGAAACTGGGTCTGCGCTTCGGCCTGCGTCATTTTCCCGGCGGTGACTCCATCCTGCAGCGATTGGGCCATGCCCAGCAGCAGATCGACCGCCGCGCGCATCTGCATCACCCGGTCGTCCAGCATCCGGCTCCGGCTCAGTGAACCCGACACCGCGATGACGGTGCAGATGGTCAGCGCGGCCAGAAGAACCATGCTTGCGAGTTTGGTACGGATCTTCAATCGGCTGAGCATTTGCGACCTCTGGGATAAAGACTCTTTCCCAACGGCGATAGCATGAAGGCGCTTATCAATCGTGAACGCCGGCGAGGGCCGTGCGTCAACTGGGTTGCAGGATGCACGTCGATCAACTTTTGCGTCGTCGAGTTCTGTTCGCGGCTGGGTATTTTTACGCCGGCATTCGCGTGATCGGCAGAATCGGTTACCGCCGCAGCGCCGGCACAACCAGAAACGGGATCAACCCCAGCACCACATTGACCAATGCGAATGCGAAAAGCGCATTGTAGCTATGCGTCCAGTCGTGGATCAGGCCGCCGCTCCAGGAACCCAGCGCCGATCCGAGGCCGCTGCCGATCGAGATCGTGCCGAAGATGGTGCCGACCCGTTCGCCGCGAAAGATGTTCAGCGCGGTCGCCGTGATCAGCGGCCCGCGCGATCCGATCATGCTGCCGAAGCAGACGATGAAGCCGGTCAAGAGCCAGTAGTTCGGGTGATACTGGATCAGCCAGAGCAGGATGATGCCGACGATCGAGACGCCGTAGCTGAACAGCACCGACGGCCGGCGGCCGATCAGGCCGTCGAGCGTGGCGATGCCGAGCATGCCGAACAGCAACACGACGCCGGAAAAACCCCAGGCCGTCGCCGCCTGTAGCGGCGTAAATCCGGCATCGATGAGATAGGCGACGATCTGCGCCGTGACCGCGTACATCGCCACGGCCGTGAAGAAGAACGTCGAAAACAGCGCCCAGAAGGCGTGATGACGCATCGCGCTCAGAAGCGTCCAGCCCTGATCGACGTAATCCGGATCGGCCTTTTTGGGGATGGTCGGCGAGCCGCCGGCAAACAGCCGCCACGGCAGCAGCAACAACGGCACCAGCATGCACAGCGCCACGGCGCCGAACAATTGGTAGGCGTCGCGCCAGCCGATGCGGTCGATCAAGAGTTGCGACACCGGCAGCAGCACCAGGATGCCGGCGCCGGTGGCGGAATAAACGATCGCCATCGCGGTCGGCAGCTTCGGGCCGAACCAGCGGCCGAGCAGGATCGAATTCGGGACGGTGCCGATCAAGGCGATGCCGAGTCCGACGCAGAGGCCGATGCTGAGCTGGAACTGCCAGAGCGCCTGCGCATGCGAAGCGAACAGGAACGCGCCGCCGAGCAAGGTGATCCCGAGCGCATAGACCATCCGCGGCCCGGAGCGGTCGAACAGGCGGCCGATCAGCGGCGCGGTCAGGCCGCCGGCCAGCCAGGTCAGCGAATAGACCGAGATCACCTGGGCGCGGTCCCAGCCAAAGCTTTCCGAAATCGGCTTGAGGAAGACCGTGAAGCTCTCGCCGAGACCGCGGCCCAGCAAAGAGAGCGAAAAGCACAGCGCCAGCACGTTGAGCGCCACGCGCCCCGGCTTTAGCGGCTTGGTCGCAAGTTCCTCGCCTGACGTTTTTTCCGGCGTCTTCTGATCCATCGCCTTGCTTTTTTAAGCGCGATCGGACGCAAAACCGGAGGTCCACTTTTGCTGATCGCGCTTGCCTAGGGAGCGCGTTTCCGCCGTTCCCGGCAAGGGTCAAAAACGAATACGCCTATGCAGCCTTGAGCAGGACGTGCTTCTTCTTGCCCATCGACAGCTTGATGACGCCTTCCGGCGTCAGGCTGGCGGGCGTCAGCGTCATCTTCTCGTCGGTGACGGAGGCATCGTTGACACGCAGGCCGCCGCCCTTGATCTGGCGGCGGGCTTCGCCATTCGAGGCGACGAGGCCGGCCTTGACGAAGGCCGCGAGCACGCCGATTCCGGCTTCCAGTTCGCCACGCGGAATTTCCACCGTGGGCAGCGATTCCGAGATCGCACCTTCCTCAAATGTCTGCCGTGCGGTGTCGGCCGCGGTATCGGCGGCCTCGCGGCCATGCAGCAGCGCGGTCGCTTCCGTCGCCAGCACCTTCTTGGCCTCGTTGATTTCACCGCCCTGAAGTGCTGCCAGCCTGTTGATCTCGCTCATCGGCAGGATCGTGAACAGCTTTAGAAACTTGACGACGTCGGCATCTTCGACGTTGCGCCAGTACTGCCAGAAGTCATAGGGCGAGAACTGGTCGGCGTTGAGCCAGACGGCGCCTTGCGCGGTCTTGCCCATCTTGGCGCCGGAGGCGGTGGTCAATAGCGGCGTCGTCAGCGCGTAGAGTTGCGGCGTGCCCATGCGGCGGCCGAGATCGACGCCGTTGACGATGTTGCCCCACTGGTCGGAGCCGCCCATCTGCAGCCGGCAGCCGGTGCGCCGCGACAGTTCGACGAAGTCGTAGGCCTGGCAGACCATGTAGTTGAATTCGATAAAGCTCATCTCCTGCTCGCGCTCGAGGCGCAGCCGCACCGAGTCCATCGTCAGCATGCGGTTGACGGAGAAATGCCGACCGATGTCGCGCAGCATCTCGATCCAGTTCAGTTTGGTCAGCCACTCGGCGTTATCCAGCATGATCGCGTCGCTGTGGCCGTTGCCGTAGCGCAGCACCTTGGAAAACACGCCGCGGATCGAGGCCTTGTTGGCCTCGATTTCCGCGACGGTGCGGATCGCGCGGGACTCGTCCTTGCCGGAGGGGTCGCCGACCATGGTGGTGCCGCCGCCCATCAGGGTGATCGGCTTGTTGCCGCTCTCCTGCAGCCAGTGCAGCATCATCATGGTGAGGTAGTTGCCGATGTGCAGCGACGGCGCCGTGCAGTCGTAGCCGACATAGGCGACCGCCTCGCCTCTGGCGGCCAGCGCGTCGAGGCCGTCGAAGTCGGAACATTGATGGATAAAGCCGCGTTCCTGCAAGATGTTCAGGAAATCTGATTTAAATGCCGTCATTGCTGTGCGACTCTGATCATTCTATTTTCATAGTAATTGTAGCAAATCGCGGAACCATAGCGGAACAGGCTGCCGTAATCGCGCCGCTGTGGCATTATAAGATGTACGTGTTTGGCACAAGCTGGTCGTCGTCGGCGGGACGTATCGAGCAGGGCGTTGCGAAGGCACTTTTCAGATGATGTTGACCGCTATTGGTCTGATGAGCGGGACCTCGCTCGACGGGGTCGACGTCGCCATGATCGAGACCGACGGCCGCCGGGTGAAGGCTTTTGGGCCGTCCGGATACCGTCCCTACACCGAAGGCGAGCGGCACCTGCTGCGCCAGGCGCTGTTTGAGGCGGTCGACCTGCCGCAGCGCGACGCCCGGCCGGGCTGCCTGCGCGAGGCCGAGCGGATCGTCACGTCGGCCCATGCCGAGGCGGTGGCCGCCTTTGTCGCCCAGCACCGCATCGCCTTCGAGGACATCGACATCGTCGGATTCCATGGCCAGACCGTGCTGCATCGCCCGGAGCGCCGGCTGACGGTGCAGATCGGTGACGCCGCCAAGCTCGCCAAGGCGATCCATATCCCCGTCATGCACGACTTCCGCGCCGCCGACGTCGAGGCCGGCGGGCAGGGCGCGCCGTTCGTGCCGGTCTATCACCGTGCGCTGGCCCAGTCGCTGGAGCGCGAGGGGCCGATCGTCGTGGTTAATATCGGCGGGGTTTCCAACATCACCTATATCGACGGCGACACCCTGATCGCCTGCGACACCGGTCCGGGCAACGCGCTGCTCGACGACTTCATGTTCCGCACCATGAACCAGCGCTTCGATGCCGAGGGCCGGGTCGCCGCCCAGGGCATGGTCGATGCGGCCTGGATCGGGCGGGCGCTGCAGCAGCCGTTCTTTTCGATGCCGCCGCCCAAATCGCTCGACCGCAACGATTTTGCCTCGCTGAGAATTGGCTCCATGGCGCCCGCCGATGGCGCGGCGACCCTGACCGCGTTCACCGCCGCGGCGATTGCCCGGATCGTTCCGCTGCTGCCCAGGGAGCCGAAAAGCTGGATCGTGGCAGGCGGCGGCGCCCGCAACCAGACCATGATGCGGATGCTGCGCGAATGCCTGGCGCCGGCACCGGTCCAGGCGGCGGACACGCTGGGCTGGGCCTCCGACGCCATCGAGGCCCAGGCGTTCGGCTTCCTGGCCGCAAGGGGCCTCAAGGGCCTGCCGCTGAGCTACCCCGCCACCACGGGGGTGCCGATCCCGATGACCGGAGGGATTATCGCGCGACCGTGAAGGCGATGCGGGTGCGTCGACCTTGACCATTCGATGCAAGTGCATGTAGTTTCATGCATCTGCATTGAATGCGAGGATCGGCCATGGTCGCGGCGCTGAAACTGATCAGCCACAAGCTTTGTCCCTATGTGCAGCGCGCGGTGATCGCGCTGACCGAGAAGGGCGTCGAGTTCGAGCGCGTCGATATCGATCTTGCCAACAAGCCGGACTGGTTCCTGAAGATTTCGCCGCTCGGCAAGACGCCGGTGCTGCAGGTCGGTGACATCGCGATTTTCGAATCCGCCGTGATCCTCGAATATCTTGAAGAGACGCAGCCAAAACCGCTGCATCCGGGCAACGCGCTGACCCGCGCCGAGCATCGCGGCTGGATCGAGTTCGGCTCGGCGGTGCTGAACGATATCTCAGGCTTTTATGCCGCGAAGGATCAGGTCACGTTCGAGGACAAGACGGCGCAGCTCGAACAGAAGTTTGCGCGACTGGAAGCGCGCATCGCCGCAGCGCCGTGGTTCGACGGCGAGGAATTTTCGCTGGTCGATGCGGTGTTCGGCCCGGTGTTCCGCTATTTCGACGTGTTCGACGGCATCGCCGATTTCGGCATTCTCGCCGGCAAGCCGAAGCTGGCGCGCTGGCGCAAACATCTGGCGGAGCGGCCGTCGGTGCGATCGGCGGTGAGTGTGGATTATCCGGTCTTGTTGCGCGACTTCATCGAGCGGCGGAATTCGTGGCTGTCGGGATTGCAGGCGCGCAAGGCGGCGTGACAATCAACTCGCACCGACAACGCAGCGTGCCGCCCATGGCAATCCATTGAACCAGGTTCTTGTTCTAATATTCTATCTATAATAGAATAAAATAAAAAATCGCCCAAACGGGCCGAGTTTGGATCAAGGGAGGGGTGGGATATGGCTGCCGAGGGCACGGCGACGGCTGGGACCGACGTACCTGCGTCTCCAGTACGAATAACGAGCGCGAGCACGTATGTGCGGAGCCAGCTTGACGGCGCTTTGTCGCTATCGAGTTACGCCACTAGCGTTGGGTTCCAAACGACTGCCGGTGGCCGTTGGCGCTCGCGGATATCGGAGTGATCCAAAGCACCGCGGTAAATCTCGGGCTGGGTGGTGAGGATTCGTCTGCGATCGGCGTGACGACCGCCGAATGGATCGCTTTTGAACAAGCCTATTACAGGCTTGCTTTCGCCATGAGCCCGGTCACGGCAGAAACGCTGGCCGCGACCCAGGCTGTGATGCCAGGTGGCGGCGAAGCATCCACTCTGTTTAACAGAATTTTTGGCTATTCACCGGCGCTGCGGTTCACGCGCGGGTTTGCCGTCGTCGCCATCGTCATCGCGGCTTTCGTCGTTATCGCCGAGTGCCAAGTTGCTGTATACGGCCTAGAGACGGACGCCACCAAGTTTTTCTGGCAAAAGAATATCCTGCAATCGCTGTTGCCATGGGCCTACGGTGCTTTTGGGTCGTGCGCCTATCTGCTGCGGTCCGCGCATTACTACATCTATCAGCGCAGCTTCGACCTGCGACGCAAGCCGGAATATTTCAATCTCGTGCTGCTCGGAGCGATTTCCGGCGGGGCTATCATTCTCTTCGTCAACTATCTGGTCAACGAGGGCGACGATACCGTTCTGCATCTGAGTTCGGCTGCGCTGGGCTTCGTCGCAGGCTACAGCACCGACTTCCTCTTCAATACCATCGAGCGCGTCGTTGCCGCGATTTTTCCGAAGACGGACAGCGACCCGAAAGTGTCTCAACGGCCCCAAAAGCCGGTGGCGAACAAGCCGCGGCCGGTACAGGACAACGACGGCAGCCGAGACGATCCGGGCAATGTCGAACAAGCCGTCAACGGCAACCAGACAAGTAAGCCACGGCGATCGTCCAAGAAGCCGGCGATACCTGCGGCCCAAACAGGAGCAGCCACCGAGAAAGATGGACACTGATGCGAGGGGCCGATTTTTTTTGGTGCCGGAGAGGTTTCGTGTCGTCCCGGTGGCGCGAGCTCTGGTTGGTGTGTTTCGCCTTGATGGCTTCGGCGGCTGGCCCGGCGTGGTGTGCCGGTGACGCGCCGGTACCGCTGCTGAGCAAGGGCGGGGACGCAGTTGACTGGTGGTTTGCCTTCAAGTTCAACGCTCAAAAGAACTTTGCCGGCTGCGGCGCCGATACCGGACCGCGGGTATGCATTTTCGGCGGTAAAGTGCAGGCACGAGAGAGATTCGGCCAACAATTCGCGTTTGCCAGCAGCAGCGACAATTCGTTGAGTCAGGGCGAGGGATGCCTCGGTGCGACCACTACCGATCCGATCGGCGCAACGTTCGATCAGGTCTACAACGGCAATTTCAATTATGTGATCTGGAACGATCAATTCTACGGCGATCCGGTGTTGTCTACATGCAAGAGCAGCAGTTGCGGCGCCCCCTGGGGACATTCGAAAGGGGTGCTTGCCTGGAATGCCGCTGGCGAGGGATTTGTGATGCAGGTATCGACGCCATCGTGGCCGGGATCCGGCACCAGCCATATCGCGCGCAAGGTAGGCAACGCGCTCGGTTGCATCAGCAGCAATAACAATCTTCTCGCCAGCCAGCATTTTTTCGCGCTCAAGGTCAGCAAAGCTGATCTGCTCAAAGTGTTGGCCGCGCTCAAACGCGCCGGCGTCGTAACGGACCCGACCAAATTGCAGATCGTCAAAAACGGTGGACCGGACGATGTACAGGCGTTGGTACAGGAGCTCGGCAAACGGCCCGCGAAGCTGAAGGCGGACGCGAATACCCCAGAGGATGCCTTTTTCACCAAGGAGGAGCTTTCGAGCCGCGTTCTCCTGATTACGAAAACGTCGAACCTGACCGCGCCGCCATGGCAAATGGTATCCGCGATCCTGGATGGCACCGCGGAACGCGCCGCGACCTGGTGGACCACGCCGCGAATCTATTCGACGACGAAAACCTCCAAGGTCAATTGTTTGGGGTCGCTGTTGGAGCCGAAAAAGGGCCCAGTCGCGATTGCATTGACGGGGAACTGGAAAGATCAGGAGATCAAGCTTGCTGCCCCGTCCAATCACGCCAAGATCGGCGTTTCCACGTCCGGCAGCCACCACTACGTGATTTTTGGCGACCTCAATCAACAAGGCGCGCTGTCGCGACCGGATTGCGGAAAGAGCCAGAACGGTCGCGGCGGATTGTTCTTCGTATTGGACAACAAGGAACTGGCCGACGGCGTCACCGATCTGATCGATGGCGATACGGCGCCGACGAAAGGCAGGAAATAGAAGCGCAGTCGGTTCGCGCGACGCCGACGGCGCAGTTACGCTTCACCGGCCATCTTTGCGAGCGCGGCGATCGTGTTCATGTTGCGCGCGGTGCCGGCTTTCGCCGCCGGCACTACCAATTTCGATTGTCCCATGCCGTCGCCATAATGGATGTAGATCTCGCGCCGGCCGAGGGTGATCTCTTCGTCCTTGCGGCCTTTGACGGCCTTGAGCACATCGGCGTGCGGCGGTTGATCGAGGAATAGGGCCATCGTCCGGTTGGGCGCAGCTTTCGGAAACGGATTGTCGGCCAGCACGGCCTGCATTTCGGCAAGCGTGCGCACCATGACGTCCACCGGCTTGCCGGCGTAGCTTTCAAGCGCCGCTTCCAGCGCCTTCTTCACGGCGGCTTCGGATTTGCGGCTGGAGAAGACGACATTGCCGCTGGCGATGTAGGTGCGGACCCCGGAGAACCCCAGCGTCTCGCACATCGACTTCAACTCGCTCATCGGCAACTTGCCGGTGCCGCCGACATTCACCGCACGTAAGAGAGCAATGAAGGCGGCCACGGCGAACTCAGGTGTTAGCGGACGTTGGCGAGCCGCATGTCGAGATAGCCGGTCACGGTTTCCATCAGCGGCTGCAGCTTGCCGTCGAAGAAATGGTTGGCGCCGGGGATGATCTGCTGGTCGATCACGATGCCCTTTTGGGTCTTCAGCTTCTCGACCAGGGTGTTGACGTCCTTCGGCGGCACCACCGCATCCTTCTCGCCATGCACGATCAGGCCCGAGGACGGGCAGGGTGCGAGGAACGAAAAGTCATAGAGATTGGCGGGCGGCGCGATCGAGATAAAGCCTTCGACCTCGGGGCGGCGCATCAGCAACTGCATACCGATCCAGGCGCCGAACGAAAAACCGGCGACCCAGCAGGCGCGCGCTTCGGGATTGATGGTCTGCGCCCAGTCGAGCGCCGATGCCGCATCCGACAATTCGCCGGTGCCGTGATCGAACGAGCCCTGGCTACGGCCGACGCCGCGAAAATTGAAACGCAGCACCGAAAAACCGCGATGCGCGAACGCGTAGTAGCACTGGTAGACGATCTGGTGGTTCATCGTGCCGTGAAACTGCGGATGCGGATGCAGGATCATCGCGATCGGCGCGTTCTTCTGCTTGGCCGGATGATAACGGCCTTCGAGGCGGCCTGCGGGGCCGGTGAAAATAACTTCAGGCATTGATGATCCCTAGGCAACGGACGTGATCTGGCGGAGAAATGCGATCAGGCGTCGTTGGGAGATGCGCGAACGGCGCTTCCGGTGAACTGGTGGCCGCGTTCTAGCATGAGGCGTAGGGCAAAAAGCAAGCATCTTGAACATCTCGAAGCGCGTTCAAGGCGTTAGCCCTGAGTTTGCAGAAGACGCGACGCTCCCCACTTGCGATAAGGCTGTCGGCCGCGGCGCAGCACACGCAAGCGCTGCATCGGCATGGGAATACAGGTAATATTGTAGGGATGACTGACCGGGTTTACCTCGACTGGAACGCGACCACGCCGCTTCGCCCTGAGGCGAGGCTGGCGATGGCTGCCGCGTGGGAGATCAGCGGCAACCCGTCCTCGGTCCATAGCGAGGGCCGCCAGGCGCGCCGGCTGGTCGAGGAGGCCCGGGCCGCGATCGCCGCGGCCGTTGGGGCCCGGCCCGAGAATGTCGTGTTTTCCTCCGGCGGCACCGAAGCCAATGCGCTGGCGTTGACCCCCGGGTTGCGCCGGGGGACCGGGCAGCCGGTCGGGCGGCTGCTGGTCTCGGCGATCGAGCACGCCTCGGTGCTGTCGGGCGGGCGGTTTGTCCCGGAGGCGATCGGGACCATCGGGGTCACGGGCGCGGGAATCGTTGACCTCGACCACCTGCGCATGCTCCTGGCCGAGGGGCCGCCGGCGTTGGTGTCGGTCATGGCAGCCAATAATGAGACCGGGGCGGTTCAGCCGATCTCTGAGATCGCTGAAGTGGTTCATCAAGCCGGCGGATTACTGCACGCCGATGCGATCCAGGCGTTCGGTAAAATACGTCTCGATATCAATGGTTTGAAAGCCGATCTGATCACGCTTTCTGCACACAAGATCGGCGGCCCCAAAGGCGTCGGGGCCGTGGTGTTGGCCGGGGATATCCAGGGGCTGGCGCCGCTGTTGCGCGGCGGCGGGCAGGAGCTGGGACGCCGGGCCGGCACCGAGAATGTCGCGGGGATTGCGGCCTTTGGCGCGGCCACCAAGGCCGCGATGGCGGCGCTGCCGGATGACGGTGCCCGCCTGCAGGGCCTGCGGGAGCGCCTTGAGCGGGGGCTCAAGCAAACCCAGGGAATGATCGTGTTTTCGGAAGGCGCACCGCGTTTACCGAATTGTACGTTATTCACGGTTCCCGGGTTGCGGGCGGAAACGGCCGTGATCGGGTTCGATCTGGACGGAATAGCGGTATCATCGGGTTCCGCCTGCTCCTCGGGCAAGGTTCAACCCTCGCATGTCCTTGATGCCATGGGGTTCTCCAAAGAGCTGGCGCAGGGAGCGGTGCGGCTCAGTCTGGGCTGGTCTACCTCTGAGGCAGACGTTGATCGGGCCCTTGAGGCTTGGCGAAAGCTCGCCGATGGCTTACTTAGTGGGGAGCGACGAAACAG
Organism: Hyphomicrobiales bacterium; assembly: GCA_038244925.1. Lineage (GTDB taxonomy): Bacteria > Pseudomonadota > Alphaproteobacteria > Rhizobiales > Xanthobacteraceae > Bradyrhizobium. The sequence goes on along the minus strand of JBBRSX010000148.1, from coordinate 943 downwards.
AGCTTGAAACGTTCTAAGCCGGTTTCGTCGCCAGAATTCGAATTTTGCGATTGATCCACCGCGGTCCTTGAAACCGCGAGCGGAGGAATAGAATGCCAGCCGTCCAAGAGACAGTCGAGCGCGTCAAGCGTATCGACGTCGACCAGTATCGATATGGGTTTGAGACCAATATCGAGTCCGACAAGGCCCCAAAGGGGCTGTCGGAAGACACCGTCCGCTTCATCTCGGCGAAGAAGAACGAGCCAGCCTGGATGCTGGAATGGCGGCTGGAAGCCTATCGCCGCTGGCTGACCATGACCGAGCCGACCTGGGCCCGCGTCGACTACCCCAAGATCGACTACCAGGATCTCTATTACTATTCGGCGCCGAAGCCGAAGAAGCAGATCGGCTCGCTCGACGAGATCGATCCGGAAATCCTGAAGACCTACGAGAAACTCGGCATTCCCCTGCGCGAAGTCGAGGTGCTGGAAGGCGTCGTGCGTCCTGAGGGCGAGCAGGTTGCGGGCGGACGCAAGATCGCGGTCGATGCCGTGTTCGACTCGGTGTCGGTTGCGACCACGTTCCAGAAGGAACTGAAGCAGGCCGGCGTGATCTTCATGCCGATCTCGGAAGCCATCCGCGAACACCCCGAGCTGGTGCAGAAATATCTCGGCACGGTCGTACCGACCACGGATAATTATTTCGCGACGCTGAATTCGGCGGTGTTCTCCGACGGCTCGTTCGTCTACGTGCCGCCGGGCGTGCGCTGCCCGATGGAGCTGTCGACCTATTTCCGCATCAACGAGCGCAACACCGGACAGTTCGAGCGCACGCTGATCATCGCCGACAAGGGCGCCTATGTCAGCTACCTCGAAGGCTGCACGGCACCGCAGCGCGACGAGAACCAGTTGCACGCCGCCGTGGTCGAACTGGTCACGCATGACGACGCCGAGATCAAATATTC
>JBBRSX010000147.1:0-15261 GCA_038244925.1 Hyphomicrobiales bacterium | reverse complement strand
TTAACCGCATGCCTAAGTTCCAGTAATTTGTGAATCAGATGTTCTGCAATGAGCCGCACAAGGGAGTCAACCATGATGAATTCGTCGCGATCGCCGCGGCGATCCAGGCCGGCGTGCTGCAGGGCGACGTCAAGGACGTGCTGCTGCTCGACGTGACCCCGCTGTCGCTCGGCATCGAGACGCTGGGTGGCGTGTTCACCCGCATCATCGATCGCAACACCACGATCCCGACCAAGAAGAGCCAGGTGTTCTCGACCGCCGAGGACAACCAGAACGCCGTCACCATCCGCGTCTTCCAGGGCGAGCGTGAAATGGCGGCCGACAACAAGGTGCTCGGTCAGTTCGACCTGATGGGTATTCCGCCGTCGCCGCGCGGCATGCCGCAGATCGAGGTCACCTTCGACATCGACGCCAACGGCATCGTCAACGTCTCGGCCAAGGACAAGGCGACCGGCAAGGAACAGCAGATCCGGATTCAGGCATCCGGCGGCCTGTCCGACGCCGACATCCAGAAGATGGTCAAGGACGCCGAGGCCAATGCGGCCGAGGACAAGAAGCGCCGCGAGGCGGTCGACGCCAAGAACCACGCCGACAGCCTGGTGCATTCTACCGAGAAGGCGCTGGCCGAACACGGTGCGAAGGTCGAGGAGCCCGAGCGCCGCGCCATCGAGGACGCTGTCAGCGATCTGAAGGAAGCGCTGAAGGGCGACGATGCCGAGGCCATCAAGGCCAAGACCAATACGCTGGCGCAGGCTTCGATGAAGCTCGGCGAGGCCATGTACAAGCAGCAGGCCGAGGCCGACGCGGCCAAGGACGCCGCCAAGGATGACGTGGTCGACGCGGAGTTCACCGAGGTCGACGACGACAAGGACGATAAGCACAACAAGAAGTCAGCGTAAGCGGGCTATCGATCATGACCCCCACTCCAAAGAGCGCGCGTGTAGCGTTCGTTGGGTGGGGGTCATTTTTCTTTAAGCTGAAAGCGGCATCTTTCCAGTAGGCGTTGCTTCGGCGTGAAGACGAATTTCGGGCGGGTTTGACTGATGTCCACCACCAAGCGCTGCTACTACGAAACCCTCGAAGTCGAACGGAGCGCGGACGAGCCCAAGCTCAAGGCGGCGTTCCGCAAGCTCGCGATGAAATGGCATCCCGACAAGAATCCGGGCGATGCCTCGAGCGAAGTGAAGTTCAAGGAAATCAACGAGGCCTACGAGGTCCTGAAGGACGGCGACAAGCGCGCCGCCTATGACCGCTACGGCCATGCCGCGTTCGAGCAGGGCATGGGCGGCGGCGGGCCTGGATTTGGCGCCGGCTTCGCGTCGTCCTTCTCCGATATTTTCGAAGACCTGTTCGGCATGGCCGGCCAGCGCGGTGGCCGCAGCGGCGGTCGCGAGCGCGGCGCCGACCTGCGCTACAACATGGAAATCACGCTGGAAGAAGCCTTTCAGGGCAAGACCGCGCAGATTGAGATTCCGGTCTCGGTCACCTGCGAGCCCTGTTCCGGCACCGGCGCCAAGGCCGGCACCAAGCCAAAGACCTGTTCGACCTGCGGCGGCCAGGGCCGCGTCCGCCAGGCCCAGGGCTTCTTCACATTGGAGCGGACCTGCCCGACCTGCCAGGGCCGCGGCCAGATGATCGAGGACGCCTGCCCGGGCTGCTCCGGTTCGGGGCGAGTGACGCGCGACCGCACGCTGTCGGTCAATATCCCGCAAGGCGTCGAAGACGGCACCCGCATTCGCCTCGCCGGCGAAGGCGAGGCCGGCGTCCGCGGCGGGCCGCCCGGCGACCTCTATATTTTCCTGTCGCTGGCGACCCACGAATTCTTCCAGCGCGACGGCGCCGATCTGCATTGCCGGGTCCCGATCTCGATGGTAGCGGCCGCCCTCGGCGGTGAATTCGATGTCCCGACCATTGAAAAGGGCAAGACCAAGGTGAAAGTGCCGCCGGGGACGCAGTCCGGCCGTCGCTTCCGCATCGCATCAAAGGGCATGCCTGTGCTGCGCTCGCGCCAGACCGGCGACATGTACGTCCAGGTCATGGTCGAAACGCCGCAGAATCTGACCAAGAAGCAGCAGGAATTGCTGTCGGAGTTCGAAAAGCTGTCGTCGGGCGCGACCCAGCCGGAAGCGGCGGGCTTCTTTGCCAAGGTCAAGGACTTCTTCGGTACCCGCGCCGGCTCGTAACCGCGCGGGTTCAGTCCCGCGCCGGTCGCTACATTGCGGACCATCGCGCCCGAATAATTTAGCCAGCGCAGGGCTTTATTGCCGAATCGCGGGCACTTTGGCCGACCTCGCGTGTTACCGTTTGGCTTGACCGTGTCCTGTCTGACCTATACGTCTTTATGACTGTTTTCTGACATCCCCCGCTTTGTTGCGGGTCCCGCCTGGTAGCGAAATGCCTTTGCAATCGTCCGTGCGTGCGTTGAAGCTGAAGAAACCTCTCCGTCTTGACGACGAGGTTCGCTTCCTACGTTCATGGATCGAGAAACCGCTGCACATGGGCGCGGTGATGCCGTCGAGCAAGTTGCTTGCCCGGACCATGGCGCAATATGTCGACGTCGAATCCACGGGTCCCGTGGTCGAGCTTGGACCGGGCACCGGTGCGATCACCAACGCGCTGATCGAACACGGCATCGACCAGAAGCGTCTGGTGCTGGTCGAATACAATCCCGGCTTCTGCGCGCTGCTGCGCGATCGCTATCCGCAGGCCAGGGTGGTGCAGGGCGACGCCTATGCGCTCCGCGATTCCCTCGGCGACGTCCTGGATGCGCCGGCCGCCGCGGTGGTCTCCGGCCTGCCGCTGGTCACCAAGCCGATGCTGATGCGCCTGAAGCTGATCCGCGACGCCTTCACGGCGCTGGCGCCCGGCGCGCCCTTCGTTCAGTTCACCTATTCGGTCGCGCCGCCGATCCCGAAATCGCTGCCCGGCGTGTCCACAGAAGCTTCCGAGCGGATCTGGATGAACCTACCGCCAGCCCGGGTCTGGGTGTATCGCAAGAGCTGACAAGCTGCGTATTCCGCAAAAGCGGGTACCGGTTTTGCGAATGGAATACGCGCCACTTTTCGGTTAAGAGCATTTTCGAGAAACTGCTCGCTGCGCGTATTCGCGTGGCCCGTCTGCCCCGAATACGAATTCGAAAATGTCCGCACTCAAAATCCTCGTGATCCCGGGATCGCTGCGCTCAGGCTCGCTCAATGCGCGGCTGGCGGCGGTAGCGGCGCATGAACTGGCGGTGATGGGCGCCGAAGTCACCCGGATATCGCTGGCTGATTTTCCGCTGCCGATCTACGACGGCGACCTGCAGGCGAAATCCGGCGTGCCCAAGCACGCGGTCAACCTCAAGCGCATGATGGCGGGCCATCACGGCGTCCTGATCGTGACACCCGAATATAATGCCTCGGTGCCGGCGCTGGTCAAAAACACCATCGACTGGATCAGCCGGGTAGAGGACGCGCGTGAGAGCCGCGGCGAGGTGTTCAGGGGCCGCGCCTTTGCGATCGCCGCAGCCTCCGGCAACCGGCTCGGCGGCACCCGGGCGCTGGCGACGCTGCGGCTGATCCTGTCGGCCTGCCATGCCAGCGTGATTCCGAACCAGCTCGCGCTGTCCTTCGCCGACCAGGCCTATGACGAGATGGACAGCCTTAAAAACGCTGCCGACAGCGAGGCGCTGAAGGCGCTGGCGCGGCAGTTGATCGACGTTTCCCAACGGATGATGTGAGGTGACATGCAGCCAGCCGCGATTGCTCCGAAAGACCGCTTGATGGTGGCGCTCGACCTGCCCGGTGTGGCCGAGGCGGAAGCGATGGTTGCGCGGCTCGGCGACAGCGTGACTTTCTACAAGATCGGCTATCAGCTTGCCTATGCCGGCGGCCTGCCGCTGGCGCAGCAGCTGGCGAAATCCGGCAAGAAGGTCTTTATCGATCTCAAGCTGCACGACATCGGCAATACCGTCGCGCGCGGCGTCGAGAGTGTGGCCAAGCTCGGCGCGACCTTCCTCACCGTGCATGCCTATCCGCAGACCATGAAGGCCGCGGTCGAGGCGCGCGCCGGATCGGGCTTGAAAATTCTCGCGGTCACGGTGCTGACCTCCTACGACGACGGCGATCTCCATGCCGCCGGTTATCGCCTCAACGTCTCTGACCTGGTCGAGGCCCGCGCGCAGCAGGCGCAGGTGCTCGGCGTCGACGGTCTGGTAAGCTCGCCGGAAGAGGCGGCGAGCTTGCGCAAGATCGTCGGTCACCAGATGCACCTGGTGACGCCGGGCATCCGTCCCGCGGGTAGCGCCCCCGGCGACCAGAAGCGCATCATGACCCCGGCGCGCGCGATCGCGGCCGGCGCGGACTACCTGGTTGTCGGACGTCCCATTACCGAAGCTGCCGATCCCAAAACGGCAGCCGACGCCATTCAGGCCGAGATCGCTCAGGCTCTGGCCTGACAGCAAAAGGGAGAAACATCCGATGGCAAAAGGTTACTGGATCGCCCGTATCGATGTTCACAACATGGACGGCTACAAGGAATACATCGCCCAGAACGGCGCGGTGTTCCACAAATACGGCGCCAGGTTCCTGGTGCGCGGCGGCCCGCACGAAGTCAGGGAAGGCACCGCGCGGTCGCGCAACGTGGTCCTGGAATTCAAGGACTACGAGACCGCACTCGCCTGCTACAACTCGCCGGAATACACCCATCTGGTGAAAGTCCGCGCACCCCATTCCGAAGGCGATCTCGTGATTATCGAGGGCTATGACGGCCCGCAGCCGTAGAATTTGATTTCGCCGTCATGGCCGGACTTGTTCCGGCCATCCACGCCTTCTTGCTCGCTCGCGGCCAAGGCGTGGATGCCCGGGACGTCTGGTGCGAAGACGTGCTTCGCACTTTTTGCCTCGGGCATGACGAGGGTCCAGGTCCAATCGGTTGCCGGAACGGCCTGCTGCCGCTATAGGGCGTGAAGAGGTGAAGCCATGGCCGATATGCGATTGATCGTTGCCGGAGCCGGCGGCCGGATGGGCCGCGCGCTGACCCGCGTCATTTCGGAAACTCCGGGCGCCGTCGTGACCGGCGCGCTGGAAGCGCCGGGCTCGGAACTTTTGGGCAAGGACGCCGGCGTGCTCGCCGGCCTGCCGGCCAATGGCGTCGAGCTGTCCGCGGACCTCTGGAATTTGTCCGCCAACGCCGACGGCATTTTGGATTTCACCGTGCCGGGCGCCACCATCGCCAATGTTGCGATCGCCGCCCAGCGCGGTCTGGTACACATCGTCGGCACCACCGGGCTGTCTGCGTCCGACATGGCCGTGATCAAGAGCGTGACCTCGCGCGCCGTCGTCGTGCAGTCCGGCAATATGAGCCTCGGCATCAACCTGCTCGCGGCGCTGGTCAAGCGGGTAGCGGCCTCGCTCGATGAAAGTTTCGACATCGAAATCGTCGAGATGCACCACAGAGCCAAGATCGACGCGCCGTCCGGAACTGCGTTCCTGCTCGGCGAGGCCGCCGCCGCCGGCCGCGGCGTCGACCTGCACACCCATTCGGCGCGGGGCCGCGACGGCCATACCGGCGCGCGGCGCGCCGGCGATATCGGCTTTGCGGCGTTGCGCGGCGGCACCGTCACCGGCGATCACAGCGTGATCTTTGCGGGCGCCATGGAGCGCATCGAACTGACGCACCGCGCCGAGGACCGCACCATGTTCGCGCAGGGAGCGGTCAAGGCGGCATTGTGGGCGCATGGCAGGAAGCCCGGCTTCTACACCATGACCGACGTGCTCGGGCTGACGGACTTCTGAAATCCTTCTTCTAGAAACACCTTCGAAACGAAAACGGATCTTTTGGAATGAGCGAACGCCTTCTAGTGCTGGTGCGTCACGGCCAGAGCGAATGGAATCTGAAAAACCTGTTCACCGGCTGGAAAGACCCTGACCTCACCGAAAAGGGTGTTGCCGAGGCCAAGGAAGCCGGCCGCAAATTGAAGGCGCAGGGGCTGTCGTTCGACGTCGCCTATACCTCGGTGCTGACGCGGGCGCAGCACACGCTGGATCTGATGCTGGCGGAGATCGGCCAGACCGGATTGCCGACCACCAAAAATCTCGCGCTCAACGAACGCGACTACGGCGATCTCTCCGGCCTCAACAAGGACGATGCCCGCAAAAAGTGGGGCGAGGAGCAGGTCTTGATCTGGCGGCGTTCCTACGACGTGCCGCCGCCCGGTGGCGAGAGCCTGAAGGATACGCTGGCGCGCACGCTGCCTTATTACGTGCAGGAGATCTTGCCGGACGTGCTGAACGGCAAGCGCACGCTGGTCGCTGCCCACGGTAATTCGCTGCGCGCGCTGATCATGGTGCTGGAAAAGCTGTCGCCGGAACAGATTTTGAAACGCGAACTGGCAACCGGGGTTCCCGTAATCTACCGGCTCAATGCGGATTCGACGGTGGCATCGAAGCTCGATCTGGCGGGTTGAGGTAGAACCCAAGCCGTCATCCCTGCGTAACGGCTTCGCCGTTATCCTGAGGTGCGAGCGTTAGCGAGCCTCGAAGGATGAGCGGCCGGGCCGTCGCCCTTCGAGACGCGCTTCGCGCTCCTCAGGGTGATAGCGAAAGTTTTGAGCGGGCTGCTCGCGTGCTAATTAACGCCCACCTGTCCGGCTTCCCAGCCCAGCATCGCCTGTTTCCGCGTGATGCCCCAGTGATAACCGGTCAGCGCGCCGCCTTTGCCGAGGGCGCGATGGCAGGGCACCACGAACGATACCGGATTGCGGCCGACCGCCGCACCGACGGCGCGTGACGCTTTGGGATTGCTGATCTTGTTGGCGATGTCGGAATAGCAGACCGCGCGGCCCATCGGGATTTTCAGGAGCGTCTCCCAGACGCGCACTTCGAAATCGGTCCCGATCAGCACCACCCGCAGCGGCTGGTCCTGTCGCCACAACTTGGTGTCGAAGATGCGTTGCGCCAGATCCGAGGTGCCGTCGCGGTCTTCGACATAGGTGGCGTTGGGCCAGCGCCGCTTCATGTCGGCGAACGAGGCCTGCTCCTCGCCGGGATCGGCGAAGGCCAGACCAGCCAGGCCGCGGCCGCTGGCGATCACGATTGCGGTGCCGAACGGCGAGGGGTGGAAGCCGTAACGCAGTGTCATTCCGGCGCCGCCGTTCTTCCATTCGCCCGGCGACATCGCCTCATGGGTGACGAACAGATCGTGCAGCCGGCCCGGGCCCGACAGGCCGGAGTCGAGCGCGGCATCGAGCACGCTGGCGGAATCGCGCAGCAGGCCCTTGGCGTGATCGAGCGTCAGCGCCTGCATGAACGCCTTCGGCGTCAGCCCGGCCCAGCGGCGGAACAGATGGTGCAGTTCATCCGGCGTCACGGCGGCGGCATCGGCCATTGCTTCGATGGTCGGCTGCGCGCGCCAGTGTTCCGAGATGAAGGCGATCGCACGCCGCACCGAGTCGTAGTCGCGCAACGCGGCGTTCTGGGGTCCCGGTTTGGTGAGGCGGTGCTCATTCATGGCAAGGTTCATCATGCTTGTTGATGTAGGGCGGACAAGGCTTTCGAACCACCCGATTTCCGACAAGCATTTTCCTAAAGAGGGTTATAGGTGATGCCGCGTTTGGCGGTCTGTAACGCGGCCATTAAGGCTTTGGCAAAACTGGCCTTTTCGTCGGCGCCGAGGAAGTTTCCAATGGAGACGCGGCGGCCCCTTGAGATCAGATAAAGCCGCTCGATGCCGAACTCGGCATGGACCTTCTGGTCGAGCTGGACCCAGAGCGGATTGAGCACCCATTCGACGACATGGCCGCGATGGCTGACCCGGCGCACCCGCAATTCCAGCGGCGTGACGGTGATTTCCTCGGTCGCGGCGGCGCGGCGGAAATTGACCCGGAACGCCCAGTAGACCACCAGCACGTCGAGGCCGAGAAAGCCGAGCACGGGCCATGCGCCCATCAGCAGAAACGCGATGCCGGTTGCAAAGCTGACGGCGCTGAGAAACCCCATCAGCACCAGGAATCCAGTGCGATTGAGCGAACGATGTGGCGTCAGCCGCGCCGAAAACAGTGTTGGCGGGTCAAGCGCCGGATCAAAGTCGTTGCTTGCGGTCATCGTCGGTCAGTATACCCGGATCATGGCTAAAAGCATCCGTTCCCAACGCGTCAAGAAACCAGCCGTTCAATCCGCGCCCAAAAAGGCGGCGAAAAAGGCCGTCAAATCGTTGCCGAAACCGCAGGCCCAAAAATCAGCGAAAAAATCGGCGAAACCGAAACCGTGGACCGCGGCCGAGGTGCACGAGGCGTTCAGCCGCTTCCGCAACGCCAATCCGGAGCCGAAGGGCGAGCTCGAACATCTCAACCCCTATACGCTGCTGGTGGCCGTGGTGCTGTCGGCGCAGGCGACCGACGCCGGTGTCAACCGGGCGACGCGCGCGCTGTTCGCGATTGCCGATACGCCGCAAAAGATGCTGGCGCTCGGCGAAGACACGGTGCGCGACTACATCAAGACCATCGGGCTTTATCGCAACAAGGCGAAAAACGTCATCGCGCTGTCGGAAAAGCTGATCGCCGACTTCGGCGGCGAGGTGCCGCGCACCCGGGTCGAGATCGAGTCACTGCCCGGCGCCGGGCGCAAGACTGCCAATGTCGTGCTCAATATGGCGTTCGGCGAACACACCATGGCGGTCGATACCCATGTGTTCCGCGTCGGCAACCGCACGGGAATGGCGCCCGGCAAAAACCCGCTTGAGGTCGAGCTTGGGCTGGAAAAGGTAATCCCGTCGGAATTCATGTTGCATGCCCATCACTGGCTGATCCTGCACGGCCGCTATATCTGCCTCGCCCGCAAGCCGCGCTGCGACGTATGCGTGATCAACGATCTTTGCCGCTGGCCGGAGAAGACGGTCTGAGGCATCATTGTCATCATGTCCTGGAGCATCGTCAGGCGATGCGGAGAGCATGATTTGGGGGGAACAGCTTGAGTCAGCAGGATCAACCCAGCCCGGCGACGTCGGGTCAGCCGGCAACGGGGCAATCGCAAACCGCAGCGGCTGTCGCCGCCGCCCGTGCGGCGGCCCTTCAGCGTAGCGCGTGGAGCCGGTTTGCGGTCCCGCTGTTCGCAGTGCTGGTGGCCTTCGTGTTCGTCGCCGTGGCGACGCTGCGCTGGGACGCCTGGGTCGGCAACGCCACCACCCAGACCACCAATGACGCTTATGTGCGCGCCGAGCTGACGCGGCTGAGCAGCAGGGTAGCCGGCGAAGTCCTCACCGTCGCCGTCAACGATTTCCAGCGCGTCAAGGCCGGCGATCTGCTGGTCCAGATCGATCCGGCTGACTATCAGGCGCTCGTTGCGCAGGCCGAAGCCGCGGTCGTCGCGGCACAGGCCGCCCTCGATAATCTGGGAAATCAGGTCGAACTGCAATACGCCACCATTGCGCAGGCCGAAGCGGCCCAGGTTTCCGCCACCGCTGAGGAGGTGCAGGCGCGTCAGGAACAGGAGCGCCAGCAATCGCTGTCGCAGACCGAAGCTGGCACACGGCAGAAATTCGAACAGGCGACCGCAGCCTATGCCAAGGCGCAGGCCGACGTGCGCGCCAGCCGCGCCGTCATCGCCGCGCAAAAGCACCAGATGGAGGTGCTCGCCGGAACCAAGAAACAGCGCGCCGCCGACGTGCTCGGCGCGCAGGCGGCGCTGTCAGCGGCGCGGCTGAAACTCGGCTACACCAAAATAGTTGCGCCGTTCGACGGCGTCGTCGGCGAGCGCCAGGTGCAGCCGGGCGACTATGTCAATATCGGCAGCAACCTCATCAATGTGGTGCCGCTGCCGAATGTCTATGTGATCGCCAACTACAAGGAGACCCAGCTGACGCGGGTCAAGCCGGGCCAGCCCGTTGACATCACCGTCGACAGCTTCCCGGACGAAAAACTGAAAGGCCGCGTCGAGCGGATCTCGCCGGCATCGGGATCGCAATTCGCGCTGCTGCCGCCGGACAACGCCACCGGCAATTTCACCAAGGTGGTGCAGCGCGTCCCGGTCCGGATCGAGTTCGACAAGAACCAGCCACTGCTCGAGCGCCTGCTGCCGGGCATGTCCGTCGTCACCAACATCGATACCGATGCGGGGACGGATGGCGGAAAATGACGGCGTCGATCGCGGCCCGGTATCGCGTGGCGGCATTGCCCCGCAGCCGCTGTTCGCGGTCGGCGCGGTATTGCTCGGGTCATTTCTGGCCAATTTCGATAGCCGCCTGACCTCGGTCGGATTGGCGGATCTGCGCGGCGCGTTCTCGCTGGGCTTTGACGAGGGCGCCTGGCTCTCGACGGCGGGTATCGGCTCGCAGATACTCATCGCGCCGGCGGTGGCGTGGCTGGCTACCGTGTTCGGCCTGCGTCGCGTGCTCGGTATTCCGAGCCTGGCCTATGCGCTGGTCTCGTTCGTAATCCCGTTCGTGCATGACTATCCGACGTTGATCGTGCTCAGCATCTTGCATGGCATGCTGCTCGGCACCTTCGTGCCGGCGACCTTGATGATCGTCTTTCGCAATCTGCCCATCAAGTGGTGGTTGCCGGCGATTGCGATCTATTCCATCCGTGTCGGCTTTGCTTTGGATACCTCGACCTCTCTGGTCGGCTTCTATGTCGAGCATTGGGGCTGGCAGTGGCTGTACTGGCAGGGCGTCGTGATCGCGCCGCTGATGGGCCTGATGGTCTATCTCGGCACGCCCAATGAGCCCGTGAACAAGGCGCTGTTACGGGATGCCGACTGGGGCGGAATGCTGCTACTCGGTACCGCCGTGTCGATGATCTATGCGGGGCTCGATCAGGGCAACCGGCTCGACTGGCTGGAATCCGGCGCCGTCATGGCGCTGCTGCTCGGCGGCGGCGCGTTGTTCGTTCTGTTTCTGATCAACGAGACGCTGGTCCCGCAGCCCTGGGCGCATTTCAACGTGCTGTTCTCGCGCAATATCGGGCTCTCGCTGGTCGTTATCATCCTCTACACGCTGACCAGCCTGTGTAATTCGTCGCTGGTGCCGAATTTCCTTTCTGTCGTCGGCCAGCTCCGGCCCGAGCAAACCGGCGCGCTGCTGTTCACCTACGGCGCGCTGCCGATGTTCGTGCTGGTGCCGATCTCGATCTATCTGCTCCGGCATTTCGATGCCCGCGCCGTGGTGGTGCTGGGACTGTCGGCCTTTGCCGCGGCCAACCTGTGGGGCACGCAGCTCAGCCACGACTGGGCGCGGGAGGATTTCACCGGCATAATGCTGCTGACATCGATCGGGCAGGCGTTTTCGCTGCTGCCGATCATCATCCTGGCGCTGTCGAATTCCGATCCGGCCCGCGCCACCTCGTTCGCCGCCTACATCCAGATCATGCGGCTCGGCGGCGCCGAAATAGGTGTCGCCGTGATGGGGACCTGGCTGCGCGTGCGCGCGCAGATCCATTCCAATTATCTGGGTCAGCATATCGAGAACGGCAGCGGCAACGTCACCCACATGCTCCAGAAGCTTTCGAATTTCTTTGCCAGCCACGGCGTGGGCACCGCGCCGGCACGGGCGATAGGGACGTTGTCGGCGGCCGTGGCGCGTGAGGCCAACACGCTGGCTTATATCGACGGCTTTTGGCTGTGCTTCTGGCTGGCGATGGCGGCGCTGGGCTTCACCGCGCTGATCACCCGCGCGCCGCCGGGTCCGTTCACGCCGGCACCGTTCGGCTTTGCCAAGAGCGTGTTGCGCAAGTGCGGCGTCTCCGTGTCGTAACGGCGAACTTATCGCCATCAACGCGCCGCCATTCCCTGCATGATGCTTTTAGACCTCGATATCAGGCATTCACCTTATCTTGAATGCCGGATGCGTTCGATGATCGCGGTCGCCGAAATATTCGCCTCGCCGAGCGGTTCATGTACCGGGTTGCCAGAGGCAGGGACAGTGACATCAGGGACAGTGAAATGGGCGACACGGCCGCGTTGATTTCTCTGGCGACCTCGGTTCCGCCATATCAATTTCACCAGAATCAGGTCCTTGCTGCCGCGCGTGACGTGCTGGCCGATCGTTACCCGGAGTTTGAAACGCTTTCGAGCCTGTTTGCCAATACCGGCATCCACCACCGGTACGGGGTCAAACCCATGGAATGGTATATCGAGCGACGCGGCTGGCCGGAGCGGACCGAGGCCTTTCTGGAAGGTGCGGAAAAGCTGTTCATCGATGTCGCGGTGAAGGCAATTGCGCAGGCCGATCTTTCGGCCGGCGATATCGATACCGTGGTTACGGTGAGTTCGACGGGTATCGCGACGCCGACGCTGGAGGCGCGCGTCGCCGGCAAGCTCGGCCTGCGCTCGGATGTTTCGCGCGTTCCGGTGTTCGGTCTGGGCTGCGCGGGCGGCGTGTCGGGGCTGTCGATCGCCTCAAGGCTGGCGCAGGCGCGGCCCGGCAGCAATGTGCTGCTGGTCGCGCTCGAACTGTGCACGCTCGCCGTCCGCCACGACGAACTGACTAAAGCCAATATCGTCGCCGCCAGCCTGTTCGGCGATGGCGCAGCGGCGGTCGTGCTGCGCGCCGGCGATGGCGGCGCAACCCGGATCGAGGCTACGGGCGAAAAGCTTTGGCCGGATACGCTCGATATCATGGGATGGAGCGTCGACCCCGAGGGATTTGGCGTCATTTTCCAGCGAACGATTCCGGGGTTCGTTGCCGAACATATGCGGCCGGCGGTGGCGGAAATGCTGTCGCGGATGGAGCTTTCGATCGACGATATCGATCGCTTCATTTGCCACCCCGGCGGCAGCAAAGTGATCCGCGCTTTGGAGCAGGCGTTCTCGCTTCACCAGGGTGCGCTCGACCACGAGCGCGACGTCATCGCCGACTACGGCAACATGTCGTCGCCGACCGTTCTCTTCGTGCTCGAACGCGCGCGTGCACAGGGGTTGCCGTCGCGGTCGCTGCTGACGGCGCTCGGCCCCGGCTTCACCGCAAGCTGCGTTGCGCTGCGACACGGATCATGAGTTTCGCGTCCCTCATTCTCGCTTTGGTCACGCTGCAGCGATTGGGGGAGCTCGTGCTCGCGCGCCGCAACACCGCGAGGTTACTGGCACGCGGTGCGATCGAGATCGGCGCCAGGCATTATCCGCTGCTGGTGTCGGTCCATGCGACGTGGCTGCTGGCCTTGTGGATGTGGGGCCGCGACCAGGACGTCAATCTGGCCGCGTTGTCGGGCTTCGTCGCGCTGCAGGGCTTGCGGGTGTGGATTATCGCGACGCTGGGGTCGCGGTGGACCACGCGCATCATTGTGCTGCCGGGCGAGCCGCTGGTGGTGTCCGGACCCTACCGATATCTTTCGCATCCCAACTACGCCGTTGTCGCCGGCGAGATCGCGCTGCTTCCCGTTGTGCTGCATCTGCCGGTGCTGGCGCTGGTCTTTACGGCGCTGAACGCGGCCGTGCTCTGGATCCGGATACGCGCCGAGGCCCGCGCGCTTTCCACCGTTCGCGGCCAACTCGCCCGCGCCGCTTCGTGAGCGGGCAGCAACTCCCGTCCGACATCCCGGATACCGCGCCGGCCGTTCGAACCTGGGCGGGCTTCCTGCTGATGTGCCTTGGCATGTTCATGGCCATCCTCGACGTCCAGATCGTTGCGACGTCGTTGCCGACGATCCAGCGCGAGCTGAAAATCTCCCCGGATGCGATGAGTTGGATCCAGACCGCCTATCTGATTGCGGAGGTGATTGCGATTCCCCTCACCGGCCTGTTGACGCGGGTGCTCACCTTGCGGGGGCTGTTCGCTGCGGCAGTCGCGTTCTTCACGCTGGCATCGGTCGGCTGCGCCTTCAGCGGCACGCTGGCCGAACTGCTGGCTTTCCGGGTGGCGCAGGGTTTTTTCGGGGGCGTGCTGATCCCTGCGGTGTTCTCCGCGGTATTCCTGCTGTTTCCGGCGCGGCTTCACGCGGTCGCCACGACTATCGGCGGCGTCGTCGCCGTGCTGGCGCCGACGGTCGGTCCCGTTGTTGGCGGCTGGATCACGGAAAACTGGTCGTGGCCGTGGCTGTTCCTGATCAACGTCATTCCCGGCGTGATCGCAGCCTCGGTGACGCCGTTGTTGTTGCCGCGGCAGAAGACCAATCTCGGCGAACTCGCCACGCTGGATGGTCTCTCGCTGGTGCTGCTGGCTGCGGCCCTTGCCGCGCTCCAGATCGGCTTGAAGGAAGCGCCGCAGCGCGGCTGGCTGTCGCCTATCTGCGTTTGCCTGCTGCTGGGAAGTGCGGCCGGTATCACCTGGTTTGTGCGCCGCTCGCTGCGTTCAGCACATCCGGTGGTGCAGCTTGCGACGTTGCGGCGGCGTTCCTTTGCGATCGGTTGTGCCTTGAGCTTCTGTCTCGGCGTCGGACTATTCGGCTCGGTGTACCTGATGCCGGTCTTTCTGGCTTTCGTGCGCCGCCATGACGCTTTCGAAATCGGCACCATCATGCTGGTAACTGGAGTGGCGCAACTCATCGCAGCTCCCGTCGCCGCTTTTCTGGAGAACCGGCTCGGCGCACGCTGGCTGACCGGCGCGGGCTTTGCCCTGTTTGCGGTCGGGCTTGGCCTGAGCGCCTATCAGCCGCGCATGGCCGACTTTGACGAAATGTTCTGGCCGCAAATCGTGCGGGGCGTCGCCATCATGTTTTGCCTGCTGCCGCCGACCCGCATCGCGCTCGGCGCGCTGCCGCCATCCGAAATCGCGGACGCCAGCGGGTTGTTCAACCTGATGCGGAATCTCGGGGGCGCCATCGGCATCGCGCTGATCGATACCATCCTGTATGGCCGAAGCGGCATCTATGCCGAGGACTTTCGCGTTCGCCTGCTGGCGGGCGATCTCACCGCGGCGAAAGCAATCGGGCTCGATCCGGGGCTGCTCGCTAACCGGCCGCCCGGACCACCTGACGAGGCCGCCATCGCATTCGTCCGGCCGCTGGTCGAGAAAGCTTCGCTGGCGCTCTGCGTCAACGAGGCCTGGGCGATGCTCGCCTGCGTGGCGGTTGCGGGCGTGCTGCTGGTGCCGTTTGTGCGCGATGAGCGGAAAAACTCGGGCGCGTCGTCATAAATTCGCGGAAATCGCGAGTCCGACCGTACGTTTGCTCAACCCCGAAAGCAGACGTCAGTCGAGCAGGTCGGCATGTCCGCTAAGTGCCAAAGGACTAAACCGCTCGCGCGGTAGGGCCCTGCTGCGACCGGCACGACCAACACGATAGCGCGACGGGGCGTCCTGTCTTGAGATGAGGGGTTCGCAACCTCCATCAAGACAGGAGCATCCCTCATGACCGAT
>JBBRSX010000146.1:0-15301 GCA_038244925.1 Hyphomicrobiales bacterium | reverse complement strand
TCGACCGTGTTGTCGACGACGTGACCCGGTTCAAACGGCGTATAGGAGACGCTCGGCAGGATGCCCTTGAAATCGGGTGCCGGCTGTTTTTGCTGAAACAGGCCCCACAGCGCAGCGTGGACTGCGGTCAAGCACAACAGGACGGCAACGACGGCGCGCATCGGCGGCTAAACCATACGGGGCCTGCGAGGGGGGAAAGCGAACCCGTCCCCAAGGTTCGACCGACACGGCGGCAGCAGAAGGATAATACTGTCGCGCGAATTCACAACTGGTATGACGGCATGGCGTTTTAAGGGCGTAGGCAATTCAAAACGCTGAAAATTCGGTAACGTTTCTTGCCCGTGACCGGCCGGTCATTTGGTCGGCGCTGCGGGCGCTGCGGCAGGCGCCGGAGCCGGCGCGGCGGCGGGTGCCGGAACCGCATTGCCGGCGGTCGCGGGGGCCGCAGGCGCCGGGCTTGCCGCGGCGGCGGCTTGCGGCTGGGCGCCCGGATTGATCCAGCAGGCATGGATCCGGCTGGACAGGGTTTCGGCCACCTTGGGGTCGATCTGGCCGCCAAACCGGGTCAGGCAGCGGAACGCGGCCTGGACATGGCCGCCGGGGCAGCCGAACCGGTCGTAGAGGTCGAGGTGGCGGAAGGCGGTATCGAGGTCATCCCGCCACATCAGGCTGACGACACGGCGGCCGAGCCAGACGCATTCGGGGTTGCCGGCCGGGCCGTTGATGGCGGTTTGCGCCTCGACGAACTCGTCGGTCTTGCGCTGGTTCTCCTTGGCGGCATCGGCGGCGTTGGCGGCCGGGGGTTTGCCCTGGTCCTGGGCGGCCTGACCGCCGCTCTGGGCGAAGGCAGCGCCTGTCCCGATCAAAATCACGAGGCCCGCAGCGGCGAGGTGGCGCGCAACCGACTTTCCTGAACCAGGCACCCGACGACGCATGTATTCTCCGACTTATTTCCGTGTGACGGCCCGTGTGTTGCCGCCCAAATAGGTCTCCAATGCGGCGGAGACTCCTGAAGATTCCCATGCCGGTTATTTCGGATTTTGTCCAGCAAAGTCACAACTTTATCGCGTCGTGGTAAAATCGCCGCAGGGGATGGCCGCCGATCCGGCTATCGTGCATCTTGGCAGATCGCCGGTGAAGCGCTAATCGACGGGCCCCGCCCGGAGGATGGAACCGATTTCTCTTCGTACGCCGCTGGCGCTTCTCCTGTCATCGCTCGCAATGATCGCGGCCCTGTGGTGGTGGGTAGCCACGCCGATTACGCTTGCGCGCGCGCCGATCGATCCGGCTGCCAAGCTGCAATGCGTCTCCTATGCGCCGTTCCGCGACCTGCAGACGCCGCTGGTACCGACCACGCTGATCGGGCCGGAACAGATCGCGCAGGACCTGGCGCAACTGGCCAAAATCACCGACTGCGTGCGAACCTATTCGATCGAGAACGGGCTCGACCAGGTTCCGGCGCAGGCCGCCAAGGTCGGCCTCAAGGTCATGCAGGGCATCTGGCTCGGCAGCAACCGGACCAAGAACCTCGCCCAGATCTGGACCGCGGTCGGCCTCGCCAAGGAATATCCCGGAGTCATTACGGCACTGGTGGTCGGCAACGAGGTGCTGCTGCGCGGCGAGATGACGACCGCCGATCTCGCGGCCAACATCCGCCTGGTGAAGGCGCAGGTCAAAGTGCC
Source organism: Hyphomicrobiales bacterium (assembly GCA_038244925.1). Lineage (GTDB taxonomy): Bacteria > Pseudomonadota > Alphaproteobacteria > Rhizobiales > Xanthobacteraceae > Bradyrhizobium. The sequence continues at coordinate 13,619 of JBBRSX010000146.1, read as the reverse complement.
CGTGACCTATGCCGATGTCTGGGAATTCTGGCTGCGCAACCGCGAGATCTATGACGCCGTCGATTTCGTCACCATTCACATCCTGCCGTACTGGGAAGACATCCCGGTGCGGGCGAAATTCGCTGCCGGCCATGTCGACGATATCCGCAAGCGGATGGCGGTGGCGTTTCCGGGCAAGGAAATCCTGATCGGCGAGACCGGCTGGCCCAGTGCGGGGCGAATGCGCGAGGGCGCGTTGCCGTCACGCACCAATCAGGCGCGCGTGGTCTCCGAAATTCTCGATCTCGCCAAGCGCGAAGGTTTTCGCGTCAACCTGATCGAGGCCTACGACCAGCCGTGGAAGCGTCAGCTCGAAGGCACCGTCGGCGGCTATTGGGGCCTGTTCGATGCGGCCAAACGCGCGCTGAAATATCCGCCCGGCGAGCCGGTCAGCAATTATCCGCAGTGGAAATGGCAGATGGGATGCGGCATGGCGCTCAGCGCCTGCGTGTTCCTGTCGGGATGGCTGACGTTGCGCCGGCGGCCGTGGCAACCGCGGCTGACCTCGTGGATCGCGGTCGGGACCTCGGCGACGACGTCAGGCATGCTGCTCGGGATCGCCGCCGACAAGTTGCTCTATGAGAGCTACGGAACCGGCGGCTGGCTGCAATGGGGCGCGCTGCTCGCCGCCGGCATCGCTTCGCCACTGCTGGTCGCCAACGCCGCGATGTCGGGGCGGCCGCTGCCGACCTTCCTCGCGCTGTTAGGCCCGCGCGCCGGCCGTACCGGATCGGCGCTGAACGTGCTGCTGGGATTAGTGCTGATCGTCACCACGGTGATCGCGGCCGAGACCGCGCTCGGTTTCGTCTTCGATCCCCGCTACAAGGATTTCCCGTTCGCGGCGCTGACGATGGCGGTGGTGCCGTTCGCGCTCCTGATGCTGGTGAACCGGCCGAAAGAGGGCGTCCGCCCGATCGCCGAGTCCGCTTTTGCCGGCGTGCTGGTCGTGGCTGCGCTGTTTACAGGTTTCAACGAGGGTGGCCAGAACTGGCAGTCGCTGTGGACCTGCGCGATCTATCTGGCGCTGGCGTTCACGCTGTGGCGGGCGCGGGCCGTGCAAATCCCAGAATGAGCAGCCCGATCGCGATGCCCGACAGCGCGACATTGTAGAGCACGATGCCGAGGCCGGCGGCGATCAGCCCGCCCGTCAGCAGCACGATCGACGGCCGCATCAGGTGAAGTGCTGCAATCACAAGCGCGACGATTCCGAACACCGAATTCTTGAACAGCGAGGTCGCGAGCGCGCGCGCCTTGCACAGCATGCTCTGCAGGCCGGCGTCGCAGGCCAGCGCCACGGTGGAGAATTCGACCGCGAGATAGCGCAGGTAAAGCGCGTAGCCGACGGTGACGAAGCCGACCACCAACAGAAATTGCACCTGATAGGACGTCAGCCGGAACGGAATTTTTTTCATCGGGCGAATATGCTCGGGAATGGCGTGAGGGACAAGCGCAGGCTCGCAGCGAAGGCGTCAAAGCGGATGAGATGTTCGACATAACATCTTGTAACAAAACACGTTATTGCGCGTTCTTGCGGCCGAACATCGACGAGATCGACGTCGAGATCGATGACGTCGTCTCCGGCTTTTTCGCAGGCGCGTCTTCGGCGGTGGCCGCGCGCTTCGAACTGCCGCGCTTGCTGCGCGAGGGGGGCTTCTCCGGTGCCGCCTGCGGAGCATCGTCGGCTTTCAAGGTGAGCCGCTGGCCGTCGAAGATCGTGGTCTCGCACTTCCGGTCATTTTCGGTCATCACCGCGCAGATTTTGGCGGCGGCGCCGGCATCGTTGAGCGGGCCCGCCACCAGATGAAGCTGCATGCCGAGGCCGTTGGTGGCTTCCTTGATCATGATGATCGGGCGCAGCGGCATCAATTGCGCATTCGACCGCGACTTCAACAGCCCGCGCCACAGCGCGCGCAGGCCGCTGACCGAATTGGCGCTGCCGAGATCGACCCCGAACTCGGTCCGGTGCAGCGCGACCTTCGGTGCGGTCGCTTCGTCGGCTTCCTCGTCGCTCACCGCCGGTGCCGTGGCCACCACTTCCGGGATCGGGCTTGCGACGATGGCGCTGGCCGGCTTGCCGGGTTCGATGAGTTTGGCGGCCGCGGGATCGGGCGGTGCCATGAACGATTTCGCGGCCACCAGCGGCGTTGCTGACGGGGTGCCGGGCGGCTTCGCGGCATCGGGCTTTGCAGGATCGGTCTTTGCAAGATCCTTGTTGGCAACATCGACCTTGAGCACATCGATCTTTGGAAGATCGGTCTTTGGTTGATCAGTCTTTGGAAGATCGGTCCTGGCTTGGTCAGTCTTGGCTTGGTCAGTCCTGGCGTGGTCAGTCTTGGCGTGGTCAGTCTTGGCTAACTCGGCCTTGTTTGCTTCGGCCTTGGCTGGCTCGGTCTTGGCTGGCTCGGCTTTAGCGACCTCGGATTTTGCCGCCTCGATTTTTGCAGCTTCGATCTTCGCCGCTTCGATTTTTGCAGCCGCCTTTGCAAATTCCCTGGCAGCTTCCGTTCTGGCCGGTTCCGGCTTCGGAGAGTCTTTTGCAACCGACGAGATGGTGGCAGGGCCGGGCTCCGGCACCGTCGCCTTGGCCACCGGCTTGTCGGGGGCCGGGGCCGTCACGACCGGCGCGACGACGGGAGCGGGGCCCGGATTTGGCGAGGTCTGCGGCTCGGTGGTCAGGGTCGGCGGGCCAGGCGCCCCGGCCGGAGAAACCTGCCGGAGGAACGCGCCGGTGGCGGAGTCGAGCCCCTGTTCCAGGCTGGTGACGCGGGAATACAGCCGGTCGCGATCGCCGTTGAGCGTATCGATTGCGCTGGCGAGCCGCCGCGTCTCGTTCTGGGTTTCGCGGGCCGCCATCTGGATCTGCTGCGCCTGCCGGGAGAGGTCGGCGGCCGCCATCTGCTCGTGCTTCAACCCGAGCGACGACTGGTTGGCCATCACGGCCACGACGACGGCGGCGACCGCGCCGACACCCCAGCTTCCGATCCGCCACAGCGCGCGATGGTCGAGTTCGTCTTCGTCGGCCAGCAAACCGCTCAGCACGCCGCCGGTATTATCGGTCTCGAAGCCCCCGGAGAGATGGTCTGAATTCTTGGCCAAAACGTTCCTGGCCCTCCCTCAGGCCTGCCGAATCACACAGCAAACATTAACAGGAAATCCGCCGTGATCTGGAATCCGGTGGTTTGCGGGATGGCGAATCGGTTTGATCTCCCACCGAAAACAATTAAAGACGGCCGGCGGGACGTGTTGCTTGAGGAACAGAATGACGGCTCGATCCAGCCTGACGGTAGTGCTTGCGGCCGGTGAGGGCACGCGCATGCGTTCCTCGCTGCCCAAGGTGCTGCACCCCGTGGCCTCGCAGTCGCTGCTGGCCCATGTGCTGGATGCCGCCCCGCATGGCGCGGGGGCCGCGCTCGCGGTCGTGGTCGGGCCGAACCACAGTGCGGTCGCCGACGAAGTCCGGCGGGTGCGCCCGGACGCGGCGACGTTCGTCCAGGCCGAGCGGCTCGGCACCGCGCATGCCGTGCTGGCCGCGCGTGAGGCGATTGCGCGCGGTGCCGACGATCTCCTGGTGGCGTTCGGCGACACGCCGCTGATCTCGGCCGAGACGTTTGCGCGGCTGCGCGCGCCGCTGCAGAAAGGCGCGGCCTTGGCCGTGCTCGGCTTCCGCGCCGCGGACCCCACCGGCTATGGCCGCTTGCTGCTCGAAGGCGATCATCTGGTCGCGATCCGCGAACATGCCGACGCCAGCGCGGAAGAACGCAAGGTGACGCTGTGCAACGCCGGGGTGATGGCGTTCGACGGTCGCCGCGCGCTCGAGATCATCGACAAGATCGGCAATGCCAACAGCAAGAGCGAATATTACCTGGTCGATGCGGTTGCCATCGTCAGGCAAATGGGAATGGAGGCCGTCGTGATCGAGACCAGCGAGGATGAAGTGCGCGGCATCAACAACAAGGCGCAGTTGGCCGAAGCCGAGGCGGTGATGCAAACGCGGCTGCGCCAGGCCGCCCTCGATGCCGGCGTGACGCTGATCGCGCCGGAGACGGTGTTTCTCGCCGCCGACACCAAATTCGGCAGCGACGTCACCATCGAGCCGTTCGTGGTGATCGGCCCCGGCGTGACCATCGACGATGGCGCGGTGATCCACTCGTTCACGCACATCGTGCAGAGCTCGATCGGCAAGAAGGCGCTGGTCGGTCCCTATGCGCGGATGCGGCCCGGCACCTCGCTCGGCGACGGCGCCAAGATCGGCAACTTCGTCGAAACCAAAGCCTCGACGCTGGAAGCCGGCGTCAAGGTCAATCACCTCTCCTATATCGGCGACACCCATGTCGGCGCCAATGCCAACATCGGCGCCGGCACCATCACCTGCAACTATGACGGTTTCGGCAAGCACAAGACCCTGATCGGCCCCGGCGCCTTCATCGGCACCAACACCTCGCTGGTCGCGCCCGTGAAGGTCGGCAAGGGCGCCTATATCGGCTCCGGCTCGGTCATCACCCGTGACGTGCCTGACGATGCGATGGCGGTCGAGCGCAGCCCGCAAAGCATCCGCGAGAACGGCGCGACGCGGTACCGGGAACTCAAGACGCGCGGGAAGAAGCCGAAGGAGGGGGGATCTTCGTAAAAACGGCTTCGACACAGAGTGATCCCGGTTTTGAGCTTTCTTGTTGCTTTCGGCCGCCAATTGCCGTGGGATGGCCTTTCAACAAAGCTTGAGGGAGACGACCGTGGCGACAGGTACAGTGAAGTGGTTCAATGCAACGAAGGGTTTTGGATTTATTCAGCCCGACACCGGCGGCAAGGACGTTTTCGTCCATATTTCGGCCGTCGAGAAGGCAGGGCTGAGCAATTTGAACGAGGGCGCCAAGGTCAGCTACGAGGTCGTGGCGAACCGCGGCAAGGAATCTGCTGAAAATCTCAGGGTCGGCTGAGCTCGCAGCGCCGCGGGCTTGGTAACTCACACCACGACAAAATAAGCCGCCGCGGGCCAGCCCCAGCGGCGGCTTATCGTTCGTTTGGCTGGCTGGTGGATGCCTGTTCCCATCGGCGGTCATTGAATCTTTGAACCTTTTCTCGGCCTGGCCATACCTAACTGCGCTGGGGGATTGCAATTTCCAGTTCAAGCGTAACGCCACCAGGCAATATTCGGCTTGGTGGCGTTGTCGTTTTACCGCCGGTTGACACGGTCCCCCTGACGTCTACGCTGGCCAGAACAGGGAATCCTTCCTAAAAAGAACAAAGAAAAGGGCAGGGAACGACGTGAAACACGTCATCGCGTCTTGAGCGGACCCGCGCGGGGTTCCGTGCTCGCGCCATTCCACATCCGCAACTATCGCTTTCAGTGGCCATCCGATCTGCTGACCTCGTGGGCTTTCGAGGTCGAGACGCTCGTGCTCGGCTGGTACATCATGGTCGAGACCGGTTCGGTGCTGCTGCTGACCGTGTTTGCGTCGCTGCAATATGTGGGAACGCTGATCGCGCCGGTATTCGGCATGATCGGCGACCGCCTCGGCCATCGCGATCTGCTGGTGGTGATGCGGCTGGCCTATACCGCGCTTTCTGCGACCATCATGACGCTGGCGCTGACGCACCATCTGTCTCCCCTAAACGTCATGATCGTCGTTGCGGTCATGGGTCTGATCCGGCCGTCGGATCTCGGTGTGCGCGGCGCACTGCTGGCGGACATCATGCCGCCGAAGCAATTGGTCGGCGCCATCAGCGTTGCGCGGACAACGCAGGACTCGGCCCGCATCATCGGCGCCTTGACCGGCGCCGGACTGGTCGCAGTGCTCGGCATCGGTTTTGTCTACGTTGCGATCGTCTGCCTCTATGTCACGGCCACCGCGCTGATGCTGTGCCTGACCCGTCCGGACAAATCTCCCGGTGTCATCGAGCCGGCCGACGTGACGTTTGCCTCGACGCTGCTGCGGGACCTGAAGGAGGGCATCGTGCATGCCTGGAGCGGACCCGGCATGCGCGCGGCACTTTGCGTCGCGTTCCTGGCCAATCTCACCGCGTTTCCCTTTACCAACGGCTTGCTGCCCTACAGCGCCCGCGAAATCTTTCATACCGACCAGACCGGTCTCGGTTATCTCTCGGCGAGTTTCGCGGTGGGCTCGCTGATCGGATCGATCACGCTCAGTCTGGCCGGTGGCGTGCGCATCGCCCGGCTTTTGATCGGCGCGACGCTGGCCTGGTACGCGATGCTGCTGGTGTTCGTCGAGATCAGCACCGTGCCGGTGGCGATGGCCTGTCTGCTGCTGGCCGGGATCGCGCAGAGCATGTCGATGATTTCGGCCGCGGTGATCCTGATGCGCACGGCCAGCGCCCATCTGCGCGGCCGCGTGATGGGGGTCCGCATGATGGTGATCTACGGCTTGCCGCTCGGCTTGCTCGCGGCCGGCAGCCTGATCGATTTGATCGGCTATTCCGCAACCGGCACGCTTTACGCGGCCTCAGGCCTGATCGCGATGCTGGCGATCGCGCTGCATTGGCGGACCGATCTCTGGCCGATACATGCGGCGGCGAATGTGCACTGACGCGAAAATTTGCATGACCTAGATTTGAATGGCCACCCGATAATCGACTGTCTATGGTGCGCCCATGTCACGTCTTGTCTGTCTATCGATCGCTATCGTCCTGTCGCTGCTGTCCGTCACCGCGCCGGCCGCGCCGCTTCACAAGCGATCGACGCCGCGGTGGCACGGCTACGGCTTTCTGCCGGGCTATCAGCAACCGCTGAACAATACGCTTCCGCTCTACGCCCAGAAAAACGCGATGCGGCGTCTGGCGAGCCGTGATCGGCGCCATTGGTATATCGACCCGGTCCCGCAATATTACGGCTATGATGACAACTGGCACTATTTCGGCCGCCCCGGCTTCTACGGCGGCCGCTACAATGGCGGCAGTTTCGGTCCATGCTGGACCCAGACGCCGATCGGGCCGGTCTGGAACTGCGGCTGACCGGCGAAGGCCGAATGATCGTCACGATCTATTTGGTGCAGCCGGGTCTGGCGATTTCCACGCGGCGGTTTTTGGCGCGGCCTTCATCGGTGTCGTTGGTGGCGACCGGATGCGTTTTGCCGTAGCCCTTGAATGACAGGCGCTCGGCGACAATGCCATGCTGGACGATCCAGGCCAGCACCGACCTCGACCGCGCCTCCGACAGTTTCTGGTTATAGTCGTCGCCGCCGACATTGTCGGTATGGCCTTGCACCTCGAGCTTGAGTGCGATGTCCTTTTGCAGGAACGCCAGAACGCGCTGCAGCACGCTGTCTGATTCCGGCTTCAAAGTTGCCTTGTTGAAATCGAACAGCACGCCGTAGAGCGCGACGTGGCAATCCCTGGCGAACTGTTTGGCGATGTCGTTGTCGGCGCCGACATCGGCCACCTTGATCGAATATTCCTCGCCGCCCATGTGCAGATAGGCCCAGAGGTCGCGGCCGTTGCCGGCATAATGCGCCGTCAGGGTGGCGTCCGAGCCATGGTTCTGCGCGACAATGGTCCATCCCGCCTTGCTCAGCGCATCGTGGTAGGCGTTGACGAAGGCGAGCGTGGAGACGGTGGGCAAGTTGCCGTAATACTTGACGATGTAGCCGGTGCCGACGACCTGCACCTCGTCCGACCCGGGCAAGACCACTTCCATCGCGCCACTGTCGCGCGAACCGGTGCCGAATTTCGATCCGGGGAGCGGCGGCAAATAGGGAAAGTCGCCCTTCTCGGCGGCGAACTTCTCCGGCGTCGCCGCGGGCGGGTTGATGGTCAGCAAGTTCGCTGACGCCGCGACCTCGACGAGATTGAGCCGCATGTCGTCGCTGCCGAAAATCTTGACGTAACCCCAGACGTCCCGGCCGTCCTTTTGGTAGCGCATCATCGACGAAAACGGATTGGAGTCATATTCAACCGGAATGGTCCATCCGCCGGCGATCAGCGCAGGCTTGAGCAGTGACCAGATCGCTTTGCCCTCGATATCCTTTGGCGGCTTCTTCAGTTCGAGCGGCGCATACCAGTGCTTGCCCTGCTTGACGACCGGATCGTCGCTGCCACTTTCATAAAACTCAGACTCGCCAAAGTCCTCGAACGTTACCCCGCTGCCGCCGCTGGCGATCCCAAAGCTCGAAGGCAGCGCGAAATACGAGGGCAGGGCCGGCGCCGCCGGTTTTGCGGTTTTCTGTGCGGTGGCCGGGCCGTTCAACGCCAAACCGATTGCCAAAATCACGAACGCTGTAAATTTCATTCCGGTACGAACCTCACGCCGCGGCAATCTTGCCTGAAAATGCAATTTCTTGAAGAATCGATATTGGTATTTAGGTCACATCCGATTTGAGCTTGCAATTAAAGCTCGTCGTGCCGAAGATTGAAACGGAATACGCAATTCGGGATATCGATCTTCGATGACAACCAGTATCTCCATTTTTGACGGCCACAACGATGTGCTGCTGCGTCTATACAAGTCGGCTTCCAGCGATGTGGTATCCGATTTTCTTCTCGGCGAAGACGCCGGCCATATCGACCTGAAAAAGGCCAAAGCCGGCTCTTTGGTGGGCGGTTTCTTCGCGATGTATTCTCCCTCGACCGGCAATTTTTCGTCGCTGGGTCAGCGAATGACGGGCGGGCAGTATGCGTTGCCGCTTCCGGCGCCGTTGAGCATCGAGGAGGCGCGAAAATCCGTCGCGGGCGAGCTTGCCATCCTGATGCGGATCGTGCGCGCGTCTCGCGGCGCCGTCGCGATCTGCAAAACGGCCGCCGAGCTCAATTCGGCGATCGAACGCGGGACTTTGGCGGTGGTGCTTCACCTCGAGGGCGCCGAAGCCATCGACGGCGATCTGAATTTTCTGGAATTGCTGTATGCCGCGGGTCTGCGCTCGCTGGGCCCGGTCTGGAGCCGCAACAACATCTTTGGCCACGGCGTTCCCTTCCATTTCCCTGCCGGGCCTGATCTCGGCGACGGCCTGACGGTGGCTGGCGAAAAGCTCGTCGGCGCCTGCAACGAGATGAAGATTCTCATCGATCTCTCGCACATCACCGAAAAAGGATTTTGGGACGTCGCCCGCCTTTCGAAAGCGCCGCTGGTCGCGACCCATTCCAACGCGCATGCCTTGTGTCCTTCGCCAAGAAACCTGACGGACCGGCAACTGGCCGCCATTCGCGATACCCAAGGGATGGTCGGTCTCAACTTCGCCACCTGCTTTCTGCGTTTCGACGGCAGCATGAATCGGGATACCGAACTTGAGTTGATGGTGCGTCAACTCGACTATCTGCTTGAGAAGCTCGGCGAGGACCATGTCGGGTTTGGATCGGATTTCGACGGCGCAGTGGTGCCGGAGAAAATCGGCTCGGCGGCTGGCTTACCGGTGCTGATCGACGCTTTGCGGCAAAGCGGATACTCCGAGCCATTATTGAAGAAGTTGGGCTCGACCAATTGGCTCGATGTGCTCGCCCGGACGATTGGATGACGTCCGGGGATCTCAACCAAAGCGCGCGGGGCGGTGGGCGTTCGGTCGAATTCTTCTATCAGATCAACAAGGCTTCGATCGTCATGCTGGACGAGGGTGGACTTGTGCCCCATCCGATCGCCGCCATGATCGCCAACGGAATCGTGCGGCTGATCGCGAGCGAGCAGGTGTCCGGCGCTCAACGCTCCGCCGACTATCTGGACTTCGAACCCAAACTGATCTCCATGGTGGGACAGGACGCCTCGCGGCTTCACATCGGCCGAAGCCGGCAAGACATCGGCGCGACGATCGCACGCATGTCGTTGCGGGATGCACTACTGAAAGAGTTCGAGGCCCTCGTCGTCGCGCGGGAAAAACTTCTCGCGCTGGCCGGGCAGCACAAGCAAACCATCATTCCGGCCTACACCCATGGCGTACAGGCCCAGCCGACGACATTCGCGCACTATCTGCTCGCATTGGCGTCCGCGCTGGCCCGCGACAGCGAGCGTCTGCAACAGGCCTGGTGCCGGATCAATCAGAGCCCGCTGGGCGCGGCGGCGCTGGGGACGTCGAGCTTCCCGATCGACCGAAAGCGGCTAGCCGAGCTGCTGGGATTCGACGGCCTGGTCGAGAATTCCTATGACGCCAATCACCTCTCTTCCATCGACAGCAGCCTCGAACTCGCGAGCGCCTTGCAAATCTCCGCCATCCAGCTCGGACAGTTCGCGCAGGACATTCATGCGCAATACGCCGAGCCGTCGCCGTGGTTCATGTTGTCGGAGGGCAAGCTGACGGGAGTCAGCAGCCTGATGCCGCAGAAGCGAAATCCGGCCGCCCTCGAACAGCTCCGGACCCAGTGCAGTATCCTGGTCGGCGAGATGCAAACCGTTTTGCTGCTCGCCCACAATAACCGTACCGGCATGTTCGATTCCCGCAGCTACAATCCCGTTCCAAGCGAACGGCCGCTGCAGGTCTACGGCCTGTTCCAGCAGGTTCTGGACGGCCTTGTCGTCGACAAGGACCGCGCCTTAGCCGAAGTGAATGCCGGCTATTCGACGGCGAGCGAAATCGCGGACGCCCTGCTAAGGACGGCGGACGTCCCGTTCCGGATTGGACATCATTATGCGTCGTCGTTGACCAACTACGGCCGCTCAAAAGGCATCCAACTTAATGAAATTCCCTATACGGAAGCCGCCCGCATCTACAAGGCAGAAACGCAGCAGGACTTGCCGCTGAGCGAAGCGGTTTTCAAGGAGACCATCAGCGCCAGGCATATGGTGTCCGGCAGCAGGGGCATCGGTGGACCGCAACTTGTTGAGGTGACGCGGATGCTTGGCAATGAAAGCGCCAGGACGAAGTCGGACCTCGATTGGCTGAAGTCTCGGAAGGACCTTTTGTCTGCCGCCGATGCCTCCCTCAACAATGCCGTTGCCGCGCTGGCCGCGGGCGCGAATGGGTTCAACTGATCGTTGATCCAACCTGCTACGCGACTGGCGTTAACGTCTTTTGCTGTCGAGCACGCTGAGAGTCTGCCTATCCCGATCAGGAACAACTCAGCCCTGTTGCGCATTCGCTCCAGTCAGGAGGTGCCAATGCCCAAATTTCATTTCGAGATTGTCGACGGATACACGATCGAAGATCCACACGGGACGGACTTGCCGACCGAAGCGCAAGCCAAAACGCTCGCGAACGAAATCGCGCGGCAGATCGCGATCGACATTGAGGATGCATCGGTAACCGATGTTGTCGTGAAAACGGACCAGGGCGAAGAAATCTACAAGACGTCCGTCCGGAACGGTGAATGATCGGACAAACTCCCTACGGTGGAACAGCAATTTCGTTTCAGCCTTTGAGGAGGATTTCTTTCTTTTAATTAAATAGGTTGGAGGAACGATAGGGGGGCGCCGGCCATTGGTGAGGCATGCCGTTTCAAACAATGGAGATACCAATGCGCAAGATCATTCTCGCTACTGCCCTTACCCTCATGTGTGGCTCCGCGTTTGCGCAGTCCAGCACGGGCCCTGCCCCGCAGGGCGACAACATGACCAAGCCCGGCATGACCAATGGCACCATGGACAAGGGTTCCATGGACAAGGGCTCGATGGGCAACACCACCGGCATGTCCAAGGATGGCATGTCCAAGGAAGGCATGGCGAAGGACGGAATGAAGAAGGATATGTCGAAGGACGGCTCGCCAGCCGCCGGGATGAAGAAGGACGGCATGTCCAAGTAAGGACATCTCGAAGTAACTCACTCTGCGACGCCCAACGGCCGCCGCGTTTCGAAAGGAGCGCGGCGGTTTCTGTTTTTGGGCTTTCCTCATGCTTGCGGCATGGGATGACGGTTTAACAAAGCTCCGGGAGAGGCGGCCGTGGCGACACGGTACAGTGAAGTGTTGCTACATTGAGGGCCGCACCTCGACCGGCGCCCGACAGGCGACGGCGGCCTTGCGTCCCCATGCCAGCGCTCGTCGAGGTCAGCGGCTTCCAGCACCCAAAAACCTCCCACGTGCTCCTTGGTCTCCAGGTATGGCCCGTCGGTGATGAGAAACTTGCCATCGGGCTTCGCCCGTATCGACGTCGCGCTGCTTGCCGCGCGCAGACCGCCGACGAAAACCCTGACACCGGCAGCCTTCATCTCGTCGTTGAGCACGTCGATATCGCTAGCCATGGCTTCGTCTTCTACGGACGGGTCGTAGTTGTCCGGGTGGTGAATGGCGATCAGGTACTGCGTCATGACTTCTCCCGCGACGGTCTTCGGGCGGCCGGTTGCCTTGCCTTCAGTAGATCGACGAACAGGCCGACCGGAATCCGACACATCGTCACAAAAAATGTCTGGCCGCTACGGCGCTGATTTGCCCGACCGGACAACTCAGCTCATGAGTGATTTCCCCTCTTGTCTACCCCTGCGTGCAGAAATATTCCGATTGCCGCGTCGAGGCTGAGCAAGTAGTCGGGGCGCTCTCGACCTTGTAGAACGCCGTTCTCCCCATGCGGCCCCAAAGCAAAGTCGACAGAATTTTCTATGCATCGAAGCGCGCAATGGCGAAACAATTTCTCTACCATTGAGCGCTGACCGAGTTCTTGCTCAGCCTCGTCGCGCAAATCATCTTTATGTCTCCCGCCATCCTGTCCCATCAGAGGGGACGTCGGCCATCGTCACGTACGTTGGGGCAGGTTGCGGTGGACGCGATGATGTCGGCGCGAAGTTGCGCGGACGAACGATGTTGTTGCGTACGGCCAAGTCGTGTGGACTATATTTTGGCGTTCGGTGATATACGCCGAAACTAACAAAACCCCTTGAAACAAGTACTTTTAGCGTAGACTTGTTGCGGGCTGTTTCTGCGGGGTTCGCCAAATCTAGGGCCGGGCCCTAAGCCCATCGCAGGAGCCAAAGCACATGACTACCATCGTCCCCACCGAACCGACCATCAAGCGCTGCACCACGATCCTGACCGACCGGATGTGCCAGAAGCGCGTCACGCAGCGGACCAAGCACTACGACCGCAAATGCCCCGGCCTCTATGTGAGCATCACCACGGCTGGCGTCGCGACCTTCGCTTTCAAGTTCACCGATCCAGCCACCGGCAAGCAGCGAAGCGCAACGCTGGGCGTTTATAATCCCGAGACCTTCACGACCGAGGAAGCCCGCAGCAGGGTCTACGCGCTGAAAGCTATGGACCCAGCGTCGCTGGTCGATCAGTTGCGCCAGACCAACGCCAGCAAGGCCAAGCGCGGCAGGACCGTTGCTGAGATCATCGAGGCCCGCATCGACTGGATGCAGCAAAACGAAGTCAAGGACGACGGCGAGCAGCGGCCCCGGATCGAGACTTGGGAAAACATCGCCAGCCATTTGCGTCGCTTCGTCAAGCCGAGCCTCGGCGGGAAGATCGCCCGAGACGTGACACGGCAAGATGTCGCGCAACTGTCGAACGACATCCTCGACGGCAAGTTTGGTATCCCATCGACCAGCAATGCCCGCCACATGCGCCGGGCGATGTCCGGCCTCTACAACTGGGCGGCTGAGGCGGGCCGCGACTACGTTCCCGAGACCTGCCAGCCCTGCTTCAATCTGCCTAAGCTGCCCAAGGAGCATACCCGCAAGCGGGTGCTGACCGAAAACGAGATCAGGAGTTTCTGGCAC
>JBBRSX010000145.1:0-15326 GCA_038244925.1 Hyphomicrobiales bacterium | reverse complement strand
CGCTCGGAGAAATCGAACGCCAGCGGATGGCCCATCTGGAACGAGGGCGCGAAGTCGAGCTCCATCAGCTGTTTTTCGACGGCGGCGGCGATCTGGCGGCGGCCGTGGCCGGCATTGACGCACCAGAGACCGGCCGAACCGTCGATCACCTTGCGGCCGTCGACGGTGGTGTAGTGCATGCCCTCGGCGGAGGCGAACAGACGGGGCGAGGCCTTGAACTGCCGGTTCGCCGTGAACGGCATCCAGAACGCATCGGTTTGCAGGGTGTTTGGAATCTGATGAACGGTCACGGCTTTAGCTCCTGTGCTGGCAGCTGTTGCAAACCTTACCCGGCCACGGTCGGGAAGCCACAACAAGTCCTTTTCTGCGACCCTATAAGCTATTGATTTTACTCACACCACAAGATCATATTTGTTCGATCCGAAACACTTGCAACAGGGATTTGCGATGAGCGTCGATATCGGTGGACGGCTGCGGTTCGTCCGGAGTCGTCACAAGCTGTCGCAACGCGAGCTGGCGAAGCGCTCGGGCGTCACCAATTCGACGATCTCGCTGATCGAATCCAACCAGATGAACCCCTCCGTCGGCGCGCTCAAGCGCATCCTCGACGGTATCCCGATGGGACTAGCCGAGTTCTTCGCGATCGAACCGGAGCGGCCGCGCAAGGCGTTCTATCGGTCCGACGAACTGACCGAAATCGGCAAGAAGCCGATTTCCTACCGCCAGGTCGGCGACAACCTGTTCGGCCGCAGCCTGCAAATTCTCAAAGAGCGCTATGAACCGGGCAGTGATACCGGGCGGGTGCCGCTGACCCATGAGGGCGAGGAAGGCGGCGTCGTCGTTTCCGGCCGGCTGGAGGTCACCATCGACGACGAGCGCCGCATCCTCGATCCCGGCGACGCCTATTATTTCGAAAGCCGCCGCCCGCACCGCTTCCGCTGCGTCGGCGCGAAGCCTTGCGAAGTCATCAGCGCCTGCACGCCGCCGACGTTTTGAACCGGCGGTGCGACAGCGCCGACTTACGCCGTGGGGTCTTTGTCCCGCCCCCATCGAGAGCCCGAACTCCATGCATGCCTTCCACCGCCTTGCGACATCAGCCGTCGCGATGTCAGTTCTGCTGCCGGGTGCCGCCCATGCCGCCGACGATTTCACCGCCGCCTCCAGCAGCGCCCCGATGGAGTTCAAGCTGTGCGGCAGCGGCGACGGCTCGCCGCTCAAGACCGCGGCTTGCAAAGAGGCGGGCTACGACAAGCTCGTCGCCGGAATCAACAAGGCGATCGTCGCCGCGGTCGCGAAAGCACCTCCCAATATCAAGCCGTTGCTGAAGCGCGACCAGGCATGGTTCAACGAGATGACCGTCAAAGCGGCGGAGCCGCTGTCGGAATCCGACGACACCGAACAGCGCGAGAGCTTTGCCGAGACGTTGCGGCAGCGGATCGCCACGCTTGACGCCATCGCGCAGGGATTTGGCCGTGCGGGACTATCCGGCAAATGGGTCAATGCGTTTGGCGGCATCACCGTCACGCCGGCAGACGATGCCGCCTATCTCCTCGCGGTCGAGACCCGCGCCGTGTACGGCCCCGGCGAAGACCGTCGCCGCGAGTGCAAAATCGGCGCCGTGGTGAAACCGGGCACCGGCGGCTGGCTGAGCGGCGCGTTGCTGGCGGACGAAGACAAACCCGCGAACAAAGCCGACGCAAAATCCGAACCGGCCAAACCGCCCACGATCAGGCTGCGGCGGCAGGGCGAAACCCTGCGCGTCGTTCTCGGCGACGCGGAATGGCGCGACGAGGACCATCCCAATTGCGCCTACATGTGGCAGGTCACCGCGAGCTATTTCGCCGGCGGCAAACCGGACACGACGACCGACAAGGCCGACGTGACGTTCGTGGCGCCGACCTTCGACTGCACCCGGCTGGAAACCGCGACGGAAGAAGAAATCTGCGCCGATCCTGAACTCGCCGACAACGACCAGCGGCTGAACCGGGCCTGGAAAGCGCTGCTGCCGCGCCTCGACGACACGACGCGACGGGCGCTGACCGAGGACCAGCGCAAATGGGTCGGCAGCCAGGCCGCGCAATATCCGGAATTCCTGCACCCGGCCTGGGAGAAGCGTTCCTCCTTCATGCATTTCACCAGCGACGCCCGCGACAAGCTCGACCGGCTGCAGCGCGAGCGGATCGCGCTGATCGACGGGTTTGACGACAAACGCAACGGGCTGGCCGGCACCTGGCTGGCCTACAACGCAGTGATCCAGGTGACCGTCGACAAGGACGGCAGCATCAGCGCCAAGGGCTGGAAGTGGGATCAAGGCGACTGGAAGGCCGGATGCGACTACGACATGGCGGGCAAAATCGTGGGCGGCTCATTCCGCTCCGAGGAACAACGCAAAAATCCGGACACGCTCGAACGCGACCACGCGACGCTGGTCGTCAACCGCCTCGACGACGTCTTCGCCAAAAAGCGCTGGAAGAAGGACGGCACCGCGGACGAAACGGCCGACGAGGCCAAATGCAAACGCAATTCGTCGAACTCGTCGACCGCGCGGCTGTTCCCCGCCCGCCCCTCGCCCGACATCGACAAGTCAGGCGGCGGCTCGATCCGCTGAGCTCTCGGCTACATCCAAAACCGGTCTCGCGACCGGACGGGGATGGATGATTAAGCCGGTTACAATGCCAGCGAAGCCAGCGGGACATCGAGGCGGTAAACGAACCCGCTCGGCTCATAGGTCAGTTTGACGTCGCCCTTCAACTGCCTGCCGAGCGTCTCGATCAGGCGCGTGCCAAAACTCTGCCGGGTCGGCGCCGTAACCAATGGGCCGCCCTGTTCTTTCCAGGTGAAGCCCAGCCTTGAGGCCGCCGCATCCACGGCCCAACTAACGTCCACGCGACCGCCGGGCACCGACAACGCACCGAATTTCGTGGTGTTGGTGCAGAGTTCATTCAACGTCATCGCGATCGCGATGACGGCGCCTGATGCGATCTCGACGTCGGGCCCGTCGATCGAAAACCTCGGCGTATCCACATTGTCAAAAGGTTCGGTCGCGCCGCGGATGATTTTTCGCAAATCCGCTCCGGTCCAGCGCACCTGCAACAGCAGATCGTGGGCGCGGCCGAGCGCCTGCAGGCGGCCTTCGATCGCATGCTGCGCGTGCTGCGTGCTCGGCGCATTGCGCAGGCTTTGCGCGGCGATGGCGCCGACCGTCGCGAGCGTGTTCTTGATGCGGTGATGCAGTTCTTCCAGGATCAGCTTCTGAAGTTTGTCTGCGGCTTCGCGCTCCTTGGCGTCGATGCCGGCCTGGGCCAGCAGCGTCTCGGCGCTGAGCTTGGCCTGCGTCAGCAGCAGCCGCAGGCTGACATTCTCCGCTGCCAGCAACTCCTGGGGAGACGTCGGATCGGACACCGGTTCGGCGTCAAGATCATGGTCGGTTTTCAACATTGACAACGGGTATCACCATCTGTCCGGTTTCGGTGATTGCTTTCCGGTAACGATTGCGGCAAACCGCTTGAAAATGAGGCTGCCATGGCGGCTTTCGGCTCGGCGGCTTCAGGCATGCCCGAGCATATCCCGCATTTCCGCGATCATTTCACCGGATTCGAGTGGTTTTCCGAAAAATCGGCTGTTTTGCGGGATATCGCTCGCCGACAACTTCAACTGCCCGGACGCCAGGATGATCTTGATAGGAGGCCAGCGTTCGTGGACGGCGTGCGCCAACTGCAGGCCGTCCATACTGCCGGGCATCTGGATATCGGTGAGCAGCAGCGCGATGTCGGATCTGGACTGGAGGATAGCGAGGGCTTCGTCGGCATCGCAAGCCTCGACCGGGAGGTAACCGGCATCCTCGACCATATCGACGACGCGCATGCGCAACAGCATCTCATCTTCAACGACGAGAACGCTCAGCGGAATAAGCTTGTGATCCAGAGGCATCATCGGGTTCAACGACGCGCCGTCACCAGACGGGCCTCGCGAATTGGCGCACCTGACTCGGCATTGCGCAAACAGGTCGATACGATGTTGGGCCAGATCTGGCTGGCGCAACTGTCGGCACCAGCATGGATGGGGAGCCGGTCGGCCTTGGCAAGAACAATCGCTTTCACTTCGTCCGCTTTGACTTCATCCGCTTTGACTTGGGGCGCGAAGCCCGGCAGGGCGATCACCGACGTTGCCAGAAGCGCGAATATCGCGAAGGCCGTGAGAGATTTGATCATCTGGAGCTGCTGACTGTGGCGGATCGCCGATCCCGCTATCGCTTGGGGATCGGTTGGCAACGAAGCCAAAGCTGCAGAGTTCCGGAAGACGCCGTTTATATTTGCGCGCTGCGCCGACCGAGACGAGGAAGGCCCGGACGCCGGTCGTCCGGCAACATCAGTTGTCAGCCAAACGGCGTCGATTAATTGCGAAAATCGATGCTGCGCAGGATGATGCCGGCGGGATTGCCCTCGAACTCCCGGGCCTCGAATTTGCGCGATGCGCATTGCTCGATGCGGTCGCGCAGACGCAGGAACTGCTCCTCGCGCCGCTCCGGCGCCGTCCGCTTCACGCGTTCCATATCGTCCATCGCCGAGCCACTGATGGCGCAAGGAATTTCCTTCGCGCCATCCATCATGGAAAACAGCAACACCATGCGATCGAACTCATAACCGCCAACATTACCGCGTGCGAGCGTCATCGGGCTTTCCTTCGGGAGCGAAGCGGCAATTGTGCCGTTCATCGCTTCTTCTTCAACGGCGGGGGATCGATCTCGTTGATCTTGCGCAGGCAGTCGGCTTCGGAATCATGCGGACCGGAAACGAAGGTGCCGCTGACCTTGGTCGAGTACCATCCGGATGTGACGCCGAGGCGAGCCGACTCTTCGGTCTTGACGTGGCGGGGCGAGAGATTTTGCATCAGATACTTTCCGTTGGGCCGTTCGACGGTGCGTCGAACGCGCGGGATTGGAATTTTCGGTCGTTCAGGCTGGTTTCGTCAGCCTTCCCCGGCAAGCCGGGTGAGATCAGCCAGCACCGCCGCCACCAGATCGCGATGATGTGTGTCCGATGCCGCCAGACTGGCCGAATAGAGATTGAGGACGTAGCGCGCCTTGGCCACCGCCTCGTGCCAGTTCTCCGCCGGCACGGCGAGGAGCTGGATTTCGACCACGCCCTGCTTGTCGCGCAGCAGCTTTGCATTGGCCTCGACGTCGGCAACGACGCGCCGGATATCGGTCGCCTTCTGCGCCGCCATGCCACGGTGCTTGTCGAGATCGATAGGAATTTCACTCAAGAAAGCGCGCTCGCATCGACGCGCTGCGCGAAGGTTCCGTCTGGCTTTTCGGACATCGGGGAACCGTGCGCGCTTTCCCGGCAATTAGCCATCGTTTTCTCGCCAGATGCGTGCATTTGACCTAATAAGTCGCAAAAGCCTTGTATCCGGCGGCCTCGTAGCCATCTCAGCAGCTTAGCAACCGGGAAGCATTTCGATGAAGCTCCGTGTCGGATTCGAAATGCTCTACGATTTTCCGCAACCGACGCCGATGATCATGGTGCTGGGGACGCATTTCAGCCGCGCCTCCGATGTCATCGTGCCGGACTTCCTCACCACCGAGCCTGCAGTCGAGATCACGCCCTATCGCGACATGTTCGGCAACTGGTGCAGCCGCATGGTCGCGCCGACGGGACGGATGCGATTGGCCGCCGATGGCGTGGTACGCGACAGCGGCTTGCCCGACCCGACCTTCCCTTCGGCGATCCAGCATGCCGTCGAGGACCTGCCCGCCGACACCCTGGTCTATCTCCTGGGCAGCCGCTATTGCGAGACCGACCGGCTCTCGGACGTGGCATGGAAGCTGTTCGAGAAGACGCCGCCGGGCGGGGCCCGGGTCCAGGCGATCTGCGATTACGTCCACCGTCACATCACCTTCGGCTATGAACACGCGCGCGTCACCAAGACGGCATGGGAGGCCTACAACGAGGGCAAGGGCGTCTGCCGCGACTACGCCCATCTCGCCATCACGTTCTGCCGCTGCATGAACATTCCCGCGCGTTATTGCACCGGCTATCTCAGTGACATCGGCACGCCCAAGCCGTGGGCGGTGGGAGATTTCGCCGGCTGGTTCGAAGCCTATATCGGCGGTCACTGGCGGATGTTCGATCCGCGCAACAACGTGCCGCGGATCGGGCGCGTTCTGATCGCGCAGGGGCGTGATGCCTCCGACGTTCCGATCACCCAGACGTTCGGGCCGAACACGCTGGTCAGCTTCAAGGTGTTCACCGACGAGGACACGCGATGACCGACACTCCCCCTGCCCTCAGCGCCGAGGAGTTCGCCTCGCTGATCGAGGTCAGCAAGGGTGAAGCGCAACAGGAGATTCCCCAGTTGCACTGGGAACGCCTGGTCGGCCTCGGCTACGCCGTGCGGCGGCTAGGCGAGCTCGGCTTGACCGCCGCTGGCTTGCGGCGTCTGGCGCTGGGCGAATAGCCACTTCCGCCTTCCCCAAGGCGGGTATAAATTTATCGCAATTGCACCATAGCAAGCACCGTCCATCGGAGGCTTCTGCATGCGCGCTTTTGTTCTGATGATCGCACTCCTGATCGGCCTCGCTTCGCCGGCCTTCGCTGCCGACGATGTCGGCGCCGCCCAAAACGTCATCCGCGCGCAGGAACAGGCGCTCGGCCGTGACGACGCCGCGGCGGCCTATTCCTACGCCGCGCCGGCGATCCGGCAATTATTCCCGCAGGCCGACATCTTCATGTCCATGGTCCAGAACAGCTATGCGCCGGTCTATCGCCACAAGAGTTTTGAATTCGGCGAGGCGCGCGCGGCCGACGGCAGCATCGCGCAGCGCGTCCACATCGTCGATGCCAATGGCGAGGCCTGGGAAGCGCTCTACACGCTGGAACAGCAGGCGGACGGCAACCTGAAGATCACGGGCTGTTCGCTGCTGAAGGCCGGGCAGGCCGTCTGATCAGGCCGCCAGGCCGGCACCCACTGGTGCCTGCCGCGTACGGGCGCGGATCAGCAGCGACACCATGATGGTGACGTTGACCAGATTCCAGGCGACGCCGTTGAGGAACGCAGCACCATAGGAGCCGGTGGCGTCGAAGATCACGCCGGAAATCCAGCCGCCGAACGACATCCCGAACACCGAGGCGAAGATCACGATGCCGACGCGGGTGGCGGCTTCCGAGGCCGGCATCGCGTCGCGCACGATGATGGAATAGCTCGGCACGATGCCACCCTGGAACAGCCCGAACATCGCCGAGATGACATAGAGCGAGCTCAGGCTGTCGAAGAACAGGTAGAACATCAACGCCGTGCCCTGCGCGATCGAGCCGATCAGCAGCGTGGCGATGCCGCCGATCCGGTCGGCAAGAAAGCCTGAGCCGATCCGGCTGATGATGCCGAAGCCCAGCATCAGCGACAGCATCTCGGCGCCGCGCGTCACGCCGTAGCCGAGATCGCCGCAATAAGCGACGATATGAACCTGCGGCATCGACATCGCCACGCAGCAGGCGATGCTGGCCAGCCCCAGGATAGCGGTCAGCGCGTTGGTGGAGAGCCGCAGATCGACGCGCGGCGGCGGCGCGTTGACGTGGTCGCGCTGAGCGCCCGCCCCCATCAGCATCCGCAACACGATCAACGCCAGCGTCATCGCCACCGCGGTGAAGATGCCGACCGCGATATGGCTGTTGCGCCAGCCGTAGGTTTGCATGCCCCAGCTCAACACCGACGGCCAGATCGTGCCGCCAACATAATTGCCGCTGGCTGCGATCGCGACCGCGAGCCCGCGGTAGCGGTTGAACCAGTGCGAGGCCTCCGCCATCAACGGCCCGAAGGTGGCCGACGACGACAGCCCGATCAGGACATGCACCAGGATGAATTGCCAGATCGACGACGACATTGCCGCCCCGATGTAGCCGAGGCCCAGAATGCCGATGCCGAGCCCGATCGCGGTGACGATGCCGTAGCGATCGGTGATTTTTCCGGTCAGCACGCCGCCGGAACCGAAGCCGAGCATGACAAGGGTAAAGGCCAGCGAGGCGGTGCCCCGGGTCGCGGCGAATTCGGTCTGGACCACCGGGAGCGCCACCACGACCGACCACATGCCGACGCTGCCGAGCGAACCGATCAGCACGGCCACGGCAAGGCGGGTCCATGCCCGGCGCGAATCGGGGACAAACAGGTCGGGAGATCGGGTGAAGTTAGAAGAAATATCCACGGCGGGCGCAACATCGTGGGCTATGAGCCCAAGGTCAAGCCACAATGCCGCGATATTGGGCATGCAGATGTGGAGGGGGCGGCTGGTTGTCACACGGTCGGCACATCACACTTCTTGTCATTCCGGGATGCGCTTCTTAGCGCAGGCCCGGAATCCATAACCACGATCGTGCGTATGGATTCCGGGCTCACGCTTCGCGTGCCCCGGAATGACGGAGAGACCCTTGGCGTCACCGGCGATTGGCGTTAGTTTCCCCGCCATGTTCGTTCGCCTGACCAGACCCACGCGCAGGAAGGCCGGGTGGTTTGCGGCCCTGCTCTATCTGTTTTGCGTGCTCGCCCCCGGCGCCGCGCTGGCGCTCGGCGATGCCGCGTCGTGTCTGGCAATCGAAATCCAGACCACCGCTGCCATGCACGAACGGGCTTCGCCTGCGGCCGCCCCCTCGCACCATCATCATGAGGTGCAGGGAAACGCCGCCCCGGCGACGCATGATCACAGCCAGCATCAGCACGGCGGCAAGACGTCGCCCGGCCCCTGCTGCGCCATGCTCTGCCTTTCCGGCATCGCAGCCGATCCGCCCGCGCTCACGACACCGTCGCAGCCGATCTCGATTCGCGTCTCCGAAAATTTTCAGCGCCTGCGGGGCGAGGCGCCCCCGCTACTCTACCGTCCCCCCATCGCCTGATCTGACGTAACGACGCAGGGTGCGGCGCGCGAAGGCGCGTGCGTGCCCGTGGTCCATCGGCATTTCAGGGATTCCATCATGTTGGCGCAGTCTGGCGCGAACGCCGCTGCCGTTGATTCGGCGGCCGCATCGCATCCTGTTTTCAGGTCGGCAATTTCGGGGGCCGTCATTGCCATGGCGGTCGCGGTCACCGGCTGCACGCCTGCGACCACACGTGTCGCCGCTGCCGACCCGGCCGACCCCGCAGCACGGGTCGCCGGTGTCGGCTATCGCCCGACGGTCGCGCCCTACACGGCGATCCGCCCGTCGACGCCGGCGCCGTGGCGCGAACGCAACGACAGCGTCGCGCCGCAACCGAAACCGAGGCGTGAGCAGCCATGAGCCTTCGCCTCACCTCCCGAGGATCATGCCTCGGCCTGTTACTGACGACCGCGTTCGTCTTGTCCGGATGCGCATCGTTCTCGCCGGACAGCGGCATGAACGTCGTCTCCGAGCTCACCGGCCAGACCATCGGCAAGGACGTCGCGTTCGTGCGTTCGGCCGAGGATGCCGAGCGCGCCGGCGCGACGGTAAAGCGGCTGCTGGCGCGCGCGCTGACCGCCGACGCCGCCGTGCAGGTCGCGTTATTGAGCAACAAGGGTCTGCAGGCCGCCTATAACGAACTGGCGCTGGCCGAGACCGATCTGGTTCAGCAGAGCCTGCCGCCGAACCCGACATTTTCGATTTCCCGCATCTCGGGCGACGGCGCCAGCGAGCTCGAGCGGCAGGTGGTCGGCGATATCCTCGCGCTCGCGACACTCCCGTTCCGCTCCGAAATCGCGCGCGAGCGGTTCCGGCAGGCGCAGTTGCGCGCAGGCCTGGAAACGCTGCGGCTCGCCGCCGAGGTCCGCCGCACGTATTTTCGCAGCCTCGCGGCCAACGAGATGGTCGGCCTGCTCACGGACGCGAACGCAACGGCGGAGAGCACGGCGCAACTGGCCAAAAAGCTTGGCGAGACCGGGTCGCTCAACAAGCTCGACCAGGCCCGCGAGCAGGTGTTTTACGCCGAGACATCAGCCGAACTCGCCGGCGCCCGCCAGCAAGCCACCAGTTCGCGCGAACGGCTGACGCGGTTGATGGGCCTGTGGGGCGACGAAACCGGTTTTCGTCTGCCGAATGCCCTGCCCGCGCCGCCGCGGCATCCGCAATCGCTGCCCGGCATCGAGGCCGATGCGGTCGGCCATCGCATCGACCTGCAGATCGCGCGCATGGAGCTGGCCGCACTCGAAAAGACGCTCGGCCTCACCGAGGCGACGCGCTTCGTCACGCTGTTCGACGTCGCCGGCATCGCGCGCCGCACCCGCGATCCCGAGGGCACACCGTTCCGCGAGCGCGGCTTCGATATCCAGTTCCAGATCCCGATTTTCGACGGCGGCGAGGTCCGGGTCCGCCAGGCCGCGGAAACGTATAACGCGGCCTTCAACCGCCTCACCGAGAAAGCGATTAACGTGCGCTCGGAAGCGCGCGACGCCTATCGCGTCTATCGCTCGACCTGGGATATCGCCAGCCATTACCAGCGCGAGATCTTGCCGCTGCGCAAAATCATCACCGAAGAAATGCAGCTTCGCTTCTCCGGCATGCAGATCGACGTCTTCGCGCTGGTCACCGAAGCGCGCCAGCGCATCGCCTCGCTGCGCGCGGCGATCTCGGCCAAGCGCGAATTCTGGCTGGCGCAATCCGACCTGCAGACCGCGATCAAC
This sequence comes from Hyphomicrobiales bacterium, assembly GCA_038244925.1. Classification (GTDB taxonomy): domain Bacteria; phylum Pseudomonadota; class Alphaproteobacteria; order Rhizobiales; family Xanthobacteraceae; genus Bradyrhizobium. The sequence goes on along the minus strand of JBBRSX010000145.1, from coordinate 4,702 downwards.
GGCGGCGGATCAGGCGGCGCAAAGGAAGCTTCAACGACGGCAAGCGCGGCGCCAGTGGCAAGCGAGGGGCATTAGCGCGATGAGAATAAACACACGGTTGGGTGGGGGTGCCGCCACGAGTCACACTGTTCGCGTGGAGAGAGCTTCCCCCACCCGCTGCGCTCTTCGAGCGCATCGACCTCCCCCGCAAGCGGGAGAGGTAAGCAAGCTTGCGGTCGGACTGACTTAAAAGGAGCCCACCATGTTTTCACGCAGACGATTTCTCGGCACCGCGGCTTTGGTCAGCGCCAGCGCGGTGTCCGGCCGGGTCCAGGCGGCTGCGATTCCCGAGGCGCCGACGACCGACAAGGCTGTGATGGCGCCGCCGCTGCATCCGACTTCGGGTCCCGACTACCGGCCGGTGGTAACGCTGAACGGCTGGTCGCTGCCGTGGCGCATGAACGGCGACGTCAAGGAATTCCATCTGGTCGCCGAGCCCGTGGTGCGCGAATTCGCCGACGGCATGAAGGCCAATCTGTGGGGCTATAACGGCCAGGCCCCGGGACCGACCATCGAGGCGGTCGAAGGCGACCGGATTCGCGTCTTCGTCACGAACCGATTGCCCGAAGCCACCACCGTGCACTGGCACGGCATGATCGTGCCATCAGGCATGGACGGCGTCGGCGGGCTGACCCAGCCGCATATCCCGCCCGGAAAAACCTTCGTCTACGAATTCCAGCTCAGGAACAGCGGCACCTTCATGTACCACCCGCACTCCGACGAAATGGTGCAGATGGCGATGGGCATGATGGGCATGGTGGTGGTGCATCCGCGCGACCCGGCGTTCCGTCCGGTCGATCGCGACTTCGTCTTCATCATGAGCAGCTACCTGATCGACCCCGGCACCTATCTGCCGAAGGTCAACGAGATGACCGACTTCAACATGTGGACCTGGAACGCGCGCGTCTATCCCGGCATCGACCCGCTGGCGGTGCGGCTCAACGACAAGGTCCGCATCCGCGTCGGCAATCTCACCATGACCAACCATCCGATCCATCTGCACGGCCAGAGCTTTGCGGTGACCGGCACTGACGGCGGCTGGATTCCGGAGACCGCTCAATATCTCGAGGCCACCACAGACGTTGCCGTCGGCAGCATCCGCGCTTTTGATTTCGTTGCCGACAATCCCGGCGACTGGGCGTTCCACTGCCACAAGTCGCACCACACCATGAACTCGATGGGCCACAACATGCGCAATCTGATCGGCGTCTCGCCAAAGGACCTCGCGCGTGCCGTCGGCCGGCTGGCGCCCGACGCCATGGCGATGGGATCGACGGGGATGTCGATGGGCAACATGGAAATGCCGGCGCCGGAAAACACGCTGCCGATGATGACCGGCCCCGGCCCGTTCGGCCCGATCGAGATGGGCGGCATGTTCACGGTGATGAAGGTGCGCGAGGGACTGGCGCGCGACGAATTTGGCGATCCCGGCCCCTACCAGCATCCGCAAGGCAGCATCGCCTATGAAGTCGAAACGCCCACCGCTACGCCCGCACGGCAGCAGACGCCTGCGACCTCCGCACCGGCGCCGAAAGAAAACAGGCCGGCATCGATGAAGGGGATGAAGATGTGAGAGCATCCCCACCCGCACGGAATCGGTGAACCTGATCATGTGCGGCTAACACCAAGTCCTGCAAACCTTGAGAAGGAAGAGACGATGAAGAGTTTTGTGCGTGTGGCCATCGCAGCGACATTCGCCGTGGCCCTGGCGCTGCCAGCGATGTCCGCGGAGAGCATCAAGGGCGAAGTCCAGAAGATCGACGACGCCGCCGGCAAGGTCACCTTGAAGCACGGCGCCGCCAAGAGCCTCGGCATGGACGCGCCGATGACCATGGTCTACCGCGTCAAGGATCCCGCGATGCTCAAGGAGATCAAGGCCGGCGACAAGGTCGAGTTCGAGGCCGAGGAAGCGGCGTCGGGGTACACGGTGACGAAGATTCAGAAGGCGAAGTAAGACTCTCTTGGCCGTCATTGCGAGCGAAGCGAAGCAATCCACACCGTCGCTTGCAGAAACATGGATTGCTTCGTCGTTTCACTCCTCGTAATGACGCTGTACGATCTGCCCGCTCGTTCCGCGCTCAATCTCGGCGCGGACATAAGGATGGGTAGAGCGAAGCGAAACCCATCCTTTTTGACGACCGAGCGCAGTGCATAATCCAATCGATCAACCCTAGGCTGGATGTCGATTTGACGACAGCCTGAAACCCTTGTGTTCAGTCGCCGTATCTCTTCGGCCCCTGACAGGTCGAGAAACAACCATGAAACCCATCAAGTCCAACCCGAACGAAGAAAAATGCCCCGCCTGCGACGGCACGGGCTTTCCGACCGTCAAGCAGCCGGTTCCCGGCCGTCGGATTTATCCGCCGCCCTGCAAGACCTGCGGCGGCAAAGGCCGGCTGATGGAGGCCGCGGAGTAAGGCGGCCTGAGAGGAATCGGCGAGAAGCGCGATCCCTTAACTCACGGCGGCCTGCTTCATTTTGACTTCAGGCCGCACCGGCCTATTCAGCGCCGATGTTCTTGATCGCGCGCAGCGCCGATTTCCGGGCGTCTTCCTCCGTAACGCAATCGTCAGGGGTGACGATGCCGCGCATTATTTTGCCGGAGTTGGACCGCCCGCTCGGCGTGACGCTCGCGCGCCATAAGCCCGGTTGCCGTTGATAGGTGACGATTTCAAAGCCTGCAGGATCTGCCATTCGTCCTTATGACAGGGTAACCGGCCAAACGGTGAGATATCTCGCAAGCGCGATGGGTTTTCGCAGCCTCAGAGCTTCGCGTCCGACCCCGCCCCAGGGGAAATGCCCCACCTGCAACGGCACGGGTTTTCCGCTCGTCAAACAGCCGGTTCCCGGCCGCAGGGTCTATCCGCCGCCCTGCAAGGCCTGCGGCGGCAACAGCCGCATGACGGCCAACGATTAAGTGCGCTGAGTACGCGACGACATATCCTGGGCGAAAGTGAAAATCACTGCCGCGGCCGCATCCATGCTGGCGCTGGCCTTCGGTACTCTTTGGCATTTTGGGCCGCCAGCGGCCGTCCTGCGAGGGGTGAACGGACACCGAGTATGGCGGGGACTCCTGCGCCGCGGCCGACCCAGCCAGGCGACGGCGACGAATCCCAGAATGAGTACAGAGTTTTTGGCCATTTGCTTTCCAGACCGACCCTATCAAACGCATTTACGGGAGCGTGTACTCGTAAAGCTGGGTTCCGGAATTAACCCGCAGTGCGGACATAAAGCTTAATCAGCAAGCTTAACCAACGAGTTTTGTTGCGCTGTCCTTCAAAGCAACTGAGGATTTAGCACCGGGCAGTTCCCGATTAACAAGGGAGTACTAGCGATGGTGCAGTCAACGATAGGACGAGTATTGACTGATATGGAGCGCGACATTCAGGCAGAAGTTCGAAACAGGCCGCCGGTCCAGGACCCGCATCCTCTCTCACCGCCAACGGTGGGTGCGCCGGCCCTGGCGATGCCGAATTACGTCGAGCATCGCGAAGGAGCCACGGAGATCGGCAAGCTCTCGGCGGAAGCCATTGTCCGCGAATACGAAGCTGCGGCGAAAGACATCGAGGCCTTGGGCGCGCAGCTGGTCGAGCACGTCAAGCAATGCGAGGCGGTGACCCACGATGCCCTCGCCGTGACCGAGGAATTGAAGGAAACCGCGGAGCGCTACCGCGAGGAGGCCAAGCGCGTCTTCCTTCAGATTGAGAACTGTTCGCTGATGACGGCCGAGGTCCGCAAGACCTGCACCGAACTGAAGGAAAAGATCGCCGTTGCGCCCGCGATAGAGAGGCTAAAGCCAAAAAAGAAGTGAAACCCGAGCAACCCTCAGGTGGCGTGTCCTGACGCCATCGGCGACCCGTTCGCCTGCACGGAGGTTTCATGAGCACGATGGTTCGAAAAGCCATGAGCTCCCGCCTGTCGATATTGCGCGGATTGACCGAGCGCGCCTGCAACGATCCGCAGCGCATGAAGGCACGAAGGACCGAAGCCAGGATCATTGAGATAATGCCGTCCAGGGCTTGGCTATCCTGCACAGCGGTCTCGCGGCTGATCGGCGCCCCCGATGACCGCAAGACCCGCGCGCGGCTCGATCGCCTGGCGCGCGACGGCAAGATCGAACGCAAGCGCGAGCGAGGCCGCCACGGTCTCGTTTATCTGTTCCGGAGGCTTTCGTGAGCAACGACCCGCCGCTCGAATTAGACCTTCGTTGCTCGGCTTGGGAAAACGCGAAATCCAAGGATGCTACGCACCTCCAACAACGGACATCGGTTATCGCGACCGCTGGGTTACTTTTCGGTCGGCTTTATGAGTACCCGCCTCGTCTCGTTTGCTGAAACTTCCTTGATCCGGTCAAGGTGATTTGCCCTATCGACTCCTCCAAGGGGAAATGTTCTGTTTCCGGCACCCCCAAAGTCGACACGGCGCGAACTGCGTCGCCCGACATGCAACTGTTTCCCGTACCGGCATCTGCGACAAAATAACCCGACGGGCAAATCAGCAAAAACCTGTCCAGCCCTGCGCGTAAAAATATTCCGGTTGTCGCGTCGGGCAAATCATCTTTATGACTCACGCCATCCTGTCCCGCCAAGAGGGGCGTTGGCCATCGTCGCAGACGTGGGGCAGGTCGCGGTGGACGCGGCGGTGCATGAGACGAGTGCACCTG
>JBBRSX010000144.1:0-15370 GCA_038244925.1 Hyphomicrobiales bacterium | reverse complement strand
GACGCCAGCACCGGGGCGTCGGACCCTCACGATTTCGCCGTACGCTGCAGGTGCACTCGTCTCATGCACCGCCGCGTCCACCGCGACCTGCCCCACGTCTGCGACGATGGCCAACGCCCCTCTTGGTGGGACAGGATGGCGAGAGTCATAAAGATGATTTGCACGACGGCTCAACCGGAATATTTTTGCAGGCAGGGATAGACAGCAGACCCAAATCAACGAGTGGCTTTGCCCGCCGGGCTGATCTGCCGCAGATTTGGCCGTCGACCCGTTCTTGTTCTTGCGGGAGCTCGACCCCGACATCGTGAAGTCGCTCCGCACCCATAGCGGATCGGTGGGCAGCGGCCCAGCAGCGAGTTGCGAAGCGCTGCGCAAATGGAAAGCGCGCGTGTACGTGGACGGTGCCCACCGTCGTTGCGCGAGCCCATACGCGATCGAGAGAATTCGAGACTCAATAGATGGCAAGTGCTAATGATACAACGCGACCGGGCGATGCAGCTCCGTGTTGTCGTCGACCCGGCGTCAAACAAAAAACAATAGCTTCGGGAGACCTGCGCAAACGATGCCCCCGGGCTATGCGCAACAGGGAGGCTTCCATGAATCGAAAGATAATCGGAATGGTCATAGGCGTTGGGGTTTCTGCGTTGGCTGGTACTGCAAGTGCGCAACAATCACCGGGGGCCGCAGCCCTCGACACCAGCCTGCGCGCCGCGGTCGAGCGCAAGGATGTGCCCGGCGTGGTGGCGCTGGTCACCAATCGCGAGGGGGTGCTGTATCAAAGCGCTTTCGGCGTCGCCGATGTCGCGACCGGGCGCCCGCTGGCGGCGGATGCGCTGTTTCGTATCGCTTCGATGACCAAGGCGGTCACCTCGGTCGCCTTGATGCAACTGGTCGAGCAGGGCCGCATCGGTCTCGATGACGCGGCCGAAAAATACCTGCCGGAGTTGGCGAACCAGAAGGTCATTGAAAATTTCGACGCGGCGACCGGCGCTTACCAGCTCCGCCCGGCAGCAAGGGCGCCGACCGTCAAGCACTTCCTGACCCACACCTCCGGACTGGCCTATCCCTTCACCAGCGCGATCTGGCGCGATCTCAAGCCGCGCGCCGGCGAAACCTATCCGTTCGGCGGACCGCTGCTGTTCGATCCCGGCGAGCGCTGGCACTACAGCACCTCTACCGACGTCGTCGGTCGGCTGGTCGAGGTGGTGTCCGGCCAGAAGCTCGAGGATTATTTCCGCGAGCACGTCTTCATCCCGCTCAAGATGGGCGATACTTTCTACAACGTGCCGGAATCCAAGGGGCCGCGGCTGGTCGCACAGCAGCAGCGCGGCGGCGAGCGTATGGACGGCGCCGTCGAACTGCAAAAGTCACAACTCGGGCTCACGATCGCTGCGCCGGTCGGTGGCGGCGGCCTCGCTTCGACCGCCGATGATTACGGCCGCTTCGTCCGCATGCTGCTCAACGGCGGCGCACTGGATGGGTCGCGGGTGCTGAAGGCCGAGACGGTGGCGCTGATGGGCCAGAACCACATCGGCGCGGTTTCGGTGCCGGCGCTGAAGTCTGCATTGCCGCGCAGCGCCGACTTCACCTTCATCGCCGACGGCCGCGACAAATGGGGGCTCGGCTTCCTGATTACGACCGATCAGGTGCCCGGCAAGCGTTCCCCCGGCAGCCTGAGCTGGGGCGGCATCAACAACACGTTCTTCTGGATCGACCCCGCGCGCGGCATCGCCGGTGTGATCATGATGCAGTATCTGCCGTTCGCCGACGCCAAGGCATTGGCGGTCTACGATACGTTCGAGCGCGGCGCCTATCAGCTCGCCAACGCCGAACGGTAGCGATCCTGCAAGGCCTGGCCGGCGTCATGCCGGCCGGGCATATCTGCGCCGCCTAAACCGGCTCCATGCCGAGTGACTGAGCGCTTTCGATCCAGACCGGCAATTCGCGCTGATACAAGGCATTGGTTTCCTTGAAGCCGAGCGCCGGTTCCAGCACGAAGGTGTTGAGCACTTCCTTTACCTTGGGATCGCTGTTGGCCGCGACGCGGAGTGACGCCAGCCGGTCGACGATCGGCTGCGGCGTCGCCTTCGGCATGGCCCAACCGGTGAAGCCGCTGACGGTGAAGAATTTCGACGTTGCGCCCTGTTCGGGCAGCGTCTTGACATCAGGCAGCGCAGCGACCTTCTTCGAATGCACGGCGAATGCGACGCCGCGATCGCTCTGCAAGACCGATTGCGCGCCGGTGTAGCTTCCCATCGCCGCATCGAGCGTGCCTTCCGCGATCCCGGTCCACATCGGCGCTTCGCCCCGGTAATGGATCGGCTCGATGTTGAGGCCATATTGCTTGTTGAGTTCATGGATCGTCATGTGCGGGGAAGAACCCGCGCTGTAGGTGCCGAAATTCACCTTGCCGCTCTGGCGCGCGAAAGCGACGAAGTCGGCCAGCGTCTTGACGCCGGATTTGACGCTCGCCACCAGCGGCAGCCCGGCGCCGGGGATGACGCTGACCAGCGCGAGGTCCTTGTCCATATCGTAGCCGGGGTTCTTCATCATCACCCGGTTCATCACATAGGTGGTCGAGATCGAGCACAAAATGGTGTGGCCATCCGGCGCCGAGCGCGCGACTTCCGCGGTGCCGATCGAGCCGGAGGCGCCCGCCTTGTTCTCGATGACGACGGTCTGCCCGAGCTGCCTGGAGATGAATTCGCCGAAAGCGCGCGCCAGCAGGTCGGTCTGCCCGCCCGCCGGGTAGCTGCAGAGCATGCGGATCTGCCGCGACGGCCATGGGGCCTGCGCCGCGGCGCCGCGCGAAAGGAACGGCATCGTAACCGCAGCCGTACCGGCCACGATGAAGTGGCGGCGATCTACTCTCGCTGGCATGATTCCCTCGCTGGATTTCCCGGGAGCGTAACGCATCGCCCGGCTTCCGCCATGGGCGGGAGGCGGGACAGATTGGCGCATGCGAGCCGTATCCGTGGCGCCCGTAAACGCTATAGTCCTGTGATCACCAGACCTCCTCCCGGAAGTTTCAAACCATGCCCATACAAGTCGACTACTACCTGTCCCTGAACTCGCCCTGGACCTATCTCGGCAGCGCGCTGTTCGCCGAGATCGCGAAGCGGAACAACGTGACCGTCAACGTCAAGCCCGCCAAGTTCGGGCCGATCTTCGAACAGACCGGCGGGCTTCCGCTGCCGAAGCGCTCGCCGCAGCGGCGTGCCTACCGGTTGATGGAGCTGAAGCGCTGGCGCGAGGTGAGGGGGATTCCGCTGATCGTGGAGCCCAAATACTTTCCCTGCGACGATAGCGAGGCGACGCGCCTTGTGATCGCGGCCAAGCTGTTGGCTAAGGATGCGCACCGGCTGTCGCTCGAGTTCGGGCGCGCGGTGTGGGAGCGGGAGGAAACACTCGCTGATCCCTTGACGCTCGCTTCAGCCGCCACACGGGCAGGCCTCGACGTTGCGGAACTGCGCGCAGGTCCTTCGGACAGGGAACGCGACGCGCTGCTCGAGCAATTCACCGCGGAAGCATTGGCCGCGGGCGTGTTCGGCGCGCCGAGCTATGTCTTGCCGTCGGGCGAGATTTTCTGGGGCCAGGACCGGCTCGACCTGTTGGAGCGGGCGTTGAAGCAGCTCGGTTAGGATGAGACATTAGTGCAACAATCATCGTCCTAAATTCCGCAGGGTGCGTCGTTAACACGCTGCCGCCTCGTTCTGGCGATATAATTGCATCCGTGGTCATTCCGGGGCGATGCGCAGCATTGAGCCCGGAATCCATACGCACGATCGTGGTCATGGATTCCGGGCCTGCGCCTCACGACACATCCCGGAATGACGGGTAAACAAATTCGATGGTTCCAGAAGGAAGTATTCGGTGTCGAAGGCTGCGGTTGGCAAGCAGGTCTTAAACGTCGCTGACGATCGCGACGAGGATGCGGTTGTCGCCGCGGTTCCCGCCGTTGGCGGAAGCACGCGGCACGCGCTCGACGCTGAAGGTTACGCGGCAACCATCGAAAACATAAGGGCTGAAATATCCCGCAAGGCGTCCACGACGCCAACGAAACGCAGCCGCTCCGCTCCGGCGCCCAATCGCGCCAAGGCGGTCAAAGCCAGTGACAAGAAAGAGGCGCCCAGCGCGCCGCTGCCGGTTTTCGCCGCGCCCGCCGTGGTGGAAGTTGTTGCTGCCACGCCGGAACGCACCAGCGGCGCGCTTGCCCTCGTTGCCGCTGTAGCGCTGGCGGCGGTTGCCGCCTACTTTTCGGTCACGGGCATGGCTGAAATATTTCCCGGGGCTCCGGTTGCGGTGATGGTGCTCGCGGCGACGATGGAGGCCGGTAAACTCGTGATGGCCGGATGGCTGGCCGCGCATTGGCGCCAGGTCGGATGGAAAATGCGCTCGGTCATGGTCGCGCTCGTAGCCGGCCTTGCCGTCATCAACGCCGCCGGTGTGTTCGGCAAGCTGGTCGAGACCCATGTCAGCGTGGCGGCCTCGGCGCGTTCCAGCGTCGCCGAACGCATCGATGCGCTCGACGCCCGCGTCACGGCGCAATCGGCCGCTGTTGCTGACCTGGAGGGTCGCGTTGCGCAAATCGATCGGGCGGTGGGCGAATCGACCCGGCGCGGCTGGGTAACCCGGGCCATCAGCATCGCCACCCAACAGCGTGTGACGCGGGATGGACTAGAGACGCAGCGGCAGGCGGCAACGGCAACGCTGGTTGAACTGCAGGCGCAGCGCGCGGGGCTGGTCGCCGAACGTTTCCGCGTTGAAGCGTCCGCCGGCCCGATCCAGTATCTCGCGTTGATGATCGGTGCCGCGCCCGAAACCGCGGTGCGATGGCTGATACTTTTGATCGTGTTCTGCTGCGATCCCGCGGCCATCGCCTTGACCGTCGCGGCGGCGAGTTCGCGACGCTAGTCTTTTGTTGACGCGTTTTCTTTACGCGAACCGGTACCCACTTCGCTCGAAAACGCTCTCGAGCGGCCTCACTCCTCGTCGTCTTTCTTCCGCAACAAATCCTTCGCCAGATCAGCCAGCGCCGGGCGCGGCAGCGCGGTGAACGGCAGCGGGCGGGTGACGTCGATGGCGGCGAGGCCGAGGCGCGCCGTCAGAAGTCCGTTGAGCACGCCTTCGCCGAGGCGTTGTGAAAGTTTGGCGGCGATGCCGTGGCCGAGCATCTGCTGGATCAGGCTGTCGCTGGCGGCCATGCCGCCGGTGATGGCGAGGTGGCCGATGACGTGGCGCATCAGCCGGATCATGCCGAGCGTGCCCGGCCGACCGCCGTAAAGCAGCGCCAGTTGCCGGATCATCCGTAGCGAGGCCACGAACACGAATAATACGTCGATCAGCGCGCGCGGACTCACGGCAGTCACGATCGACACCCGCTGCGCCGCCGATGACACCAGCCGCCGTGCTTCCTGATCCAGCGGCGTCATCAACTCGCGCTCGGCGAGCTTGATCATGTCGGCGCCGTCGATGATGTCCTCGGCGTGGCCGGCCAGCGCGGCACGGGCGCGCGCCAGTTGTGGATTCTGGTGCGCGAGCTTGACGAGGTCAGCCACGATTTCGCGGCTGGCGGCGCGGTCGTCGCTAAGCAAAACCTCTGCCGCGCGCAGATGCAGCTTTTCGATGGTGGCTAGCCGCGCGAGGCCAAACGCTTCGCGCGCGATCACGACCGTCAGCGCCAGTGTCGCCGCCACCGCAAAGCCGAGCCCGATGAAGCCAAGGCTTTCGTTGCGTGCGAAGAGATCCTCGATCAGGTTGACGATGCCAAGCCCGGTGCCGAGCAGCACCAGCCCGCCCACGGCAACCCAGAACAGCGTGCCCCAGCGAAAGCCACGGCGCACCGGGACCAGCGGCATGTCAATCGGTACCGGCAGCAGCGACGGGTCGCTGTCCGGCGTAATGCGCACCGTGCCGCGCGCGAGGCGGCCGGTCTCGTCGGAATCCATCACGACCACGCCGGGATCGTCGAGCTTGAACGTCGCCGGCCGCCGATGCGGCGTTTTCTCGTTCATTGCAGTCGGTCTCCGATCAGGAACTGAAGGGCGCGGTCAAGGCGGATGTGAGGCAGCGTCGGCTCCTTGCCGCCTTCGTGTTCCAGCAGCGGCGGCCGGAACCGGAGGAAGCGGAAATTGGCTTTCTCGGAAGGCGCGCTGGAAAGGCCGCGAAAGCCGCCGTTGAACAGTTCTTCGGGATTATCGGGCAGGTCGCCCGGAAACGTCGCCACTTCGGTCTCCCCGTCGAACGTCTCGCCATTGGCGATTTCGCCGGGCGCGGGCGTGCCGAGGATTGACGGCAGCTTGTCGCGGCCGCGTGTGACCGTGGCCTCGCGGGTGGCGCGCACGGCGGAGAGCGCGACGACGTCGATCGCAGCTCCGGCATATTCGGCGCGATCGGCGGCCTTGGCGACCGCGCGCCGCAACACCGCTTCGAGGCGGTCGTGGCTGGAATGGTGCAGGTGATCGGCCTTGGTCGCGGCAAACAGAATGCGATCGATCCGCGGCCGGAACAGGTTGCTCAATAAGGTACTGCGGCCGATCCGGAAACAATCGAGAATGCCGGTCAGCGCGGCTTCAAGATCATGCAGCGCTTCCGGCCCGGCGTTGAAGGCGGACAGCGCATCGACCAGCACGACCTGGCGGTCGAGCCTCGCAAAATGATCGCGGAAGAACGGCCGCACCACGACGTCCTTGTAGGCTTCATAACGCCGCTTCATCATCGCCCACAGCGAACCGTCGGGCGCGGTGCCGTCGGCCGCGACGTCGAGCGGCGCAAAGGTCAGCGCCGGCGTGCCCGCCATGTTGCCGGGCATCAGAAAACGCCCGGGCGGCAGCAGGCTCATGGCAAAGCGATCGTCGCGGCAGGCGCGCAGATAATCCGTGAACAGTTTTGCGGCCGACAGTGCCGCCTGTTCGTCCTCGCGGCCTTCGGCGCTCAGGACCGCCAGATGCGCATGCCACGGCGCGGCGAGCTTTTGGCGCGGTCCCTCGCGCGACAGCGCCAGACTCTCGGCCGACCATTGTTCGTAACTCTTGGTCAGCAGCGGCAGGTCGAGCAGCCATTCGCCGGGATAGTCGACGATGTCGATGGTCAGCGTGCGGTCCGCGCCATTTTGCCGCTGATAGTCGATCACCAGCCGCAGTTCCGAGATATCGACCGTGGAGCTCGGCCAGCGCCGTTCCTCGATCAAGGTGCGGACGTGCTCTTCGTAGGCAAAGCGCGGCACCGCATCGTCGGGCTGGGGCGCGAGCCGGGCCTTGGCGATCCGCCCGGAGGCATAGGGCTCGAACACCGGAAACCGGCCGCCACGGGTGAGGCCATGGATCAGCGCCGTGATGAACACGGTCTTGCCCGCGCGGGACAAACCCGTCACGCCGAGCCGCACGGTGGGATTGAAGAAGCCCTCGCCGTAATCCAGCAGCGCCCGCGCCGACAGGCGCGCTTCCTCGACGATATCCTGAAAACTCGGGGCCATGCGGGCGCTGGAGGCTCGATGTGAGAGAGGCGGGGCGGACCCCCGAAAAGTGGCGATTGGCGGGCCAAAATCAAGCACTCGTCATACCCCTGCGGGCGGGGTATCCAGTAATCGCCGGAGCACGAAAATGCCACGGCTGTGGGATACCGGATCATCCGCTGGAGCCTGTCATCGGGCGGCGCGTTGCGCCGATCCGGTGGCGGATGATGACAGCGTGCGGAACAGCAGCATGACGATCTTCAAACTGAAGCAAATCGCCTCGACTTCGATCCACGCGGCGGCCGGCGTCATGCCGTGGAACTACGAGTCTTGGAATTACGACCGCGCCGAGCTGATCACCGACGGCGTCGTGCATATCGTCGGCGTTGGCCTCGGCCTCGTCGCCGCCACCGCGCTGATCGTGCTGACGGCGGTTTACGCCGATGCGATCGATATCGCCGCGGTCTCGATCTACGTCGCCGGCCTGCTGGCGATGCTGGTGATGTCGGCGACCTATAACCTCTGGCCGGTATCGCGGGCCAAATGGGTGCTGCGCCGGTTCGATCATTCGGCGATCTATCTGCTGATCGCCGCGACCTATACGCCGCTGATCATGGAGTTACGAGACAGTACCTTTGCGATCGCGCTGCTGATCGGCGTGTGGTGTGTCGCGATATCAGGCATCGCGCTGAAGCTAATGCGGCCGGGACGGTACGACCGCGTCGCCGTCGGGCTCTATCTCGCGTTGGGCTGGAGCGGCGTGATGCTCTATGACCCCGTGGTGAAGGCGCTGCCGAGCCTTTCGCTGTGGTTCGTCGTGGCCGGCGGCGTGCTGTATAGTCTCGGCGTGATCTTTCACGCCTGGCGGCGGCTGCGATTCCAGAATGCGATCTGGCACGGCTTCGTCTTGCTAGGTGCGGCGTGCCATTATACGGCTATTCTTGATCTGGTTTTGACATAACAACGAAAACATCAAGGGAGAGCGGCGATGCAGGTGACAGGCAAAGTCGTGGTCGTCACCGGTGGCGGCAACGGCATCGGCAAGGCGATGTGCGAGGCGTTCCATCGCGCGGGTGCGGCCAAGGTGGTGGTGGTCGATCTCGACCATGCCGCGGCCGAGGCGGTCGCCACCAAGATCGGCGGCGCGGCGTTCAAATGCGACGTCGGGCAGGAGAAGAACATTTTGCATGTGATCGAGGAGACCGAAAAGATGTTCGGCCCGATCGCGCTGTTCTGTTCCAACGCCGGTATCGGCGGCGGCTTCGATCCGCTGTCGGTGAATGCCGGCGGCAGTTCCGACGAGCCGTGGCAGCGCAGCTGGGCCATCCACGTCATGGCGCATGTCTATGCGGCGCGGCATCTGATCCCGCGCATGAAGGCGCGCGGCGGCGGCTATTTCCTCAACACGATTTCGGCGGCGGGATTGCTGTCGCAGGTCGGTAGCCCCGCTTATTCGGCCACCAAGCATGGCGCGGTCGGATTCGCCGAGAACCTCGCGATCTCGCATCGCGCCGACGGCATCAAGGTCTCGATCCTGTGTCCGCAAGGCGTCGACACCAACATGCTCAGGGGAATTCCAAAAGGCCCGCAATCCGGCGACGGCGATCTCACGCCGGAGCAGGTGGCGCAGGACGTGCTGAACGGACTGGAGCAGGAAACGTTCGTGATCCTGCCGCACCCGCAGGTGCTCGGCTATATGCGCAAGAAGACCGAGAATTACGACCGCTGGATTGGCGGGATGGCGAAGATCCAGGCGAAGATGCGGGAGAGTTACGGGAAGTGACGCCTCTTGGCGTCATTCCGGGGCGCGTCGTAGACGCGAACTACGACGTGCAGTTGCACGTCGGAGAATCTCGAGATTCCGGGTTCGATGCTTCGCATCGCCCCGGAATTATGGCTTCTAACTCTTCTTCGCATAAAGCAGCGGCACCGCCGAATCCACCATCACCTCGATCAGGCTGACGCCGTCATGCGACAGGCCGCGGCTGAGCGCGCCCGCGAGCTCCGATGATTTGCTCACGCGCACGGCGTGGCAGCCCATGCCCTCCGCAAGCTTGACGAAATCGATATCGGGCAGATCGAGGCCGGGCACGTTGCGCACTTGCATCACCTGGCTGAACGAGCGCATCGCGCCGTAGCCTGAATTGTTGATGACGACGACTGTCAGCGGCAGCTTGCGCTGCGCCGCGGTCCATAGCGCCTGGATCGAATACATCGCCGAGCCGTCACCGATCAGGCAGACCGTGCGCACGCCGGGGCGTCCGAGCGCCATGCCGACGGCGGCGGGCAGGCTCCAGCCGAGGCCGCCGCTCGACATGGTGTAGAAACTGTCCTGGCCACGCATCGGCATGAATTTTTGCATCGCCGGGCGGTGCGAGGGCGCTTCCTCGACCAGCGCGGCATCGGCTGGCATGGCGTGGTGAAGCGCGTCGAGCAGATATTCGACGGGAATCGGATCGGCCGCTGAAGGTTTTGGCGGCAGCACGCGGGCCGCCGGTGTGGCGCGCTTGGTTTCAGGCAGCATGTCGAGCAGCATCGACAGCGCCGGCTTCATGGTAGCGACAATGCTGGTGCCCGATGGCGTCACAGCGGCGGCTGTCGGATCGTCGGTGATCTGGAAGATCGTGGTTTCACCGTCGAAGATTGAGGCGTGGCCCTCAACGTGGAAGGTAAACACGGGCGAGCCGATCACGACGACCAGATCGTGCGCGCGCAGCGCCTCCGAAAGTTGTCCCGGCGAGGCGTGCAGGAAGCCTGCGAATTGCGGATGCCGTTCCGGGAACGAACAGCGCGCCGAGAACGGGCTGACCCAGAGGGCCGCCCTGGTTTTCTCCGCCACTCGCACCATCAGGTCGACGGCAGCCGCGCGATCGACGCCGGGGCCGATCACGAGGGCAGGGTGTTTTGCGCCAGTCAGCGCTGCGACCAGCGATTTCATCGCCGAGGGATCGGGACCCAACTCGCGGCTGACCTGGCGGGCTTCGATGGGTGGCGCGGGGCGCGTCCAGTCGTCGATCGGGATCGAGACGAACGTCGGCCCGCACGGCGGCTGCATCGCCACGTAATAGGCCCGGGCGATCGCGGCCGGGACGTCTTCGGCGCGGGCGGGCTCGACGCTGTATTTGACATAGGGCCGTGGAAATTCCGATGCGCGCTCGGCGTAGAGAAACGCCTGCAGCGGCAGGATCGAGCGCGCCTGCTGGCCGGCGGTGATCACCAGCGGCGTCTGGTTGCGGTGCGCGGTGTAGATGTTGCCGAGCGCGTTGCCGACGCCGGCGCCGGAATGCAGGTTGACGAAACCGGCGTTACGCGTCGCCTGCGCATAGCCGTCGGCCATGCCGACGACGGAGGCTTCCTGCAGGCCGAGCACGTAGTCGATGTCGTCAGGCCAGTCGCTGAGGAACGGCAGTTCGGTCGAGCCGGGATTGCCGAAGACCTTCTTGATGCCGAACGCGCGCAGCAGGGCGAAGGTCGCGGCTTTGACGGTGGTGGATTGGCTGGGCAATGCACATCACCTCGATGTTATGCCGTCATTCCGGGATGGTCCCAAGGACCAGACCCGGAATCTCGAGATTCCCCGGTGCGCAGTTGCGCACCTGAGGTCTGGTCCTTCGGACCATCCCGGAATGACGGAGACACTCTCACCACGTCGCGGTGCCCTTCATGGTCGGCTGGCCGTCGGCGTTGGCGATCCACAATTCCGTGCCGGCGCTGCCGTCGTTGGCGTTGACCGAGAACTCGGTGCCTTCGAACAGCGGCTGCAGGCCACGATAGCTGAATTTCCTCGGCGGCTTGCCGCCGTGCAGTTTGGCGGCGAATTCGACGATCAGGGCGGCCTGCAGCGGGCCGTGGAAGATCAGGCCCGGATAGCCCTCGACCCTGGTGACGTAGTCGCGGTCGTAATGGATGCGGTGGCCGTTGAAGGTCAGCGCCGAATAGCGAAACAGCAGCACGGGATCGCTGACATGGGTTTCGCGATGTTTGGCGACCGGCGCCGGCGGGGGGGCCTTGGCTTCAGGGGCCGCGCCGCCGATGTCGCGATAGACGAGGTCCTGGCGCTCGCGGATCGCCATGCCGCGCGGCGTCGTAACGATGTGTTCGACGGAGACAAAACACAGCACACCGGTCGAGCCGGTCTTGATCGCTACATCAGTAATGCGCGAGGTGCGCTTGGAGTCGTCGCCGACGCGCAAGGGTTCGAAAAATTCCAGTTCGCCACCGGCCCACATCCGGCGCGGCAGCGGCACCGGCGGCAGGAAACCGCCGCGGGTCGGATGGCCGTCGGGGCCGAGCATCGACATCGGAAACACTGCCTGTGCCAGGCACCAATGCGTGGTCCAGGGCGCGGCGTCGCCCGTGGTGGGCTCGCCGATGTCCTGGAACAGCGTGGCGCGCAGCGCCTTTACCAGTTGCGCGGTGACGGTGTCGGTCGCCTCGGTGGTCTTGCCGATCCACTGCCGCAAATGGTCGAGGTCGAGTTTCTCTGCAACAGCTTCGGTCATGACTTGCTACTCCCCGCGCGGGCCGTTTTGGGCAGTTCTACGTGTTCGCCGATCGCGGGCACGGCGCCGTAGTGCCTGGGCTCGCCGACGAAGATCGCGGCGGGCGCGGCATAGCTGATCTTGCCTCCGGGCGTATCGACCTCGATGCGGCGCAGATGCGGATGCATCGCGAGGTCGGCCATGGTGTTGACCTCGCCGAACGCGATGTCGGCGTCGTCCAGCCGCTTCAGGAGATCGACGCGCATCATGGTCGCAAAACTGTCGGCAACCGCCTTGTCGGTGAGCGGGCGGTTGCGCACGCGCTCGACCATGTTGGCGAAGCGGGGATCGTTCGGCAGATCAGGCTGATCCAGTACATCCGAACAGAGCTTCTTCCACTCGCGCTCGCTCTGGATCGAGATCAAAATACCCTTGCCGTCTTTTGAGCTGAACACGCCGTAGGGCGCGATCGAGGGATGCGCCAGCGCCATCCGCTTCGGCGGATTGCCGGCCTCCGAATTGATCAGCGGTACCGCCATCCAGTCGGCCATCACGTCGAACATCGAGATCCGGATGTCGGCGCCCCGGCCCGTGCGTCCCCGCGCGATCAGCGCTTCGAGGATGGAGGCATGAGCCGTCGCGCCGGTGGAGATATCGACGACGGAAATGCCGACCCGCGACGGCCCTTCCGGGCCGCCGGTGATCGAGGCCAATCCGCTCTCGGCCTGGATCAGAAGATCATAGGCCTTGCGGTCGGCATAGGGGCCGCTGTCGCCATAGCCTGAGATGGTGCAGCAGATCAGCGCCGGGTAATCCTTGCGCAGCCGTTCCAGCGAGAAGCCTAGCTTGTCCATCGAGCCGGGCTTGAGATTTTGCAGCAGCACGTCTGCGCCGGCGATCAGCTCTTCCAGTGCGGCGCGGCCCTCTTTGGTGGCGAGGTCGATCACCACCGAATTCTTGCCGCGGTTGAGCCAGACGAAATAGCTGCTCTGGCCTTTGGCCGCAGCGTCATAGCCGCGGGCGAAATCGCCCTCGGGACGTTCGACCTTGATGACATGCGCGCCGGCATCCGCCAGCCGCGAACTGCAGAACGGGGCGGCAACCGCCTGTTCGACGGCGACGACGATCAATCCTTCAAGCGGCAGCATCTTTTCTCTCAGTAGGAGCGGGGCATGCCGAGCACGTGCTCGGCGACGTAGGACAGGATCAGGTTGGTCGAGATCGGCGCCACCTGATACAGCCGGGTCTCGCGGAACTTGCGCTCGACGTCGTATTCTTCCGCGAAGCCGAAACCGCCAAAGGTCTGCACGCAGGCATTGGCCGCGTCCCAGGCAGCATCCGCCGCCAGCATCTTGGACATGTTGGCCTCGGCGCCGCAGTCGAGCCCGGCCTCGTATTTGCGGGTGGCTTCCTTCACCATCAGCTCGGCGGCGCGCATCGAGGCGTAGGCTTTTGCAATGGGAAACTGGATGCCCTGGTTCTGGCCGATCGGCCGGCCGAACACCACGCGCTCCTTGGCGTAGGCGGTGGCCTTGGCGATGAACCATTTGGCGTCGCCGATACATTCCGACGCAATCAGGATGCGCTCGGCGTTCATGCCGGACAAGATATAGCGAAAGCCCTTGCCCTCGTCGCCGATCAGGTTTTCCGCCGGTACCTTCATGTCGGTGAAGAACACTTCGGTGGTGGCGTGGTTCATCATGGTGCGGATCGGCCGGATTTCGAGGCCGTTGCCCCTGGCCTCACGCATGTCGACGATGAACACCGATAGTCCGTCGGTGCGCTTGGCGGCCTGTTCCTTCGGCGTGGTGCGCGCCAGCAGGATCATCAGATCGGAATGTTCGGCGCGGCTGGTCCAGATCTTCTGGCCGTTGACGATGTAGTGGTCGCCGTCGCGCCTGGCGACGGTCTTCAGCGAGGAGGTATCGGTGCCGCTGGTCGGTTCGGTAACGCCGAACGCCTGCAGCCGCAATTCGCCGCTGGCGATCTTCGGCAGCCATTTTGCCTTTTGCGCGTCGTTGCCGTGCCGCAGCAGCGTGCCCATGGTGTACATCTGGGCGTGGCAGCCGCCGCCGTTGCAGCCGGCGCGCTGGATCTCCTCGAGGATCGCGGCTGCGGCGGAAAGCTTCAGCCCGGCGCCGTTGTATTCCTCGGGGATCAGCACCGAGAGATAGCCGGCTTCGGTCAGCGCCTTCACGAACTCGCTCGGATATTTCATCTCCCGGTCGAGTTTGCGCCAGTATTCGCCCGGGAACTGGGCGCAGAGCTTGGCGACGGCGTCGCGGATGTCGTGGAATTCGTCTTGTTGTTCGTGCTGGGTCATCGGCGAGACGGGTCAACCATTGAGAGGAAAATTCAACCGCACCCGGAGGCACGGTGGCGAACGCGGGAGCGGCGTTCGGCGACCTTTTCTTGGGAGATCACGCGGGCCTTTGCAACTTCTATTGTCCCGCCGACCTGCATGGCTTCAGCGCGGGCCATGTCAGCCCGGAATACGGACCGGCAGCTGCTCGATGCCGCGCACGAAGCTGGAATAGACCCGCTTCGGCTCGCCGACCACCTCGATGCGGTCGAAACGCTTCAGCATTTCCTGCCACACGATCTTCAATTGAAGTTCGGCCAGCCGCATGCCGACGCAACGGTGAATGCCGAAGCCGAAAGACAGGTGGGTGCGGGGCCGGGCGCGGTCGATGATGAACTCTTCAGGCCTGTCGATGCCGTCCTCGTCGCGGTTGCCCGAGACGTACCACATCACGACGCGGTCGCCCTTTTTGATCTTCTTGCCGCCGAGTTCGGTATCGACCAGCGCGGTGCGCCGCATATGCGCCAGCGGCGTCTGCCAGCGGATCACTTCCGGCACCATGGTGTCGATGAGTGCCGGATTGTCGCGCAGCTTCTGGTACTGTTCGGGATGCTCGCTCAGCGCCAGCACCGAGCCGCTCATGGTGTTGCGGGTGGTGTCGTTGCCGCCGACGATCAGCAGCGTGATGTTGCCCATTAGATTGTCGGGGTCCATGTGCCGCGTCGCGTCGCTGTGCGCCATCATGGATATGAGATCGTTGCGCGGCGGCGCGTTGACGCGCTCGTTCCAGAGTTTGGTGAAATAGGCGGCGCACTCGTCCATCTCCTGGCGGCGCTGCTCGGGGGATTCGACGACGCCGCTTTTCGGCAGCGCGGTGAAGACGTCGGACCAGCGCGTCAGCTTGCGGCGCTCCTCGAACGGAAAGTCGAACAGCGTCGCCAGCATCTGCGTCGTCAGTTCGATCGACACCCGGTCGACGAAATTGAAGGTCTCGTTGCGCGGCAGGTTCTCGATTACCTTGATGGCGCGCTCGCGGATCAGCTTGGCGAGTTCGTCGAGGTGCGTCGGCGTGAACATCGGCGACACGGTCTTGCGCTGCGACGAGTGCTTCGGCTGGTCCATCGCGATGAAGCT
>JBBRSX010000143.1:0-15514 GCA_038244925.1 Hyphomicrobiales bacterium | reverse complement strand
TACCTCAAGGACGTTCCTCCGGTCGTGACCTACGGCCGGTCGATCTTCCGTGCGCTGCGCAAGCATTTCGGCAACCAGATCCCGGAAACCATCATCGAGCCGGGCCGCGGCATGGTCGGCAATGCCGGGATCATCGAGACCGAAGTCGTCCTGATCTCCAGGAAGAGCGACGAGGACGAAGTGCGCTGGGTGTATCTCGACATCGGCAAGTTCGGCGGTCTCGCCGAGACGATGGACGAGTCGATCCGCTACGCCATCCGCACGCCGCATGACGGCGCGGACATGACGCCGTGCGTGCTCGCTGGGCCCACCTGCGACAGCGCCGACGTACTGTACGAGAAGACGCCGTACCCGCTTCCGGTGACGCTCGAGATCGGCGACAAGCTGCTGATCGAAGGCACCGGGGCCTATACGTCGACCTACTCGGCGGTGGCGTTCAACGGCATCCCGCCGCTGCGGACCTACCACATCTGAACAGCCTCGTTTGAGGCTTGAATAACGGGAGCCGGTGCGCCGGCTCCCTCTCCTTATCTTTTGCGATTTTTCTGACAACGCTCCCTGCGGTGTGAACCGCCGTCGGGAGTGAGGACTGACGTGCCATGACTGCTTTGCGGAAGACCACCATTGCCCTCACCTCCGATGCCGCTCCGTTCGCGATCCGTGCGGAGCGTTCATCGGACGTCGTTGCGCGTGAAGCGCTGCTGGATGCCTGCTTTGGCGAGAATCGCCTTAACCGCACCTGCCAGCGCCTGCGCGACGGACGTGCGCCCGCCGAAGGCCTTGCCTTGTCGGCGTTGGTGCAAGGCCGTTTGGTGGGAACCGTGCGGTTGTGGCACGTCAGCGTCGGGGGCCTCCCGGCGCTGATGCTCGGCCCGCTCGCGGTTGAGGATTCCTCCCGCAAGCTCGGCGTCGGGGCCGCGCTGATGGACCACGCGCTCGCGGCGGCGAAGACGCGTGGCCATCGCGTGGTAATCCTGCTCGGCGACGCGCCGTATTATGCCCGCTTCGGCTTCTCGGGCGAGAAGACCGGCGAGCTGTCGCTGCCCGGCCTGTTCGAGCGCGACCGGCTGCTCGGCCTCGAGCTCTCCGAAGGCGCGCTCGACGGCGCCTGGGGCATGATCGCTGCAACCGGCAAGCCGGTGGCTAAAACGTCGACGCTCAAGACTCGGGCAGTCCGCGGCCGGAAGGCGCTGCTGCAAGCGACGCAGGCGGCCTGAAACTCTCAACTCCACGCGGGCTCCCGACATTGCGCCCCCTCGCCCCAGCGGCGAGGGGTTGCGTTTGCCGGGGGAATGCCCGTAAACCGCCCCAACCCTCAAAAACCCCTGATCGAGGTTCCGATGCCCCGACGCCTGATTTCCACCGGCTCGCCGCTTGAGAAGACCGTTGGCTACAGCCGCGCCGTGATCGACGGCGATTTCGCCTTTGTCGCCGGCACCACCGGCTACGACTACGCCACCATGATGATGCCATCGGATGTCACCAGCCAGTCACGGAACTGCTTCAAGACCATCGAGGCCGCGCTGAAAGAGGGCGGCTTCGCAATGGGCGATATCGTCCGCGCGACCTACTACGTCACCGACGCCGAGTATATCGATGCCCATTTCGCGGTCTGCGGCGATATCCTCGGCGATATCCGACCGGCCGCGACGCTGCTGATCGTCACAGGCCTCGCCAGGCCGGAGATGAAGGTCGAGATCGAAGTGACCGCGAAACGCCGCACCTGACATTTGCCTGCGATTGCTGACGGCGTGCCACGCGACCGAATACCACGTCGCTTCACTGGTTGACTTTGCCGGCAGCGCACCTAGGTTCAGGAGATGATGATGAGTATGCATAGCAAACGATTGTTGCTGCGCGCCGGTCACCTTCTCGCGGGAAGGTAGCCCGGACGGACGGATTTGACCCGTCCGGGCTTCGATTGCCTGCGATTTAGACTCCCCACAACGTCCCACCCTTCCAGTATTGATCGCTTCATGCCCCCGGCATGGCGCGTCCGAATGACCGTGAAAAACATGACCAACGTGCCGCGAACACAGCTTCCTCCGATCAAGATCCGACAGGCCGAGAGCAAGCGACTCGCCCATTTGGCTGAGGCTTCCGCCGAGACCGTTCCGGCCACGGCTGAATTCCTGGCCCGGGAAATCGAACGCGCGACGGTCGTTCCCGATACGGCGCCGCTGGCGGGGATCGTTGGGATGGAATCCGAAGTAACCTTCAGGGACGATGCGACCGGCTTGCAAAAGCAGGTCACGCTCGTCTATCCGAATGCGGCCGACATCGACGCCGGTCGCGTCTCGGTTCTGACCCCGATCGGCGCGGCGCTGATCGGGCTGTCCGCGGGACAGGCCATCAGCTTCGAAACGCCTTCGGGCGAGCAGAGATCGCTCACCGTCCTGGGAGTTTGCGGACCCAATTGACCGCCCGACACCGATCGGCAACGATCATACCAGCCACCTCGATGCTGCCTTTGCGTCCCTGAACCCGCCTGCTGGCGCGTTCACTTTCTCTCTCGGAGTCCAATGCCAATGTCCCCTGCTGTCGCATCGCAGATCTACGCGAAGATTACCGGCCCCATCGTCATGGTCGGATTCGGCTCCATCGGCAAAGGCACATTGCCGATGATCGAGCGGCATCTCGATTACGACAAGTCGCGCATCACCGTGATCGATCCCAAGGACGAGGGCCGCAAGGCACATTGCGAAAAGCAAAATGTAAAATTCATCCAGCAGGGCGTGACCAGGGAGAATTATCGCGACTTGCTTACCCCGCTGCTCACCGAAGGCGGCGGTCAGGGATTTTGCGTCAATCTCTCGGTCGATACCGGCTCTACCGACATCATGGAGCTCTGCAACGAACTCGGCGCGCTTTATATCGACACCGTCAACGAGCCCTGGCTCGGCTTCTATTTCGATTCTTCGAAGGGCCCGGAAGCACGTTCCAACTACGCCCTTCGCGAAGCGACGTTGGCCGCCAAGAAAGCGCGCCCCGCGGGCTCGACGACGGCCGTCTCCTGCTGTGGCGCCAATCCCGGCATGGTCTCCTTTTTCGTCAAGCAGGCGCTGCTCAATGTCGCCGCCGATCTGAAGCTCAATGCCCCCAAGCCGAAGACCAAGGCCGAATGGGCGGACTTGATGCGGCAGGCTGGCGTCAAGGGCATCCACATCGCCGAACGCGACACCCAGCGCTCCAAGTCGCCGAAAGAGCCGGACGTATTCGTCAACACCTGGTCGGTGGAAGGTTTCCTGTCAGAGGGCGTGCAACCGTCCGAACTCGGTTGGGGCACCCATGAAAAATGGATGCCCGAGAATGCGCGTACCCACGAAGCCGGCTGCGGCGCCGCCATCTATCTCATGCAGCCCGGCGCCAACACCCGCGTGCGGACCTGGTGCCCGACCCGCGGCGCGCAGTATGGCTTCCTGGTCACCCACAACGAGTCGATCTCGATCTCCGACTACTTCACGGTGCGTGACGCATCGGGCACGGCGGTCTATCGACCGACCTGCCACTATGCCTATCACCCGGCGGACGATGCCGTGCTGTCGCTGCATGAAATGTTCGGCCGCGCAGCGAAGATGCAGGAAAAGCACCACATCCTCGATGAGAACGAAATCGTCGATGGCATCGACGAACTCGGCGTGCTGCTGTTCGGCCATGACAACAATGCCTACTGGTACGGCTCGCAGCTCTCCATCGAAGAGACTCGCAAACTCGCGCCCTATCAGAACGCCACCGGCCTGCAAGTGACATCCGCGGTGCTCGGCGGCATGGTGTGGGCGCTGGAAAATCCGAAAGAAGGCATCGTCGAAGCCGACGAGATGGATTTCGATCGCCTGCTGGAAATCCAGATTCCGTATCTCGGCCCGGTGAAGGGCTACTACACCGACTGGACGCCGCTGTTGGACCGGCCGGGCCTGTTCCCGGAAGACATCGACACGTCCGACCCCTGGCAGTTCCGCAACGTGCTGGTGCGGTAAGGCGCCGGAACCGGACCGGCTTGTGCGTCGCACAAGCTGGTCTGGTCGGGACGTATAACTACCAGCCGCGACTGCCGCCGCGCGTAACCTTCGCTTAATCCAATCGCGCGATCCTGAAGCGGTAAATTTTTGCGAGGGCCCAGGGCCCGTCGCCGCCGTTTTCAAGGCGACGGCTCCACGGGCGGAGCGACCGCCATGCGCGCCATCATCTTGATCATCCTGTCCGCCGCCGCACTGGCTGCGTGCACGCCCGAGAACAACGACGTCACCGGTTCGGTCGGCAACTGCACCCGGCGGCTTTACAGCGCCTATAATCCCAAGGACATGAAGCAGTGCCTCGCGGTGTGCATCGCCTGCGAACGCGGCGTGACCACGACCTGCTCGACGTCTTGCACGCTCAAGGGCGCGCACTGAGGGGAACCTCTTTCGTCACTTCGCCAGGTAATCGAAATCGACCATTCCGAGCCCGAGCGTCAGGTCGGCCTTGAAATGCACCGCGGAGACGACTTCGCGCACCGGCAGCCGCGCCACGTCGGCGAGCGCGTGCGGAAACAGGCCGAGCGCGCCGGGGCCGGTCCAGGCCTCCTTCAGGGTGATGTCCTCGAGATAATAGCGCACCAGCTCGCAGATCCGCGGGGTGCCGTCGACATGCGGGATGATCTTGATCATGAAGTTCGGCGCCTTCATCGACTTCAGCACCGCGTCGTGATCGAGTTGCTTGTGCTTGTAGCCCATGGTGGCGGAAGCGCAGAGCACTGAGCCGTAATGCAGCGTGCCGACCAGCACGTCGCTCTCGACCGAGATCTTCGGCGATGCCAGTTTTTTCGGGAAACCCCAGAGCTCGCGGCCGCCGGCGATCGGGCCTTCGTCGTCCAGATACATCGAATGGACGTAGCCGCCGGCCTCGCCCTTGTAACGCACCGGGATCACCTGCCCGGTTTCGGTATAGTCACCGAATCCGGTGGAATCAGGCATGCGGATGAATTCGTATTTGACCAGCGGTTCGGTGACTTCCAGCGGCTCCGGCACCACGGCGGCGAGCGCGTCCATGTCGGTGCGGTAGGTGATGATGAAATATTCGCGGTTGAAGAAGCGATAGGGCCCCGGCGGAAATGACGGGTTGGTCAGCGGCATCGAATAAGCGGTTCGCCTGATGTCGTCGATCTTCATCATTGCCCTCGTTGGTCGCCTGCGCGTGCGCGCCGATCAAGCGATTATGGAACAGGCAATCGCGGCAAGCGAGACCGTAAAATCGGCAGACGATCAAGATATCGCCAGCGGGGCAAACAGCCTTGCGTCACGTCGCGGTCATCCCGGTCAGGCGACGCCGCCGAGATAGAGCCGCTTGACGATGTCGTTGGCCTTGAGGTCGTCGACCGAGCGGGCCGCGACCGCAATCTCGCCGTGGACGATGATATAGCCGCGGTCGGCAATTCGGATGGCCTGATTGAAATTCTGCTCCGCCATCAGCACGGTCAGGCCGACGCGCGCCTTGAGTTCGCCGATCTTGGCGATGGTCTGCGACACCAGCAGCGGCGACAGCCCGACCGACGGCTCGTCGATCAGCAAGAGCCGCGGCGACGACATCAGCGCGCGCGCGATCGCCAGCATCTGCTGCTGTCCACCGGACATGGTGCCGGCGAGCTGGTTCTCGCGCTCCTTCAGCACCGGAAAAGTCTCGAAGGCGAGCGCGAGATTGCGGTCGATGGCGCCGCGGGCGACCTTGCGGAACGCGCCGAGCATCAGGTTTTCAACCACCGTCAGTTTGGGAAACAGCCGCCGCCCCTCCGGCACCAGCGCCACGCCGAGATCGACGATCTGTTCGGTGGTGAGTCTGGTCAGGTCATGCGCCGCACCGTCGACGGTGAGCGTAATGCTGCCGCTATCCGGGCGGACCAGGCCCATGATGCACTTCATCAGCGTGCTCTTGCCGTTGCCGTTGGTGCCGAGCAAGGCCACGGTCTCGCCGGATTCGACGTTGAGCGCGACGCCGCGCAGTGCCTTGACGGCGCCGTAGCCGGCATGGAGGCTGTCAATGGCAAGGCTAAGTGCCAAGATAGGCCTCCTGCACCCGCTTGTTCGCCATCACCTCGTCCGGCGCGCCAAGCGCAATGATCCGGCCGGCATCGAGGCACATCACGCGCTCGGAAAAGCGCATCACCGCCTGCATGATGTGCTCGATCATGATGATGGTGATGTCCTCGTCGCCGAGGCTGATCAGGAGATCCAGCACCTCGTCGACTTCGGAATGCGACAGCCCGGCCATAGCTTCGTCCGAAACCAGAAGCTTGGGGCGCACCGCCATCGCGCGGGCGAGCTCCATCTTGCGCAACTCGACCTGGCTCAGCGTATCGGTCGGCGCGCCGGCCTTGGCCGCCAGTCCCATCCGCTTCAGGATCGACATCGCCACCTCTTCCTCCGGCAGGGAAGCGGCGGCCGCGCCGGGCGCGGCTGCGAAGTCGAGGCCGACCATGAGATTTTCCAGCACCGTCATGCTCTTGAACGGTCGCGGAATCTGGAAAGAGCGGGCGATGCCGCGGCGCGCGCGCTGATGCGGCGGCAATTGGGTGATGTCCTCGCCGCAAAACACCACGCTGCCAATCTGCGGCTTCAAGGCGCCGGAAATGCAGTTGATCAGCGTGGTCTTTCCCGAACCGTTCGGGCCGATCAGGCCGAACCGCTCGCCCTTGCGAATATCGACGCTGATGTTGTCGAGCGCGGTGAAGCCGCCAAAGGTCTTGGTCAGGGTGCTGATCTGCAGCAGCGGGGCGTCGGGCGCGGCTGGTGACGTCGTCATGCCTTGCCTCCCGCGCGCAGGCGGTAGCGCGGCCGCAGCAGCCCGATGATGCCCTTGGGCGCCACCACCACGAACACGACCAGCATGATACCGAGCACCAGCACGTTGACTTCCGAGGAGATGGTGACAGCAAGCAGCTGCTGCGTGGTGCCGAGCAGGATGGCGCCGAGCACCGGACCGATCCAGTGCGCGGTGCCGCCGATCAGCGCCATCGCCAGCACCGAGACCGAGTAACTGAGATTGAAGGCCGAGGAAGGATCGGCATATTGCAGATACATCGCGGCGGGCGCGCCGCCCGCCGCGATCAGGCCGCCCGAGATCATGCAGGCGACCAATTTGAGCTTCAGCGTCGGCACGCCGGTGCATTCGGCGGCGAGTTCGTCGTCTCGGAGCGCCTGCAGGCCGCGGCCGATCCGGGAATTCTGGATATAGCGCGCGATCGCCACCGCAATCACCACCAGCACGCCCTGCACGAAGAACAGCATCTTCACATAGCTGTCGAACGGCTCCGTCACCGGTGGCCGCTGCAACTGGATGCCGGCGGCGCCGCCGACGAACCGCCAGTTCATCACGGTGGTCTCGATGATGATCGCCAGCGCGATCGTCGCGATCGAGAAGAAGATGCCGCGCATTCGTAATGTGAGCAGGCCTACCCCCAGCCCGAGCAGCATGCCGACGACAGCGGCTGCGGCGATCTGCACCACCAGCGGCGCGCCCGACACCTTGAACAGCGCCACCGCGGTATAGACGCCGACGCCGAAGAAGGCGTTGGTGCCGAAATTGACGTAACCGGCATAGCCGCCAAGGATGCTCCAGGCCACCGAGAGCACGACGAACTGCAGGATCACATAGCCGGCAAAGAACGGATATTCGTTGCGGACGAGCTGCGTCATCGCCATGACGGCGACGAGAAAGACCGCGACGCCGGCCCAGAAGGCGATGCTGTTGTATCGTGCGGTCATCGGCCGAACAAACCTTGCGGCCGGATCGCAAGCACGGCGAGCAGCATACCGAACGAGATCGCGGGCGCCCAGGAGGCGCCGAACAGCGTCAGCACGATGGTTTCGGCGACGCCGAGGATGATGGCGGCGATCAGCGTGCCGCTCATGCTGCCGAGCCCGGCCATGACCACGACGCAGAACGTCCGACCGATATAGGCGCGGTCGAGCGTCGGTTCGACCGGGGCGACGATAATCAGCAGCGCACCGGCCATCCCGAGCACGGCCGTCGCAATGCCGAAGGCGAATTGCTTGATCCGGACCGGATTGGCGCCCATCAGCCGCAGCGCCTCCTCGTCCTGCGCCACGGCGCGGATTGCGCGACCCATGAAGGTTTTCGACAGGTACACCGCGAGCAGCCCCGTCAGGCCGAGGGCGACCGCGAACGCGACCAGTTGCCGGATCGGAATCCGGAATTCGCCGAAGCGCCAGGATTTTCCGATATAGTTCGCCGAGACCGATTGCTGGTCGACGCCGAACTGCAGGATGATCAGTACTTCGATGATGAAGGCGATGCCGAAGAAGAACGCGATGCCGCGGACGGCGGCATCGCTGCCGCGTCTCTCGAAGATTTCGTAATAGATGCGATAGGCGACCAGGCCGAACACGAAGAACAGCGGCGTGATCAGAAGCCCTGCGACCAGGGGATCGATGTCGTAGCGGTCGTTGAGCAGGAACACGCCATAGGACGCCAGCACCAGGAACGCCGGGTGCGCGACATGGGGCACGTCGAGCAGGCCGAACGAGACGGACAGCCCGACGCTGACGGCGGCATAGAAGCAGCCGAGCAACACCCCCAGCACCACCGCACCGAGCAGCAAGTCCATTGAAAACACGAAAGATCCCCCTTGGAGCCTGACCGGTTCTGAATAAATCAGAACCGGGCTCCAATCCTTGTATAACGCGTTTTCCAGACGCAACCGAAGTCCGCTTGGCTTATTTGCGAGCAGCCTCGAACGGACTGACCAGCGTTCCGGTTTTCAATTTATCCGGGAACAGGATCACCTGCTTGCCCGATGACCGGAACTGCTCGACATCCTTGTCCTTGACGCCGCGGAACTGCGCCTGCAGCGTCGCGGTCTCCTTGCGCTCGCCATCCGCCGAAAACGCGATCGGACCGACGATGGTCTTGTGCTCGTGCTCCCGCAAATATTTGGCGAGGCCCTTCTGGTCGAGCGACTTGGTTGCGTTGACCGCGGCTTCGATCATCTGTCCCATCGCATAACCGAACGGCGCCAGATAATAGCCGAGCGGATCGACCTTGGCCTCCATTGCACGCTTGGTATAGGTCTCGAAGAAGGTCTTGGTGCCGTCAAAATACATGCTCTGTTCGGGCAGCCATGTGTTGTAGTTGACGACACCGTTGAGCAGCGATCCCAGATTGGTCATCACGGCCGCAAACTGCAGACCGACCATGCCGCCGCCGAAGATCTTGACGTCGTCGCCGATCCCGATCTCGTTGACGGCGCGCAGGATGCCTGCCGAATCCGGCGGGTAGGACGCGACATAGACGATGTCGGGCTTGGCCGCCTTCAGCGAGCGGATGATGGAAGAGAATTCCACCGTGTTCGGCGGATAGTTCTGGTCGAAAACAACGGGGATGTTGCGTTTCTTGGCGACATCCCGCGCGGTCAGCGCCAGATTTTGCGCGAATTCCTGGTCCGCCGAAAGCAGCGCCATGGTCTTGCCGCCGGCCTTCTGGCCAATATCGAGGAACGACGACGCCCAGCTGTCGGCCGGCCCCCACGGCGCATTGTTGAACCACATGTCGTGGCCGACCTTGCTGTTCACCTGGAACGAGAAATTCCCTATCAGTAACAGGCCGCGCTGCTTGACGAACGGCATCAGCGGCGCGGTCGGCACCGTCGCGTAAGGTGCGAACAGCAGATCGACCTTGTCGACATCGACCAGTTTCGAGTAGATCGCCGGCGTCTCGGAAGCGCTCGACTTGTCGTCATAGACGATCAGTTCGACC
Organism: Hyphomicrobiales bacterium; assembly: GCA_038244925.1. Lineage (GTDB taxonomy): Bacteria > Pseudomonadota > Alphaproteobacteria > Rhizobiales > Xanthobacteraceae > Bradyrhizobium. The sequence continues at coordinate 5,767 of JBBRSX010000143.1, read as the reverse complement.
TTGCGGCCGAGCAGTCCGCCCTTGGCATTGACGTCGTCGCGCCAGATTTCGATGCCGAGCTGTGAAGCCTTGCCGCCGCCGGCCAGACCGCCGGTCTGCGCCATCGACATGCCGATCTTGATCGGTGGCTGCTGCGCCGAGGCGATTGAGCCCTTGCCAAGCGCCGCGACCGCTACTGCGCCACCGAGAAACGTTCTGCGTTTCATTGATCTCCCCTTATGCCCATTTTCTGTTTTGTCAGGCGTCTGTTTTATGGCGCCGGATCTTCCGCCCGGCTGTTGTGAATGGAATTATATCAGGCTGTCGCCTTCTCGCCGCTGCGCGCCTGTTTCATGATCGCGGCCGGATCGGCGCCGACGCGCCCGCTGGTCTTGTCGGCCTCGCTTTCACGCGACAGCTTCATATCGAAACGGATGCTCGGCATGCCCTTGATCGGGCAGTCCGGATCGTTGGCGGCGACATCGACCGCGAGATCGTTCGACGAGCCGAACACGACGTCGTCGGCCAGATGCGGATCGTCGCGCAGATAAAGTGCGGTGACGAGTTCGCGATAGCCGGATGCGCCGACCAGGAAGTGAATATGCGCCGGCCGCATGCCATGACGCGCCTGCGCCTTGACCATGTTGCCGACTGGCCCGTCCATCGGGATCGAATAGCCGAGCGGCTTGACGGTACGCAGCACGAAAAGACCGGCCGCGTCGGTGGTGAAGACGCCGCGATAGTCCACCGCGGTCGCGCTCGACTGGATGTCGTAGAGGCCGTCGGCGCCGGTCTGCCAGATCGAAACCGTCGCGTTGGCGACCGGCTTGCCGTCGGCGTCGCTGACGCGGCCGTACAGCACGCATTCGCTGCCCGGCTTTGGACTGTTGGCGATTGAGCTGCCGGCCTTCAGCGTCGGCGTCGCCTCGCGGTAGAACGGGCCGAGCAGGCTGGTATGGGTGCCTTCCTCGATCGCGGTCTTGTCGTGCAGGCCGTTGACCAGCGCCGACAGGCCGAGCGTATCGGAAAGCAGGATGAATTCCTGCCGTTCCGCCGAGCACATCTTGCCGGCCAGGGTCATGAATTCGATGCCCTTGATCCATTCTCCGGGGGTCAGGTTCACTTCGCGGGCAAAGGCATGCAGGTGCTTCACGGCCGACGCCATGATCGCCTTCAGGCGCGGATCCGGCGTTGTCGCCATCTGATCGAGGACGGCGTCCGTGATCGTTTCCGGCGTTAGCTCGCGCATACGCAACTCCCTTGACCTCCCGGCTGTTTGCCGGCTGTTATTGCCGTAAGCCTAACCGGGGATTGGGGATTAACACAAGGCGTTCGAGGCGATGTCGACCTTGGACCAATTGCTACAGGGGTGCCGTCGCCGCATCGCGGCGAAGCGGCGTATTCACAAAATCCGTGGCGCGGTGCCCACGAATCTAGCAGCCGCGCATCGGAAACTGCTGGACGCAGGATTACTTTTGCTGGATCGGCGGCGCGGTCTTTTCGGCGGGTGCCGGCGGCAGCACCGGCTGGGCACCGGCCTTTTGCGCCTCGGCATCCGGGCGGGCCGGTTCCGGCGGAACGGCCGACGGCCTGGTGCCGGTCGTGACAGGCTCCGGCGATGCGGATGGCTTTGTCTCGGCACCGGGCGTCGATTGCAGCGGCGGGGTTGCCTGCGCTAGTTGCAGCCGATCGTTGGCCCTGATCTGGTTGACCGAAAGCGCCGAAATCACCAGCCCCGTCGCGAGCATGGCGGAGGCGAACAGCAGTTCACCCCCTAATTTGCGCTTGTTGCCGGACATACTTTGGACCCTGCGAAATTGTTCGCGAGATCAACGGCCGGGGGATTGAATGGTTCCCATGGCGGGACGTCGCAGCCGCGGCGAGCCTAATCCTTGGTGCTGGATTCCCAGGTGGCGTGGCGCACGCCGGGCCTGCGCTGCAGATCGGCTGCTACCAGATCGAGATCTTTGGCCTGAACGGCGGTGCTGACAAGGGTTGCGACGATCTCCTGCAGGTCGCCGCGCGCAAGCAGTTCGACCTCGGCCACCGGATATTGCGCCGCTTCGAGCCGCTCGACCACCTCTTCGCGCAGCCTCGACGCTGCGTCTTCATCGACCAGCAGTTTGACGAAGTAAGTCGCTTCCGACGCCTGCTCGTTGATCGGCGCGCGGTTGATCGCATTCACCAGCGGTCGCAGCAGCGTATTGCCCGCGAGCACAAACACGGTCAGCGCCGCCGCCTGCGCCAGCATGTCGGCACCGGCGCAGCAGCCGACCGCGGCCGAGGCCCATAATGTCGCGGCCGTATTGAGGCCGCGCACATTGGTGCCCTCTTTCATGATGACGCCGGCACCGAGAAAGCCGATGCCGGAGACCACATAGGAAATTACCCGCACCGCGCCGTCGGCGGCAGTCAGATGCATCGCGAGATCGACGAAGGCGGCCGCCCCGACCGCGACCAGCACGTTGGTGCGCAGGCCGGCGCTGCGCAGTCTATATTGCCGCTCGGCGCCGATCAGCGTGCCCAGCACGAAGGCCGCGCTCAGGCTGACCAGGGTGTCGAGAAAATCGGCGGTCTGGAAGGTCTCGAGAAAACGCATGCTGGCCTTCTAGGTTGAACGGATGACAATCATGTCACAGTTCAACCATCCCGGCATCGCCATCCTCAGTGCCGAACGCGAGCTGGCTGCCCTTGGCGCCCCAAGCCAGCGCCGAAACCGCTTCGCCGCCGTTACGACGCACCAGAATCTCCGCGCCGTCTTCGAGCCGCACGATCAGCACGGTGCCGTCGCCGTAGCCGACCGCCATGATGTCCTGCTTCGGATGACAAGCGACCACGGAGACGCGCGCCTGCAGCGGCGCCAGCATCGCCGGCTCCTTGCCCATCGGCCCGTCCTTGCTGGTGAACGGCCAGACGATCACGGTATCGGCGCCCGAGGTCGCGAGCCCCTTGCCGCCCGCGGTCCACGACATCGAGCGGACGCGGCCGGGATAGCCGGACATCCGCATGTGCCGGTTATCGGCGAGCCGCCAGCCGTGCATAGCCGGCTCGTGCATCATGGTGACCAGGAACTTGTTGTCCGGACTGAAGGTGACGCCGAGATGCGAGCCGGCCCATTCCAGAAATTCCGGTTTTGCGGCCATGTTGGGAAACCACAGCGTCACGCCATTATAATGCGCGATCGCGACGCGCAGGCCTTTTGGCGCAAACGCCAGGCCGCCGACCGTGGTCGGCACATCGAAGGATTTGTCTTCATTCTTGCCGCTGCGGACGAACGCGGTTTTGCCGGATGACCACGCCACCGCGCCGTCGGGATGCAGCGCGACATTGTCGATCCAGCGCCGTTTTGCGTCGGTGGTGAGCACCGTGACCGCGCCCTTGGCGTCGAGCGCCACCAGTTTGCCGTCGTCGCCGCCGCTGACGACGCGCGCGCCGTCGGAGGCCGCGCACAGAATGGCGCCGCCATGAATGGCCACGGGTGAAATATCGCCCGCTTCATTCACGAGAGCTGCATTCTCCTCGGCGCCGACGTAAACCGCGGTGTCGCCGAGAAAATGGATCGAGCTCACAGCCATACCGACGGCGAGCGGACGCACCCGGTCGGTGATCGAAGCGATGGAGGGGCTTTCGCCGGGATCGAACTCTTTCATCACGTGGTAATACAGCTTTCGAAACCGTCGCGGATCATCTGCTCTGGTAGTTCGCGGCCGATGAAGACGACGCGGCTTTCGCGCGCCTCGCCGTCCTTCCACTTCCGCTGATGATCGCCTTCCAGCATCATGTGCACGCCCTGGAACACGTAGCGGTCGTCATCGTCGGTGAAGGCGAGGATGCCCTTGGAGCGCAGGATCTTCTGGCCTTCGCTGGCGACGAGATTTTGCAGCCACGGCATGAATTTGGTCGCATCGAGCGGTTTTGCGGATCGCAACGATAGCGATTGCATGTCCTCGTCGTGGTAATGTTTTAATCCGCCATGGCTGTGATCATGGTCATGCCCGTGGCCGTGATGATGATCGTGGTCATGGTGATGGTCGTCGCCGGCATCGAGGAATTCCGGTTCGATCTCCAGAATGCGATCGAGATCGAACGCGCCGCGCTCCAGCACATCCGCGATCGCGACCTGGCAACGCTCGGTGCGGTGCAGCTTGGCATAGGGGTTGATGGCGCGAATGCGGGCCTCGACCTCGGCCAGTTCGGCCTTGGAGACCAGGTCGGTCTTGTTGAGCACGATGACGTCCGCGAACGCGATCTGGTTCTTGGCTTCCGGCGCGTCCTTCAGGCGATCGCTCAGCCATTTGGCGTCGGCCACCGTGACGATCGCATCGAGCCGCGCGTTCTTCTGCACGTCCTCGTCGACAAAGAAGGTCTGCGCCACCGGCGCCGGATCGGCGAGGCCAGTCGTCTCGACGATAATGGCGTCGAACTTGCCTTTACGTTTCATCAGGCCGTCGAGGATGCGGACGAGGTCGCCGCGCACGGTGCAGCAGACGCAGCCGTTGTTCATCTCGAACACTTCTTCGTCGGCGCCGATGATCAAATCATTGTCGATGCCGATCTCGCCGAATTCGTTGACGATGACGGCGTATTTCTTGCCGTGGTTTTCCGACAGAATACGATTCAGCAGCGTGGTCTTGCCGGCACCGAGATAGCCCGTCAGCACGGTCACGGGAATTTTTTGGGACGTCAAATCTGGCATAACAACTCCGAGGAAATTCTAGCGCGCCGGCTCCGGCAGGGAGGCCCCTGCTTTATTGGCTGAGCGCGCTGGTCAGTGCCTTTATATTGTGCCTGACCATGTCAATGTAAGTGGGAGAATCGCCCTTTTCGCCGGTCAAACTGTCCGAATAGAGGGTCCCGCCGACCCTGGCGCCGGTCTCGGCCGCGATTTGGCGGATCAGCCTGGGGTCGCTGATATTTTCCAGAAAGACCGCCGGGATTTTCGACGCCCTGATCTGGGTGATTATCCCGGCAATATCGCGGGCGCTGGCCTCGGATTCGGTCGAAACGCCCAGGGGGGCGACGAACTCGACGCCATAGGCCGCGGCAAAATAGCCGAAGGCGCGGTGGGTCGAGATCACCTTGCGGTGCGTTTCCGGGATTGTCGCCACCGCCTCGCGGACTTCGCGGTCCAGCGCGTCGAGTTTCGCCAGATAGACGTCGGCATTCGACTTGAAGGTCGCGGCATCGGCGGGATCGGCCGCGATAAGCGCGTCGCGGATATTGCCGACATAGATTTTCGCATTGAGCGGGGATTGCCAGGCATGCGGATCGGCGTCCAAGCCGAGTTTGAGCGGTGCGATGCCTGAGGTCGCGGTGATGACTGTGGCCTTGTTGCCCGCGGACTGCACCAGCCGCGGCAGCCAGCCTTCGAGGCCGAGACCGTTGACGAGAACGAGCTTGGCGTCGGCGATCTTCTTGGCATCAGCCGGCGCCGGTACGTAGACATGCGCATCGCCGTCGGGCCCCACCAGCGTCGTGACATTGACCCGGTCGCCGCCGACATTGCGGACGAGATCGCCAAGGATCGAGAAGCTCGCGACCACATTGAGCCGCTCTGCCGCGCGCGCCGGAGCGGCGGCGGCGAGCAGGATGAGAGCGATGAGCCAGAACCTGCGCATCGCCGTCACGCCTCGAGATGGCGGCCGGGAAACAACTGCCGGACCAGGCCGCTGACATTGCCGAACAGCACCGAAAACACATAGATCGCCGCCGCCACCAGAATGATCGCGGGGCCGGAGGGAATCCGGGTCTGGAACGACAGCACCAGCCCGGCATAGCCGGAGACGAT
>JBBRSX010000142.1:0-15567 GCA_038244925.1 Hyphomicrobiales bacterium | reverse complement strand
CGGCGACCAGACCCGCGGCGCCGGCACAGTGCGCACGCTGTCGGAACAGGTCGCGCTGGAAACCCGCACCCGGATGCTCAATCCGAAATGGTACGAGGGCATGCTCAAGCACGGCTATGAAGGTGTGCGCCAGATCGAAGAGCACGTCACCACCACCATGGGTTGGTCGGCGACCACGGGCGAGGTGGCGCCTTGGGTATACCGGCAGCTCACCGAGACGTTTATGCTCGATCCCGCCATGCGCGAGCGGCTCGCCTCGCTCAATCCGGTGGCGTCGGCAAAAGTCGCGAACCGCCTGATCGAAGCGCACGAACGCAAATACTGGTCACCCGATCCGGAGATGCTCGATGTCCTGCGCAGGGCAGGCGAAGAGCTCGAAGACCGCCTCGAAGGCGTGGGAGTTGCCGCATGAATATCCAGAGCCCGCCATCCGCGCTCGAAGGACATTTGAAGCTGAAAAGTCTCTCGCGTTGCGGCGACGGCGAAGGTAGCGTCCAGGTCCAGCTCGACCCAAAACTCAAGATCGGCACCGCAAAGGTGTTCTCGGTCTACGGCAAGGGCGGCATCGGCAAGAGCACGACCTCCTCGAACCTGTCGGTGGCGTTTTCAAAGCTCGGCAAGCGCGTGCTGCAGATCGGCTGCGATCCCAAGCACGACTCCACCTTCACTCTGACCAAGCGTTTGGTCCCGACCGTGATCGATGTGCTGGAATCCGTGAATTTTCACGCCGAGGAGCTTCGCCCGGAAGACTTCGTGTTCGAAGGCTATAACGGCGTGATGTGCCTGGAGGCGGGTGGCCCGCCGGCCGGCACCGGTTGCGGCGGCTACGTCGTCGGCCAGACCGTAAAACTCCTGAAGGAGCATCATCTGCTCGAAGACACCGACGTGGTGATCTTCGACGTGCTCGGCGACGTCGTCTGTGGCGGCTTTGCCGCACCGTTGCAGCATTCGGATCGCGCGCTGATCGTCGCCGCCAATGATTTCGACTCGATCTTTGCGATGAACCGCATCGTCGCGGCGATCGAGGCCAAATCGAAAAACTATGGCGTGCGGCTCGGCGGCGTGATCGCCAACCGCAGCAAGGATACCGACCAGATCGATCGCTACAACGACAAGGCCGGTCTCAACCGCATCGCGCATTTTCCGGACCTCGACATCATCAGAAAGAGCCGCCTGAAGAAGTCGACGCTGGTTGAAATGGACGAGACGCCGGAACTGAAGGCCGTCACCGACGAATACATGCGGCTCGCGACCGAACTCTGGGAAGGCAAGATCGAGCCGACACCGGGCAAGTCGCTCAAGGACCGCGAAATCTTCGATCTGTTGGGGTTCGACTGATGTCGATAGCAACCTATCTCGAACGGCGTGGCGAACTTGAGACCTACTTTGACCGTACCGCGGTCGATGCCTGGGCCAAGCTGACCTCAGAAGCGCCAGTGGGCCGGATTCGCGCCACGGTACGCGCCGGCCGCGACGAGATGCGCAACACGCTATTGTCGTGGCTGCCGCAGAACATGAGCGGCGCGCGGTTGCTGGACGCCGGCTGCGGTACGGGTGCGCTGTCGATCGAGGCGGCGCGGCGCGGCGCCCGCGTGGTCGCGGTCGATCTGTCGCCGACGCTGGTGTCCGTTGCGCGCGAACGGCTGCCGTCGGACCTCGACGTATCGGCAATCGAGTTCAGGTCAGGCGACATGCTCGACCCCAAACTCGGCAAGTTCGACTTCGTGGTCGCGATGGATTCGCTGATCCATTACCGCTCCCCGGATATCTGCCGGATCATGGCTGGGCTGGCCGAGCGCACCAATGATGCGCTGCTGGTGACGTTCGCGCCGAAGACGCCGGCGCTGGCGGTGATGCATGCCGTCGGCCGGCTGTTTCCTCGCGGCGATCGCGCGCCGGCGATCGAGCCGGTTGCCGAACAAAAATTGCGGCGGCTTCTGCTGTCGGACGAGGGCCTTGAACGCTGGAGCATCGGCCGCAGCCACCGGGTCGGGAGCGGCTTCTACAAGTCACAGGCACTGGAGATGATTCCGCGATGAGCCGGATCTCGACGACATTGGCAAAAGGCTGGATGCGCCTCGGTACGCGCTTCCTTCCCTTTGCGGACGCGGCGACCAAGGAGCTTCCGCTGGGGCGTCTGCTGCGGCTGTCGTTGTTTCAGGTCTCGACCGGCATTTCCATCGTGCTGCTGAACGGCACGCTCAATCGCGTCATGATCGTTGAGCTCGGCGTATCCACGCTTTTGGTCTCGTTGATGGTCTCTATTCCCTTGGTGTTCGCGCCGTTCCGGGTGCTGATCGGCTTCAAGTCCGACAATCACCGCTCGGTGCTGGGCTGGCGGCGCGTGCCCTATATCTGGATGGGCACGCTGATCCAGTTCGGCGGTTTTGCGATCCTGCCGTTCGCATTGCTGGTGCTGTCGGGCACCGGCGAATATCCCGCCGTCTACGGCCAGTTCGGCGCGGCGCTGGCGTTTTTGCTGGTCGGCGCGGGGATGCACACGACGCAGACCGCGGGCCTGGCGCTTGCCACCGATCTGGCGCCCGAGGACTCGCGGCCCCGCGTGGTCGCATTCCTCTATGTGATGTTATTGTTCGGGATGGCCGGCAGTGCGCTGATCTTCAGCGAGTTGCTGCGCAACTTCAACGAAATCCGCCTGATCCAGGTGATCCAGGGCGTCGCCGTCACCCAGATGCTGCTGAATATCGCAGCCCTCTGGAAACAGGAGGCGCGCAATCCGGCGCTAACGTCGGCCACGCGTGAGCGACCAGAGTTTCATCACTCCTGGGCCAAGTTCCGCAATTCCGGTGGTTCGGTGCGTGTGCTTGTGGCATTGGCGCTCGGCACCTCGGCCTTCTCGATGCAGGACATTCTACTGGAGCCCTATGGCGCCGAAATCCTCAAACTCACGGTGGGCCAGACCACGGCGCTCACCGCGTTCTTTGCGCTCGGCACGCTGGCGGGATTCGGCCTTGCTGCAAGGACACTGGGACGTAACGCCGATCCCTACCGGATCGCCGGCTTTGGCGCAGTCGCGGGTGTGTTCGCCTTCGCTGCGGTGATCTTCTCGGCGCCGCTCGCCTCCGTACTCCTGTTCAGAATCGGCACCGCCTTGATCGGTTTCGGCGGCGGGCTGTTTGCCGCGGGAACGCTCACCGCCGCGATGGCGCTGGCGCGGGACGGCGAGAGCGGCTTGGCGTTGGGGACGTGGGGCGCCGTGCAGGCGACCGCGGCCGGCGGCGGCATCGCGATCGGCGGCGGCATTCGCGATGCCGTTTCGTCGCTGGCGGCCAGCGGCTCGCTTGGCCGTGGGCTGACGGATCCGTCGACCGGATACAGCGTCGTCTACCACATCGAAATTGCATTGTTGTTCGCCACTCTGGTTGCGATCGGTCCGCTCGTGCGCATGGCACGGCCGGCCCTCTCGCAGCCGTCGTCGAGGTTTGGCCTCGCCGAATTTCCAGGTTAGTCAAAAAAGGGAGGTCTCTCATGCAACCCGGCGCTTATATGGACCTGGCCCAGGTCACGCTCTACGTTTTCTGGATCTTCTTCGCGTGCTTGATTTATTACCTTCGCCGCGAAGACAAGCGCGAGGGGTATCCGCTCGACTCCACCGGGCTCAGCGGCGGGGTAGTTCACGGTTTTCCGCGGATGCCGTCTCCGAAAAACTACTTGCTTCGTGGCGGCCACGTCGCGACGCTGCCGAACCACAAGAACGATCGCCGCGACGTCGCGCTGGCACCGGTGGCGCCGTGGCCGGGTGCGCCGCTCGGGCCGACCGGCAATCCGATGCTCGATGGTGTTGGGCCCGGCTCCTATGCCGATCGGGAGGATATCCCCGAACTCACGATGGATGATATCCCCTGCATCGTGCCGTTGCGCCTCGCCGAAGGCACTTATCTTGAATCCCGCGATCCCGATCCGCGAGGCATGACGGTCACTGGCGCCGACAGCGAAGTCGGCGGCGTAGTGACCGATGTGTGGGTCGATCGCGCCGAAGCCTTGATTCGCTATCTCGAGGTCGAGGTGACCACACCAACCGGGGCGCGACGCGTGCTGCTGCCAATGCCGTTTGCAAAGATCGAAGGTCGCCGCGGCAAGGTCAGGGTCAATGCGATTTTGGGTAGCCAGTTTGTCGACGTGCCGGGTACCAAAAGCCTCGATCAGGTCACCAAGCTCGAGGAAGACAAGATCGTCGGCTATTACGGCGCCGGCACGCTCTATGCCACCCCCGCGCGACAGGAGCCGCTGCTGTGAAACAGGATTTCAACCAGTTCAAGGAACTGCCGGGACCGTTGCCGGTTGGCGAGCGGGTGATCTGGCAAGGCAAGCCTTCGTTCAAAGGCCTGGCGCTACAGTCGTTCCACGTCCGCGAGGTCGGGATCTATTTCGGCCTGCTGCTGGTGTGGCGGCTATGGTCGAACTGGTCGAGCGGCATTCCGGCAACCGACGCCGCGATATCAGCGCTATGGCTGATCGCCCCGGCGGTCAGCGCCATCGCGGTGCTGGCCGGGCTCGCTTGGCTGTTCCAGCGCGCGGCCTGTTACACCATCACCAGCAAGCGGGTGTTGTTTCAGTTCGGCGTCGCGCTACCGATGACCATGAACATCCCGCTCAGCAAGATCGCCAACGCGGCCCTGAAAACCTACCGCGACGGGTCGGGAGACATTCCGCTTATTGTCTCCGACGACAAACGCGTGTCGTATGTGCTGCTGTGGCCGCACATTCGCCCGTGGCATCTGCGCAACCCGGAACCGATGTTGCGTGCGGTGCCGGACGCGGCAATCGTCGCCGCCAAACTCGCCGAAGCCCTGGGAGGGCAGCCGGCTCCGGGAGCCATCGCGCTCGCGCCATCGGCTAACCGCAACCTGGTCTCGGGGGCATCAGTCCACGCGCCATCGACCGCGGCCGCCTAAGGGGAGGAGAGACATGAGCCAGGCTATACAAGAACCCGTCGTCCCCAAAGGCGGAATTATCGCCGCCGTAGCGCTGGTGCTGTTTTCGCTCGCGACCGTCACCACCGCGCGGCTGACCGGAACGGGCGGCGTCCACATGACGTTGCCCGCCGCCGTCGAAAGCCGAGACTTCCAGTTCGAGGACGGCAAGAACGGCGCGGTGCTGGTATTCGACGCCAATAATCGCCAACTGGTGGACACGCTGGCGCCCGGCAGCAACGGCTTCATTCGCGTGGTGCTGCGCGGGCTCGCGCGGGAGCGAAAGCTCGGCGATATCGGACCGCAGCCGCCGTTCAGGCTGACCCGTTTCGTGAACGGGCAGATCACGCTGACCGATACGTCCTCCGGCAAGCAGATCGATCTCGACGCCTTCGGGTCTGCCAATACCGAGGCCTTTGCGCGGCTGCTGAAACTCAAGGGGAGCGCGTCATGACGATGCTCTGGACTAGTACGCGTGAAACGTTCGATGTGCCTTGCACGGTGGAGATCGAGCAGACCTCGGAAACCCTGCACGCGCATGTCGTGCTCGACGGCGACATCCAGATTCAGCCGGGCGACGAGGTGAGGGTTCACGATGCGCCGACCGGCGTCGCTTTTGGCCAACGCCTGGTCGTGCGCCGCACCGCGACCGTGGTTCGTGGCGGACCGATGGATCGCCTGCGGGCGCGGATCGAAGGATATCTCGAATTGACCGAACTTTACGAAGTCAGTTTTTCAGACGGGAGGGCAACATGATCCCCATGGAAGGCGGTACGCAAGGCAGCCTGAAGGTGAGCAAGCAGGCCGGCGTCAAGGGAAACCTGGAGAGTTTTGACAAGGCGCGCGAGGATACGATTCTCAGTCCGCGCTTCTACACCACCGACTTCGAGGCCATGGACCGGCTCGATGTCGGTCTGGTGCGCTCCGAATGGAACGCTGTCATCAAGGAGCTGCGCGCCGATCACAACAAGAACCACTTCGTCAAGTCAGACGAATTCAAGAATGATCTGGAATCACTGCCCCCCGAACTGCGCAAGGAGTTCAAGGATTTCCTGGTGAGTTCGCTGACCGCCGAGTTCTCCGGCTGTGTGCTCTACGCCGAGATCAAGAAACGGATCAAAAACCCGGATATCCAGGAGCTGTTCAGCTTCATGAGCCGCGACGAGGCGCGCCACGCCGGCTTCATCAACGAGATACTGAAGGATCACGGCATCGGCGTTGATCTCTCGTTCCTCACCAAGGTGAAGAAGTACACTTATTTCCGGCCGAAGTTCATCTTCTACGCGACATATCTGTCCGAGAAGATCGGCTACGCCCGCTACATCACGATCTACCGGCAGATGGAGCGGTATCCCGAGCGTCAGTTCCATCCGATCTTCCGCTGGTTCGAATTATGGTGCAACGACGAGTTCCGCCACGGTGAGGCGTTTGCGCTGTTGATGCGCGCCGACCCGTCGCTGCTGCGCGGTTTCAACAAGTTGTGGATCAGGTTTTTCCTGCTCGCCGTGTTCGCCACCATGTATGTGCGCGATCACATGCGGCCTGCCTTCCACGAAGCGCTCGGCATGGACCCGACCGATTACGACATGCGGGTATTCCGGATCACCTCGGAAATATCAAAGCAGGTGTTTCCGGTGACGCTTGACATAGACGACCCGCGCTTTCTTGCCGGTCTCGAACGGCTGCGGATCATCTCGGAAAAGATCGCAGACGCGCAAGCGCAGGGCGGATTCATGTCGAAAGTTAAGCGGACAGGGCTCGCGGCCCAGGCCGCGCTGGCGTTCGGCCGGCTGTTCCTGCTGCCGGTGAAGCCGAACGCGCTGCCGCGCGAAATCTGCATGCAACCGGCCTGGTGAGGAGAGGGCGTTGATATCAGCCTACACCGTCCCCCCGATCTTTGCCGCGTTCGTGTGGTGGTTCAGCACCGGGGCCGTGTTGTTGCTGGTGGGACGCTCCGGGCGCTTCGAAATATTGCGCGCGTTTCTGGGCGGAGGCATGCTGGCGGGCTCGCTCGGTGGTCTCGCGCTCACCGCAGGCGATACCAGCGTCGGCGGCGCCTATGCGGCTTTCACCTGCACCATCCTGCTCTGGGGGGCACAGGAGATCGCGTTCCTAGCGGGTTGGCTGACCGGACCGCGGCCGGAACCGTGCCCGGCTGGTATCAAGGGAGGAAAGCGTCTCAGCCTGGCGCTGCAGGCGATCCTCTATCACGAGTTCGCACTGCTGGCTTGCGGTGCAGCCGTCGTCGCGCTGACCTGGAACGGCGGGAATCAAGTCGGGCTTTGGACCTTCGCCGCGCTCTGGGTGCTCAGGCAAAGCGCCAAGCTCAACCTGTTCCTCGGAGTGCCCGTCACCAATGACGAGCTGATGCCGGATGCGGTACGTTTCCTGAAGACGTTCTTTGCCCGCAAGCCGGTCAGTGCGTTCTTTCCGATCTCGGTGACGCTTGCGACTGCCGTTCTCGTGATCATGATCCAGCGCATCGTCGAGGTGGCCGCGACGCCGTTTGACGTCGCCGGCCTGACGCTGGTTTCGACCCTGTTTGCGCTCGGAGTTGTCGAGCATTGGTTCATGCTGCTGCCGCTGCCGGCGATCACGCTGTGGGGCTGGGGCATGCGCTCGGGTTTCCCACCGGAGGACACCACCATGAAACAGGAACCAGACGCCAAACTCGCCACCGCGCCGCCCAATCTCGTCGTGCTCGCGAATGTGCGCCCCGATGCGGCGTCGCCGCGGCCCGCGCCTGCGGCATGTGCGCGGCAGCGGCTTGAAGATCAATTTCGCCAGGGTTTTCGCGAGCAACACGCGGTAGATGGGTTGGCGCTCGGTCTCGGGGCTGAGCCGGCTGCAACGGTTAACGGGAGGACGACATGAACTACGAAAACTATTTTCGCCGGCAACTTGATGGCCTTCATCGCGAAGGACGCTATCGCGTTTTTGCCGATCTGGAACGCAAGGCGGGCGCTTTTCCGCGCGCCAAGCATCACAACGCCGGCGGCGCGGGCGAAGTGACGGTGTGGTGCTCCAACGATTACCTCGGCATGGGCCAGCACCCCGCGGTGCTGGCGGCGATGCACGAGGCACTCGACAGTTGCGGCGCGGGAGCCGGCGGCACCCGCAACATCGCCGGCACCAACCATTACCATGTGCTGCTGGAACGCGAATTGGCCAGTCTCCACGGCAAGGAATCGGCGCTGCTGTTCACATCCGGCTATGTCTCCAACATGGCCTCGCTGAGCACGCTGGCATCGCGGATGCCGGGCTGCACCATCCTGTCGGACGAACTCAACCACGCCTCGATGATCGAGGGCATCCGGCATAGCCGTTGCGAGACCCGCATCTTCGCCCATAACGACCCGCGCGACCTCGAGCGCAAGCTGTCCGATCTCGATCCGCACGCGCCAAAACTGGTTGCGTTCGAATCCGTGTACTCGATGGACGGCGATATCGCCCCGATCGCGGAACTCTGCGACGTCGCCGACGCCCACAACGCCATGACCTATCTCGACGAGGTGCACGGCGTCGGCTTGTACGGGCCGAACGGTGGCGGCATCGCCGATCGGGAAGGGGTCAGCCATCGCCTGACAGTGATCGAGGGCACGCTGGCCAAAGCCTTCGGCGTCATCGGCGGCTACGTCGCAGCGTCAGCCACGATCTGCGATTTTATCCGCAGCTTTTCTTCCGGCTTCATCTTCACCACGTCGCTGCCACCCGCGGTCGCGGCCGGCGCGCTGACCAGCATCCGCCATCTCAAGCAAAGCTCGGCGGAGCGCGAGCGGCACCAGGACCGGGTGGCGCGGTTGCGGCGGCGGCTCGACGAGACTGGTGTGGCCCATCTCGACAATCCCAGTCACATCGTGCCGGTGATGGTTTGCGATCCCGTGCTGTGCAAGCAGATCAGCGACGTCCTGATCGACCGCTACGGCATCTACGTTCAGCCGATCAACTATCCGACGGTGCCGCGCGGCACCGAGCGCCTCCGCATTACCCCGTCGCCGCACCACACCGACGACGATATCGAGCATCTGGTGCAGGCGCTGGCGGAAATCTGGGCGGAGGTCGGGCTGGCCAAGGCGGCTTGAAAAGGTGGCCTGATCTGCACGCGGACGTATCATCGGCGCCTGGCGGGCGCCGATCGATGGTCGAATTGAAGCCGCGGGGTATGGACGACAAGTTCGGCCTACCACCATCTCCGTTCCAAGCCGGGAGCGCTGTGCGCCCACAATCCGTCTTGGCGCGCTTGGAGAGCCGCGACCGGGCCGGCGGCAGCCGGTCAAGGCCGGCGCGTGAGCGCCGCCGCGCAGCGGCTCGGCCTTGAGGGGCTGACGTCGGTCCGGTCCCATGCTCGTCACAGGCAAAGGTACATACTACCACCGGCCTCTTCAGACCTCATCGAATTCGCGCTTCGGACGCCATGATACAGGATCGGTGATCCAGCGGTTGATTTCGGATCCATGCCAGCCGGTCACATTGACGCTGATCTTGATCTGCGGCGGGAACGTGCCCTCTGCGATCTTGCGGTAGATTGTGGACCGGGACGGCCCGGTAAAGGTGATCCCATGCTGTGCTTGGCATAGCGCTGTGCCGGATCGGTGCGCTCGTAGTCCGAAGCCATATCCTTCGTGCGATCGCGCGATAGGGTTCGAGCGCCGCAAGCGCACGCGGCACCTCATCGAACTCGGCGGTCTCGTCGTGAAAGCTGGCATCGCGGACCTGACCGGCGGTGATCGTGCCACCATTCTCGGCGCGCTGCTCTGGATCGCCGGCGAGCTACAAAGTGATCAGGGCGTACAAGCGCGTTGTGGAAAGCAAAGGGGAAGCGAGCATGCGAGGCGGACCATGCGGCATGCAAAGGGACAGATCGAACTGTTCCAGCAGCTCGTCGTTGATGTGACAGCGTCGATTGAAGAGACGCTTGCGTTATGGGCAGCGTCGCTTCGTGAGGTGAAGCAACGGACACGACCGTTGTTTGGGCAAGAACGTGTTGCGCGGAACGCAGGCCTGTTTCTGGAAGGTCTGCTTGGTGATGAACAACGCAAGACCGGTTGGATGCGCGCGGAGGCAGCGGGCGATCCTGTCCTTGACGGCAACATGCGATCCTTCGTCGGATGGATTCGGATGCGCTGCGCGATATCGTCCGCGACTATGTCATCGAGTATTTGGCGGATGATGAGACGGTTCTCATGATAGACGAGACCAGCTTTCTCAAACAGGGCAACGCGTCTTGCGGGGTGGCGCGGCGATACACGGGTTCGGCCGGCACTATCACGAACTGTCAGATCGGCGTCGTCGTCGCCTACATTTCCGCCATGGTCATGCGTTCCTCGATCGCTGTATCTTCCGAAGGAATGGACCGACGATCCAGATCGGCTGGAAGCCGCCTATGTGCCTCCCGACACCGGCTTTGCAACCAAGCCAAGGCTTGCGACGGGAATGATCGAACGCGCCATCACCGCGTCTGTGCCATTCAAGTTGGTAGCGGACGGAACCAAAGGACCGTGGCTGCATGATTGGTGCAATCTCGAATTGGCCGATCTCGAAGCCGAGCCATCAAACGATGTTGGATCATGGCATGGCTGGCATCGCCCCGTGTCCATGGTGATGCTCGCCTTTGCCATGATGGCGGTGATCCGCCATCATGCCAATCTGGCTTTGCGAAAAGACGCAACGCCGAACCAAGACAAAACTAAAAGCATGGCCACCGCGGCATTGATCCGCTGGTCAATCCAGGACGTCCTTCGCATCGCCATCGGACTCGCTCGAATACGACCCGCGCACATCATCGTCTGGTCGCTCTGGCGCAGGCTTACCAGGCGCTCGCTCAACGCGCGCATCTCAAAGCCAAACGGTATCTGTATTGCGAGGGCGGGCAATATTGCCAACCGGATGACAGTTTGGCGCAAGCGCGGCGCTGATGCGAGAGCGATAGGCATTGGCTGCGGCTATCGTCGTCACTGGCGGATTGAGGTTCGTCGATCACGACCGCCTTGGCGAATTTCCGCGCGGTCTCGTTGACAACCGTCGCGAGCATTTCCCCATGGCGCAAATGCACTTGCCAATCGTCGGGCCGGCGTATGACGAGTGACGTCGGCATAAGTCGTCTCGATCGCTTGGGTGCGCTCAGATATCGGCATAGACATGCTCTTCCGCAAACGCAGGAATTCAGACCGCCGCCGCTCTTTGATTGGGTTGCCGCTCCGGGGCTTCCTCAATTGCTGTCCATTGAAGATCGCCGGCATAGCGCCAGGCCATTCGACCCGCCTTGTCGAGCGCAAACAGGTGCAGCCAGCGATTGTCGAACAAGGCGCGGACGCCGTCGTGCCGTTTCAGGATGTCGGTCATAGCTTCGCGCGGTGCTTCGATACAAACCGAAAGCCGCAGCGGATCATGAACGTAGCGCTCGCCGTCATGGACGGATTGCCATGGCAGGCCAGCGCGCAGCACGCCGCCATTGCCCTCAATGACGCCAATGCCTCCCGTGACGTTGTGCAGCAGCTTGTTACCGCTGCCAAAAATCTCTGGCGTTACCGTAGACCCATAATATTGCAGGCTGATCCAGCTTGCGACCACAACAGGTGCCGTCATGATGAGTTCAAGCACGCTAAAGTCCATGTCCCGCATCCAATCATAGTCGTGCAGGAAGGCGCGACTTTCGAGGTTCTTCCCCGCCGTGCGTAGTCGCGGCGCTGCGATGAAGGCCTTGCATCCCGCGAGTGCCCATTCCGGACGTACCTCAGCCCAGTCTCGGCTCCTCCGTGGAATGCGACGCTCACTTCCGGCCCGCGGCAGTCGTAAAGCTCGCTCTCCCCTGGCGATTTTGCCCGCCGCTTCGAGCCTGGTTCGAGCCTGCCTGAGGTTCTGCTGGTGAGTTGTCGATGGATGATCATCGGCGTAGATCGTCACGCGGTCCGTCGTCGTGTCATGCAGCCCGCCAAGGAACAAGGTATCCGTCGGAATTTCGATTCCGGCTGGCACGAGGCCGGCCCGGACCGCGCGGACCGATCAGTAGCCGCATCTTCGGGTCCGCCGGAACAGGTCATCACGCCTGGATTCAGCAGCACCGGCAGGCGCAATTCCTGAACGTCCGATGCAAAGCGCCGGTGCGACGCCGTCAGGCCGAAAAAGCCCGCAAAGCCCAACGTCTGGATGTTCGGGTTTACGGCTTCGAGCGCGCGTCGAAACACTTCGGAGCGGACGTCAATGCAGAAGGCCGCCTGAAGCGCAGGCCGACTATCTCTCGGCTCTATTGACGGGGCTGCGAAGGTTTCGGCGAGTGCGCGCTGACTGGCGCGTTCCCATGCTTCCTGCAGGATTTCATCGACGACCAGGGAAGCCGTCGCCACCACCGGCGAAGCGTGTTCGGCGCGCACTGTCTCCCATTTGCCTTCGATTTGCGCGGCGTACCGGTCAAACAGGGCTTCTTCCCAAACCAATCGGATCGCCAGAAAGTCGGTGATCGTTTCGTCGGAAGCGCCACCAAGCTCTGCCTGCCAAAGCTTGTAGCGCGCGTATTGCGCCCAGCCGCCCAGGGTCATCAGCATCTGATGAAAGTAAGTCTCCATCGCTTCGGGTTGGAGTTCAAGGCGACTTGCCATGCGCGCTATCGCGTCCGGCGCGCTTTCTGGCGTATCTGAGACATGCGTCGCAAACCCAGCTAGCCCCACGATCTCGGGGGTCAGGTCGTGGGTCGCGATAGCCCGCCAGGCCGCATACGCGCCCTTGCCACGCGGCGCAGCCCAAAGCGCCTGGCCTTCGTCGAAATATCCCGCTGCCCAGGCCCCAAACCGTTCGGCAATCAGGCTCGGCCAGTCGATTCCGGATGCTTCGGCCGCGAGATCGGCGATCGTCCGCAGTGCCGCAACCTTTGACGCGGGCGCCCGCGCTGCGGTCTGCAGCGCGGCGAGGTCTGTTGGACGCAAATTCGCGGGCGCGCCGGATATTGCCTCCAGCAGATCCTCATCGGAAATCGCGCCGGACGCAATTCGGTCCAGATACCAACTGCGCGGCATTGTTACAGAAACACTTGCGACGCGCGCCAGGCGCGACCCGGCTTGCGCGAGGCTCTCGCCTGTCTGCCCAAGAAACGGGTTGACCGCGACGCTCGATGCCAAGGGCCATAGCGGAGGGATAGCCCTTGCCGCAGCATCGGCCGCTTTGACGAAGGCCTGATGATCGGTTTGCCTGAATTTCTCAGTTTTCATAAGCGTTCGTTCCCAAAGAGGGATCAGGATAAGTTTCGAATGGACCAGCCGCGCAGCAATCGATCAAACACAGCGTTAACGTAAAAGCCGTTCGAGAGGTGCACGCGGAGCCCCGCCGCGGCCGGGTGATAGGCCCACAGCGGGAACATTGCTTGCACGACAGCAACGAATCCGAAGCTGAGCATGGCGAGAGCTATCAAGGTCCATTCAAGGGGACCCGGCGCAGGCGCTGCAGGCAGAACGCCAGACGTCAGCCACTCTGCGATGGTTTGAAGCGCGAAATAGCTGATGGAGGCGGCGACGGCGTAGATGGCGGTACGCCGGGTCAAGGCTGTCGGCGCGGCGTCGGCGAGGCCCTGTGCCAGCAGATAGGCGACACCAAGGATCAGAATTGCGCCGAGCGCTATGGCTTGCGGCGACTTGAGTTGGAACCCGAACGCTATCCCGATGACGGTATAAATCGCCAAAGCTAACAGGAAGGCCCGTCCTACCGCTCCGGATTTGGGGATCGCGACAGCACCGGGCCTTCGATTCGCCTCTATGCGTTCCACCGCGCCACCTGAGGCCAGAAAGGAATGCGCCTTGTAAAGGGAGTGCGCTACGATATGTAGCAGCGCCAGCGGAAAGAGAGCCAGGCCGCATTCCAGCATCATGAAGCCCATTTGAGCCACGGTGGACCAGGCGAGCGAAGTCTTTACCGCAGGCTGAGTCAGCATTACCAGGCCACCAAACAGTGCGGTAAAGCCGCCGATCGTGGCGAGAGCAGCCAGCGCTCCCGGTGCCAGGAGCATGACATCGGCGAAACGGATGATCAGAAATCCGCCGGCATTGATGACACCCGCATGTAAAAGAGCCGATACTGGCGTCGGCGTTTCCATCACTTCGGTCAGCCAGCCATGCGTCGGAAACTGCGCTGATTTGAGCAGTGCGGCGATCGACAGCAGGGTGGCTGCGCCGACCGCGAAGCTCCCACCGCTTCCAGAGCGGGCAGCGCTCAGGATTGTCGCGATGTCGGTCGTGCCATATCCAACCGTCATCAAAACCGCTGCGCTGATCAGCGCGGCATCGCCGAGGCGTGCCGTGACGAATTTCTTTCGAGCTGCGCGCTGTGCCGCCGTTCGGTCGGGATAGAACAGCAGGAGCCGGTGCAGAAAGAGGCTCGTTGCGATCCACGCCAGAACGAGCTGAAACAGGTTCCCGGCCGTCACAAGCAGGAGCACGGAAGCAAGGGTTAGACAGAGCCAGCCGGTGAACGCGCCTTGCCTGGATTCTCCGTCCAAATAGGTCGCGGAGTACCGCACGACGACCCAACCGATGAACGACACCAGCAGGAGCATGACGACGTTGACCGCGTCCAGGCGAATTGAAAAGCCTATGCCGTTCAAACCAATCAGTTGACTGCTACCCGGGCCGCGAAAGACGAGCAAGACTGCAGAGATCACGGCAACCACATTTGCGGCGAGTGTTGAGGCTTCAGCCAGCTTTGGGATGAGCCTGGGCCGGCGCCCCGGATCCAAGAATCCCAGGACAGCGCTTATGAAAAGTGCTGCAGGTCCGAGCAATGGCAGGAGATAGGTTGGCACTGGTTTCCCTCAACACGCGGCGCGGTTCGGAAAGATTCATAGCCGGTAAATAATTATGATAAAATTTCATTGTTTCGATGATGATATTCGTTTTAATAGAACGATATGAAAAACCTGAACTACAACCATCTCCGGTATTTTTGGGCAGTCGCGCATGAAGGCAGCCTCACCCGGGCTGCCGAGCGGCTGAACCTTTCACAGTCGGCGGTATCGGTGCAGATACAAAAGCTTGAGCATGAAATTGCTCATCCGTTATTTGAGCGTGTCGGCAAAAAGCTGATTCTGACCGAAGCCGGACGGATCGCGCTCGATTATGCAGACACTGTCTTTAAGACGGGCGACGAGCTGATGAGCACCCTGCAGGGAAGGCCCCAAGCAAGCCGGCAGGTGCTTCGGGTCGGTGCTCTGACCACATTGTCCCGCAATTTCCAGCTTGATTTTCTTCGCCCGCTCGTGGGCCGGGCAGATGTGGAATTGATCGTGCGGTCGGGAACGATGCGCGAACTCCTGGCCCAGCTTGACGCCCACGCCATTGATGTCGTGCTTGCCAACAGTGCGGCCGGGCGGGACGCTCGCCTGCCGCTACGCAATCATCTCCTGGATCGGCAATCGGTAAGTCTCGTCGGTCGTCGACGCCCCAACAAGCGCAAATTCCGTTTTCCAGATGACCTTCGCACCGAGCCGTTGCTCCTTCCCAGTCTGGACAGTGATATCCGCGTGGCGTTCGACCGTGTGCTTGAACTGGCGGGTATCCGGCCAATAATCTTGGCCGAGGTCGATGACATGGCGATGCTGCGTCTGCTGGCCCGAGAGCGTGAGGGTATCTCGTTGGTGCCGCCGATCGTTGTG
>JBBRSX010000141.1:0-15756 GCA_038244925.1 Hyphomicrobiales bacterium | reverse complement strand
GTCTCCGGTCGGCTGACGCTGCTCGACCAGAACAAGGTGATCAAGCCGCATCCGGCGTTCCGGCTGTTCTCGACCGCCAACACCGTCGGCCTCGGCGATACGTCCGGCCTCTATCACGGCACCCAACAGATCAACCAGGGCCAGATGGACCGCTGGTCGATCGTCACCACGCTGAACTATCTGGCGCATGACGAGGAAGTCGAGATCGTGCTGGCGAAGGCCAAGCACTATCGCAACACCGAAGGCCGCGACATCGTCAACAAGATGGTGCGGCTTGCGGATCTGACCCGTAACGCGTTCGCCAATGGCGACCTGTCGACGGTGATGAGCCCGCGCACGGTGATCACCTGGGCCGAAAACGCCGATATCTTCTCCGACATCGGCTTTGCGTTCCGCGTCACCTTCCTCAACAAGTGCGACGAACTGGAACGGCCGCTGGTCGCCGAATTCTATCAGCGCTGCTTCAACCAGGAATTGGCCGAGAGCTCGGTCAACGTGGCGCTGAGCTGATGATACTTCCCCTCTCCCCTTGTGGGAGAGGGTGCTGAGCAGCCGAGGGCTGCGAAGCGGGTGAGGGGTCTCTCTCCGCGATCACCGCTAGCAGGGTCGATAGACGGCACATGACGACGTCGAATTCCAAATTCCGTACCGGACCCAAGGAAGCGCCGACCGAGCCGTTCAAGCGCGCGGTGACATCGTGCCTGCGCGCCATCGCCAAGGCGCCGGAGCTCGAAGTGTCGTTCGCGGCCGAACGTCCGGGCCTCGCGCCCGGCAAGGCGCGGCTGCCCGAGCCGGCGCGCAAGATGACCAAGCGCGATGCGGCGATCGTGCGCGGCCATGCCGACTCGATCGCGCTGAAACTCGCCTGTCACGATCCCAAGGTTCACCGCAAGCTGATGCCGGGAAATCCGCAGGCGCGCGGCGTGTTCGAGGCGGTCGAGCAGGCGCGCGTCGAAGCCATCGGCTCGCGCCGCATGGCCGGCGTCGCGAAGAATCTCACTGCGATGCTCGACGATCATTTTCACCGCGGCAAGTATGACGAGATCACCGACCGTGCCGATGCGCCGCTGTCGGATGCGCTGGCGATGCTGGTGCGCGAACGCCTCACCGGCATGGCGCCGCCTGCGGCTGCCAGGAAGATGGTTGATCTCTGGCGCCCGGCGCTGGAAGACAAGATCGGCCCGCGGCTGGATCAATTAAGCCGCGTCACCGAGGATCAGGCCAAGTTCGGTGATCTCGTGCACGACCTGTTGTCGGCGCTCGATCTCGGCGACGACCGCAATGCCGACGCCGATGACGACGAGAACCAGGACGAGAATCAGGACGGCGAGAACGATCAGTCCGGCGCCGAGGGTTCGCCCGATAGCGACGCCGCGCAGGAAATGAGCGCCGACCAGGCGCAGGCCTCCACCGACGAGATGTCGGAAAGCGCGATGGAAAGCGCGCAGGCCTCCACCAGCGACACCTTTGACGATGGCGAACTCGGCGACGACGAGACGCCGGGCGAGGCGACGCGGCCGAATTCGCGCGGCGACAACCAGCCGCGCGGGCCGGAATATCACGCTTTCGCGCCGAAATTCGACGAGGTGATCGCGGCCGAAGACCTCTGCGACCACGACGAACTGGAACGGCTGCGCTCTTACCTCGACAAGCAGCTCGCGCATCTGCAGGGCATCGTCGCGCGGCTCGCCAACCGGCTGCAGCGCCGCCTGATGGCGCAGCAGAACCGCGCCTGGGATTTCGATCTCGAGGAAGGCATCCTTGATCCCGCGCGGCTGTCGCGCGTGGTCACCGATCCCTATCACCCGCTGTCGTTCATGCACGAAAAGGAAGCGACCTTTCGCGACACCGTCGTCACGCTGTTGCTCGACAACTCCGGTTCGATGCGCGGCCGCCCGATCACGGTGGCGGCGACCTGTGCAGATATCCTGGCGCGCACGCTGGAGCGTTGCGGCGTCAAGGTCGAGATTTTGGGATTCACCACGCGGGCCTGGAAGGGCGGGCAGTCGCGCGAGGCGTGGCTCGCCGCCGGCAAGCCGGCCAATCCCGGGCGCCTGAACGATCTGCGCCACATCATCTACAAGTCGGCCGACGCCCCGTGGCGCCGTGCGCGCAAGAACCTCGGCCTGATGATGCGTGAAGGGCTGTTGAAGGAAAACATCGACGGCGAGGCGCTTGATTGGGCGCACAAGCGCCTGCTTGGCCGGCCCGAGCAGCGCAAGATCCTGATGATGATTTCGGACGGCGCCCCGGTCGACGATTCCACGCTGTCGGTCAACCCCGGCAACTACCTCGAGCGGCATCTGCGCCATATCATCGAGGAGATCGAGACCCGTTCGCCGGTCGAATTGATCGCGATCGGCATCGGTCATGACGTCACGCGCTACTATCGCCGCGCCGTCACCATCGTCGATGCCGAAGAACTCGGCGGCGCCATCACCGAAAAGCTCGCCGAACTGTTCAGCGAGACCAGTGGCGCTGCGCCCACCACAAGCCGCCGGCCGCGCAAACTGCACTCGTGAGAGTATGCGCTCCCTGACAAGCCGCCGCCGCTTCCTGAACTATGCAGCGGCGGGGCTTTCGCTCGGTGCCGTCCCCGGCCTCGCGCGGGCCCAGACCGCGGTTCAGCCGCCGCCCAAGCAAGCACCCCCGGACGAATTCTCGGTCACCGCGCCGGTCTCGATCGAAGTCAACGCACGTCCGCTGCCATCGTTCGATACCCGTGACCGCTCGCATGTGCGGTTCGGTTCGCTGGAATATCGCAGCGGGCTTATTCTGACATCGCGGTTTCGCGGCTTCGGCGGATTGTCCGGCCTGCGCCTCGATGCCAGGGGCGAGCGCTTCATCGCCATCAGCGACAAGGGAAGCTGGTTCACCGGCCGCATCGTCTACAAGGGCCGCGAGATGACCGGGCTTGACGATGTCGAGGCGTCGCCGATGCTCGGGCCCGACGGCAAGCCGATTACCTCGCGCGGCTGGTTCGACAGCGAGTCGATCGCGCTCGACGGTTCGCTGGTCTACGTCGGGCTGGAACGCGTCAACCAGCTATTGCGGTTCGATTTTGCCAAGGGCTTTACCCGCTCATCCGGCGAAGTGGTGCCGCTGCCGCCAGCGGCGCGCAAGCTGCCGTTCAACAAGGGCCTCGAAGCGCTGGTGATGGTGCCGAAGGGTTTTGCGCTGGCGGGAACGCTGCTCGCGATCAGCGAACGCGGCCTCGATGCGCAAGGCAACATTCTCGCGTTTCTGGTCGGTGGCAAGACACCGGGCCAGTTTACCGTCCGCCGCACCGACAACTTCGACATCAGCGATGCCGTGCTGCTGCCGTCGGGCGATTTGCTGCTGCTGGAACGCAAGTTCTCGCTGCTCGGCGGCATCGGCATCCGGATCCGGCGCATTCCGCTGGCCGCCGTCGCTCCCGGCGCCGTGATCGACGGCCCCTCGATCTTCGATGCCGATCTCGGCAACGAGATCGACAACATGGAAGGCATCGACGCCCACGTCACGCCGGAAGGCGAAACGGTGCTGACCTTGGTTTCCGACGACAATTTCTCGATGATCCAGCGTAACCTGCTGATGCAGTTCACGCTGGTGGAGTGAGATTCGCCTTCTTCCCTTCTCCCATCGAAGTCGGATTTATCCGACTTCGACAAATTGATATGCCCCAACTCGGGTATACCCGAGTTGGGGTGGGAGAAGGTGGCGCGGACGAAGTCCGTGCAGGATGAGGGGTCTCTATCCGTGGAGACAGACCCCTCACCCGTATCGCCATCGCTTCGCGACGGCGATCCACCCTCTCCCACAAGGGGAGAGGGGAAAATGAATTTTCGAACCGCAATCCCTCTCAAGCCGACACATGCAGATGAATCCTCGGGCCATCCTCTCCGTCCTCGCTGTATTCTTCGCGCTCGGCTTCGCGCCCGCTTACGCCACCGCCGAACGTACCTATGGCAAGGGTGAATATGTCATCATTCACGACGGCCTTGCTCCGAGCAAGAAGTTGTCGCTGGCCTCTCATGGCGACGGCGAAGGCGGCGACGACAACTTTCAGGTCTGGCTGATGGCGGAGCCGGCGCATCGCAAGATCGCTGTTCTCGCCGACATCGGCTCCAAAAATAATCTGGATACCGAACCCGATGCCTATGACGCAATGTGGTCCGCTGACTCGCGCCGCGTTGCGGTTTCCTTCCGCCGCGGTCGTCATGAAATACAACTCAATATCTACGAGATCGAAGGCGGCCGTGCGCGTCTGACCTCCGGCCCGAGCCTGTTCAAGGACGTCACCAGCCGTGATGTCGATTCCCAGGAAGATGTCAGGCTCAGCACATCCGGAATCTCCTGGACTGCCCCAGGCAGCTTCAAACTGTCGGAACGGATACTGGTCAAGACGACCGATTCCGGCTTCTTACGTGGGTTGGGCAAGTACGGAAAGCTCTCGTCCAAAGCGAACGGCGGCGCGTTTTTCGTCGAGTTCTCGGCCGAGGCCGACTGCATCGCGGTGCCCGGTCACCGCTACCGCATCGTCGATCTCAGGGTCGGAAAATTCGGCGAATAGCGGAACGGTTCTTGCAACGCTCCGGACAGTGAAACCGGAGCTATCGATGAACAAGTCCCTTCGCGTTGTTTGCGTCCTGACCAGCCTTTTGGCTGCCACTGCCGCGCAAGCGGAAAATTGGCCTTCGCACCTGATCAAGGCCACCATTCCGTTCGGCGCCGGCAGCGCCACCGACGTCGTACCGCGGCTGGTGTTCGACCGTCTTGCGGTCGAACTCGGTCAATCCATCGTGATCGAAAATCGCGCCGGGGCCGGCGGCACGCTCGGCACCGGCCAGGTCGCCAAGGCCGACCCCGACGGCTACAGCATTCTCGCCCATTCCTCCGCGCTCACCATCGCACCGGCGATTTTCTCGAACCTGACCTTCGATGCGACCAAAGACCTCTCCTCGGTATTGATGATCGGCTCCAGCGCCAACGTCATGATCGTGCCGAAGGAGCGGCCGTGGAAAACCATCCAGGAGTTCATCGCGGACGCCAAGGCCAAGCCGGGCTCGATCTCGTTCGGCTCGGTCGGTATCGGCAGCGCGGTGCATATCAGCGCCGAGAAATTCCGTCTCGCCGCCGGGATCGAGGCGACGCATGTGCCGTATCGCGGCGGCTCGGAAGTGATCGCCGACATTCTTGGTGGCCGCATTGACCTGTATTTCTGTCCGCTTGCGACCGCCCTGCCTTTGATCCGCGAGGGCCAGGTGCGCGCGCTGGTCGTGTCGACGCCCAAGCGCGTCGCCGACCTGCCCGATGTGCCGACGCCGGTCGAGATCGGATTGAAGGACGCCGACAGCGCGATCTGGTTCGGCGTGTTCGTGCCGGCGAAGACCCCGCGCGACATTGTCGAGAAGCTGCATGCGGCGGGCGAGAAGGTGCTGACCGATCCGGCGACCCAGGCCAGCCTGAAGAAACTCGGCGTCGAACCGATGCCGCTGACGCCGGCGCAAATGGACGATCTGGTCAAGCGCGAGACGGCGGCCAATCTGGAGCTGATCAAGGCCGTTGGGATCAAGCAACCGTAGGGGAGGGTTGCAGCGGCGGTGGGTTGAGGACCGGCGGGCGGCTCGTTACAGAGGAGGCGACCGTTTCCCTCCCGCCCCGGATATCCCCCGCATGAGCGCCCTGTTTTCCCCGATCAAGCTGCGCGGCCTGACGCTTTCCAACCGCGTCATGGTGGCGCCGATGTGCCAGTACTCCTCCATCGACGGGGAGGCCAATGACTGGCACTTCACCCACATCAATTCGCTGGCGCTGTCGGGTGCCGCGGTATTCTGCATCGAGGCGACCGCGGTGGAAGCGATCGGCCGTATCACGCCGGGCTGTCTCGGCCTGTGGAACGACGCCACCGAAGCCGCGCTGAAGCCGATCCTCGCTTCGGTGCGCAAGCGTTCGAAGGCCGCCGTGATGATGCAGCTCGCCCATGCCGGCCGCAAGGCTTCGAGCCATACGCCATGGGACGGCGGACAATTGATCCCGGTAGCTGAAGGCGGCTGGCGGCCGGAAGGACCATCGGCGATTCCGCACAAGGAAGGCGAAGCTGCGCCCCTGGCGTTCGACGCGGCTGGATTGGCGCGGGTGCGCGACGCCTTCGTAGCCGCGACAAAGCGTACCGAGCGGCTCGGCATCGATGCCATCGAGCTGCACTCCGCCCATGGCTATCTCTTGCACCAGTTCCTGTCGCCGATTGCGAACAAGCGCACCGATCAATATGGCGGCTCATTGCAGAACCGGATGCGCTTCCCGCTCGAAGTGTTCGACGCGGTGCGCGCGGCGTTTCCGGCGGACAAGCCGGTCGGAATCCGGGTTTCCTCGACCGACTGGGTCGAGGGCGGCTGGGATCTCGCGCAGACCATCGAATTCGCGCAGGAGCTGAAGACGCGCGGCGTCGACTGGATCGACGCGTCCTCGGGCGGCGTCTCGCCGCTGCAGAAAATCCCGCTCGGCCCCGGCTACCAGGTACCGTTCGCGCAGGCGATCAAGCAGGCGACCGGTCTCACCACCATCGCGGTCGGGCTGATCACGGATGCCAGGCAGGCCGAAGAGATCGTCGCCTCGGGCAAGGCCGACATGGTCGCCCTCGCCCGCGGCATGCTCTACGACCCGCGCTGGGGCTGGCACGCCGCCGCCGAACTCGGCGGCACCGTTGATGCACCGCCGCAATACTGGCGCTCGCAGCCCTCGACGCAGAAGGCGCTGTTCGGCGCGACCACGTTCGGAACGAGGTAGGCATCAGCGATCACGGCCGTAGGCGGCCTCTCTTCCTTCTCCCCTTGTGGGAGAAGGTGCCTTCGCGAATGCGAAGGCGGATGAGGGGTCTCTATCCGCGGAGACAGACCCCTCATCCGTCTCGAATGAGCTGATGCTCATTCGATCCACCTTCTCCCACAAGGGGAGAAGGGAAGTAAGCGTCACCCCTCCCTACAAAACTCTGCCCGGCTGTTTTGTCATATCTCGGCCACACGCCGAGGGTGCTATGCTTTCGCTTGCGCGCGACAGACGCGTTTTAAATAACAGCGAGAGGAAACCCTATGGAGATCGGATATTTCACGATGCCGTCCCATCCGCCGGAATGCGGGTTGAAAGAGGGACACGACTGGGATCTGCAGACGCTGCGATGGCTGGATGAACTCGGCTATCAGGAAGCCTGGATCGGCGAACACCACACCGCGCCCTGGGAACCGCATCCCGCGCCGGATCTGCTGCTGGCGCAGGCGTTCTTGCAGACCAAGAATATCCGTCTCGGCCCCGGCGGCTTTCTGCTGCCCTATCACCACCCGGCGGAACTCGCCAATCGCGTCGCGATGCTCGACCATCTCTCCGGCGGCCGGTTGAATTTCGGCGTCGCCGCCTCGGGCCTGCCGAGCGACTGGGCGATGTTCAATGTCGACGGGATGTCCGGCCAGAACCGCGACATGACGCGCGAGGCGCTTGAGATCATCCTGAAGATGTGGACCGAGGATGGCCCGTGGAACTATACCGGGAAGTTCTGGACGGTGAACAAGCCGGACACGATGTTCGACTTCCTCAAGCCGCACATCAAGCCATTGCAGCCGCCGCATCCGCCGATCGGCGTTGCCGGTCTCTCCAAGGGCTCGGACACGCTCAAGCTCGCGGGCGAGCGCGGCTACATTCCGATGAGCCTCAACCTCAACCCGGCCTATGTCGGCAGTCACTGGGAGTCGGTCGAGGTCGGCGCCGCCCGGACCGGACGCAAGCCGAAGCGCAGCGACTGGCGGCTGGTGCGCGAGGTGTTCGTTGCCGATACCGACGAGGAGGCGTGGAAGCTTTCGACCGGCGATATGATGGGCCGGATGATGGGCGAATATTTCCTGCCGCTGCTCGGCCATTTCGGCTTCAAGGACTATCTCAAGCACGCGCCGGACGTGCCGGACTCTGACGTGACCGTCGAATATTGCGCACGCCGCAACTGGATCGTCGGTTCGCCTGCGACCGTGACCGAGAAGATCGAAAAGATCTATCACGAGGTCGGCGGCTTCGGCACGCTTTTGGTGTTCGGCTTCGACTACAAGCACAAGCCGGAAGCCTGGCACAATTCGCTGCGGCTGCTGAAGCAGGAAGTGATGCCGCGGCTGAAGCACCTCAACGCGGACATGACCCGCGCGGCGTGATTTCTTCTTCCTTCTTCCTTCTTCCTTCTTCCTTCTCCCCTTGTGGGAGAAGGTGGATCGCCGGCGCGAAGCGATGGCGAGCCGGATGAGGGGTCTCTATCCGCGGAGACAGACCCCTCATCCGCCTTCGCTTCGCTACGGCACCTTCTCCCACAAGGGGAGAAGGGAAGTAAGTGCAGTTTCGATCGACTCAATTCACCTTCGCCGGGGCGTCGGTCGGCCGCACCTGCCAGAATCGCAGCATGCGTTGCGCGTTGTCCATCGTCAGCTTGGCATAGGCGTCTTTGGCCTTGGCGAGTTCGTGCGGTCCCATCGATCCGGACGCAAAGCGGCTGTTGAGCACGGCCGTTACCGTCTCCCAGTTCAGCCCAGCGACCCGGCAAGGGATCAGCACGCCGTCGTCGCGCAGGCTCTGCATCAGCGGACGAACGACGTCGAGGTCCGATCGCGACAAGGTGGCCAGGGCAGCGACGGTCTCTTCGTATTTTCGCAGTTTGGCAAAACTCAACAGCGCGCCTTCGTTGAGATGGCCGCTTTTGCTGAGCGAGGCTACGTAGCGTTGCGCCGCGGAAAAGTCGCGCGCCTTCGCCATCTCGCGATTGGCGCCTTCGGACGCGGCCGTGATCGCGTCGCGGATTTCCTCGAACAGATGCGGCGGCGCACGCGACAGCAGCCGCGATCGCACCGCTTCGGTGGCGCTGCGCAACAATTTCTGCCGCAGGTCGGGCGGCAGGTCGATCCGGATACCGGTCTGGATGGCGAGTTCGGGATCAGTCTCGGCCTGCTCCAGCACGATCGCGAAACCGCGCGCGGAAATTCGCGAACCGGGATTGCTGACGAGCCTGCGGCTCACCGATGGATAGTGGCGGGCCAGCAGCGCGTCGGTGACGACTTCCGTCAGCCACCAGCGGCCGGAGATCGCCAGCAGATGTTGCTCGCCTTTGGTTTGCGCCAGTTCGACCAGGTCTTCCGCCGTCAGTCGCGCCGACTCGGTCAGCACCGGGCCGGCGACCAAAATCTCGTCGTGCCGCGCCAGCCGGCGAATGATCGATGGCGGCGCCTGCTTGACCGAGGCCAGCTGCGTGCTCATTTCGGCCAGCGCAATGCGGGCGCTGACATCGGCGAGCGCGCGGATTTCAATGGTCTTGATCAGGCGTTCGAGGACGTCGCCGAACAGTTCGATCTGTTCGCCGGAAAAGCCGTCGGCGGACAACAGAAACAGGTCCGTGACGCGCCTGATGGTTTCGAAGTGTTTTTCCGCCGAACCGGCCGCAATTGCGGCCTCGACTTCGTCGGCGATGGATTGTTCTAGCATCGCTCGTCCTGAGCGTTTCGGGAGCCGGTTCTGGCTGACGGTTGACGGTATGGGCAAAGGCTGAATGTTCGGTAAAATTCGCGAGCTTGCCCGCGCCCTGCGCATGCCGCCTTGCCGCGGCATCAGGGCGGTTGTGTCGCGGGGAAAGCTGCGCTCTGATGGGCGATAACAACAAGAAATCAGGGGGATACCTCGATGCTGGACAGACCGGGCCGATCGGCGGAAGAGGCCATCAGTGAAACTACGGAGCGCTGGATCGGCGCCTTCAATGCGGCTCTCTCGGCCGGGCAGCCGGCTGCGTTGTCGGAGCTGCTGGTCGAGGATTGCCACTGGCGAAACCTGTTCGGCCTCTCCTGGTATTTCGCGACCTTCAGCGGCAGCGCTGTGGTGGCCCCCGAATTGTTCGCCCGCGCGCGCGACGTCCATGCCGCCAATTTCCGGATCGATGCCGCGGCGCTGGCGCCGCGCCGGGCCGTGGTCGCCGGCCGCGACGTGATCGAGGCGGTGTTTCGGTTCGAGACCGGCAACGGCCCCGGCTATGGCGCGGTCCGGCTGTTGCCGCAGCCGGACGGCGCAGCCAAGGCCTGGACCATCTCCACCTCGCTCGATTTCGATTCCATCGTCGCCGCCCGTGCGCGCGCGACCAGCCAATCCCACACCCGCGATTTCGCCGCCCCCGACTGGCTCGAACAGCGCCAGGCCTCCGCGACTTATGAGACCACCGACCCCGACGTGCTGATCGTCGGCGGCGGCCACGCCGGCATCTCGGTCGCGGTCGAACTCAACCGCATCGGCCTGTCCGCGCTGGTGATCGATCGCGAGCAGCGGATCGGCGACAACTGGCGGCTGCGCTATCGCGGGCTGAAGCTGCACAACAAGACGCCGGTCAATCACCTGCGCTATCTGCCGTTTCCTTCGACGTTTCCGGACTACATCCCGAAGGACAAGATCGCCAACTGGCTGGAGAGCTATGTCGACATCCTGGAGGTCGACTTCTGGACCCGCACCAGCTTCGACGGCGCCGATTATGACGAGGGCGCGCAGCGCTGGACCGCGCGGCTCTCGCGCGAAGGCGTTTCCCGAACGCTGCGCCCGAAGCACATCGTGCTTGCGACCAGCGTCAGCGGCTCGCCGAATATTCCGACTATTGAAGGCATCGGGAACTTCAAAGGCCCGGTGCTGCATTCCAGCCGTTTCGCCGCCGGCAAGGAGTGGGCGGGCCGTCCCGTCGCCGTGTTCGGCACCGGCACCAGCGCCCATGACATCTGCCAGGAACTGCAGGCCGCGGGCGCCGACGTCACCATGGTACAGCGCAGCCCGACCATGGTTGTCAATGTCGAGCCGGCGCAGCTTTACGACAAAGCCTATCTCGGCGACGGCCCGCCGATCGCCGTAAGAGACATCCTCAATTCCGGCGTGCCGCTGCCGGTGATGAAGATCGCGCACAAGCTCATGACCGACGAGGTGAAACGGCTCGACGCGCCGCTGCTGACGCGGCTGGAGCGCGCCGGTTTCCGGCTCGAATTCGGCGAGGACGGCACCGGCTGGCCGCTGAAATTCCGCACCCGCGGCGGCGGCTATTACTTCAACGTCGGCGCCTCCGAACTGATCGCCGACGGTAAGATCAAGCTGGTGCAGGCCGCCGATATTGCGGGCTACGAGGCTGACGGCATCAAGTTCAACGACGGCACCATGCTCCGATGCGAACTGATCGTGCTCGCCACCGGCTACAAGGGTCCCGATCATCTGTTGCAGCAGTTGTTCGGCGAAGATGTCGCCAAACGCGTCGGCCGGGTCTGGGGCTTTGACGAGGCGAGCTCGGAGCTGCGCAACATGTGGACCCGCACAGCGCAACCGGGGCTGTGGTTCACCGGCGGCGCGTTCTCGCAGGCGCGGATCTACAGCCGCTATATCGCGGCGCAGATCGATGCGATCGAGGCGGGGCGGTTGGCGAAGCAGGTGGGGTAGGGCACTCAACCATCCACGTGTCGTCCCGGCCTTGCGCCGGGACCCATACCCGCCGATGTCAGCGATGAGTGGGATGTGGCTCCAGTATCGCGCAACATTTGAGATTTGGGGTTATGGGTCCCTGCGTTCGCAGAGACGACGGATGATAGATACGTTTCCGCGATCTCGCGGCGCGTTGCGCCCGAGGCATGAAATTCATTCGCCCCGAAATCAGAGGGCGCAGGGAAGACCGGATGCGCGCTGCACCCGCGGTCTCGCGTGCTATCTGCAGAAAAGAATGGGTACACGAGCATACAGGTTCAGCGGAGAACACCCGGCCTTCCCTGCGCAATGGCTTTACGGCTTATACGTGGTCGCCCTGGTGACCGGCTTTGTTTGTCACCATTGATCGACGCCAGCACCGGGGCGTCAGGCCCTCACGACTTCACCGTACGCACCAGCCCGTTCGTCTTCCGTGCTGCCGCGTCCACCGCAACCTGTCCCACGTCCGCGACGACGGCCGACGTCCCTCTGGTGGGTCAGGATGGCGGGAGTCATAAAGATGATTTGCCCGACGCGGCAATCGGGATATTTTTTCGCGGCGCGCTTGACCCATATCTGGCGTGATTTGGGGGGCGGGCGGATCAAGCTGTGTTCATCCCTCTCCCCTTGTGGGAGAGGGTGGATCGACGGCGCGAAGCGACGGCGAGACGGGTGAGGGGTCTGTCTCCGCGAATTCAAGTCGTGAATGCTGAGAGAGACCCCTCATCCGCCTTCGCTACGCGAAGGCACCTTCTCCCACAAGGGGAGAAGGGAAGAAGGCCGCGCTACGCCTCTTCACCTTCCACCACTTCACCCGACGCCCCCGGCGGCACCGGCATCGGCACCGTCTCGAACCGCGTCGGCAGATTGACCGGCCGATAGGTCTTGATCGCATCCATCCGCTTCGTCACGGATTCATGAATGAACGCGCCTTCCGGAATCGGGCGCGGTTCGGCGTCGGGGATGTAGCGGCCGAAATAAGTCTGCCGCGCCGGCCACTCCTTGTATTTGGCGTTCTTGGGGAAGAATTCGAGAATCCACCACGCGCCGTGCAGCGATTGATGCAGCTGGCCTTCCGGATTGGGCGCGACGTAGGAGAACGGGCTGCCCTTGCGCTGCACGCCCCAGGCCAGCTGGTTGACGTTGCCGGTATTGACCTTGAGGCCGGCTTCGATCGCCTGCTCGATCATCCACAGCAGCGGATATTTCGACAGCCCCGATTGCTTTTCCGGATAGCCGCCGCCGACATCGGAATGCACGCCGGCGAACCAGACCTGCTTGATGTCCTGCGGCCTGGCATGGGAATCATTGAAACGGTTGAGCTTGAAGGTCTGCGGCTGGTCCCACTTTTTCAGCCGGAACATGGCGCGCCGCTCGTCGATCGAGATCGCCTGCCGGAAGGTTTCGACGCTCGGATTTTGCAGCGTCCAGGCGAGCTCTTCGAAGCTCGGCACATAGAAAAGGCGATCCCGCCGCGGCACGATCACGCTGGCGACGGTGTCCCAGACGCCGACAAAACGAATCAGCGGCCACCGCGTCGAGGTGATGCGCGCGAACTGCGCCGCCTGGTCGTTCTTGTTGGCCGGCATCGGTCCATCGGCGTCGCCGCCGTCGGTGAACGCCTTCAGACCGTCGCCGGATCCGTAATGCCCGGAGGAGGAATATTGCTTGTAGGCGGTGAGACCGCTGGCGGCCAGGTTGGCCTGCTCGGGCGAGATCAAGCCAACCTTGTGGATCAGCCCCGCCAGCACCCGCACGGTGTAGGCGCCGCGGGAAAAGCCGAACAGGTAGATCCGGTCGCCGGGCTCATAATTGTGGACCAGGAACAGGTAGGACTGCAGCACCTTGTCGTCGAGGCCATAGCCGGTGGCCAGCCCGAGGATGGCGTTGAAATTCTGTTTGAACCTGTGCCACGGATCCGGCAGCGCCAGCGTGCCGACGCCCGGATCGTAAAACACCATCTGCCGCGGCTCGGTCTTGTCGGTCTTGCGCAGGCAGCGATAGAACTTGAGCACATTGGAAATGTTCTCAGAGATCTCGTTGCCGGTGCCGTCGCAAAGGATGATGATGTTTTTCATGGCGGGCTCGCGGGGGGGGCGGGGGGTGATGCTACCTGGGCGAGTATAGCAGATGTTCGGGGATTTGTGGCGCTTTTGCAAAGCGGCTCGTAGGCAAACGTGTTGAGCGCCTTACGGATTAACGCCGCGTCACGAGATTTCGTCGCGCCCGACGGTGACGTGCCCACCATCGGCGGCTACCCCGGACGGTACTGATGAGCCCTACCTAGTATGATTGATCGGTTGGCCGTATGCTACCTCTGGGAGCAGGGAGGGCAGCGGTGGAAGAAACAGTCACGTTGTATCTTGGCCTCAAGAAGGGCGAGAAGGCCGACTTTGAGGTTGTTGGCCTAGCTGCGGCAGCTTTTGCTGAGGCAGTCAAAGAGATTTCCTACATTTTAGAGCCTGGTTTGGATGTACGGCTGGAGTTCGACAGTGGCACCGAAGGAAGCCTGAAACTCAAGGCAATCATCAAGTCGCTGAAGACCCCGGACGGGCGCCGCGCCGCTCTCGTATCTATCGTGGGAACTATCGGCTTGATGCTCGTTAATGACGTCAGGGGCTACGGATTTGGAAAGCTGTTAGATCAATACTTGGCCCCAGAGCAGCGGAAGGAATTGAGCCGCGAAGATGTAGACCGAATTGCAAAAGCTGTCATTGACATCAACAAGGGGAAGATTGCCAAAATTCCCGTGCAACAGATGTATAAGCAGTTGGAGCGTGACCATAACATTGAAAGCGTCGGGGCAATAACTAAGCCCGATGATAAGCCCACTCAACCAGTGCCACGTTCTTCTTTTTCGGAAAAGGCGGGTATTGCAGCCACCGTCGAAACCTCAACCAAAACTCGCACGGTTCCATCGACCGAAAGGCTAACGCTGATCAGCCCTGTGTTGCTGCCGACTGACCGGGTGTGGCGGTTTCGCTCGCCCATTGGGGAATTCGGCTACTTTGTGAAGGAAGAAAAGTTTCTAGGGGATGTTCTTAACGGTAAGCTTCACCTCGGTATGAAACAAGGAATTCAAGTCACCGCGCAAATCGAAACCAAAGAGGAATTTGAAGGGGGTGTATGGGCGCCAAAACGCCGAGAAATCATCAAGGTTGTTCGTATCCATAAGAAGACCGAAACGGACGACTTATTTGCGCAACCTAAAAAGGGCAAAAAGAGCGCAAGCAAGCGCCGTAAAGCCAACTAACCAAAGTCCTTCTCGACCAAAATAGGCTCGCGCGAATGCAAGCGCCGTGTACGTGATTGCGGAAACAGCGATCACCTCCACCGCAATGATAATCTTATGCGTGCTCAACGTAGTCATGCCAATTTCTAGCAGCCTTCGACGCTTCTCTAAAATATCAGAGTTGTGTTGTTTATTACAGCGAAACCGAAAATCTGCGTCGGACGACGGGCGCGTTCCAGCGGCTAACTTTGTGAAAAGAGCCGGTGTATTTGCGTGTGCGAAAGGGTGCGCAATTTAAAAGATTATGGCCCGGCGAATGGGGTGGGTGCTGTCGAAGGTGCTTTCAAAAAGTTTCAGCAGTTCCCGTGTGAAGTGGTGTCCTTCATTCTTTAATTCTCGAAAAATCATATCGTCCTGTCGCTGCTCCTTCTTTAATGCCTTCAAGTGATCGCGCATGGACGTGTCTTCAAGCTTGCTCAAGAAGTGATTATAGCTAAGGAGCATCGGGCGGGCCGCATCTCCGCAAATTGCGCTCATTCGATCAATGACTGTCAACTCGAAGAGATGTTCGAGTTCTGATATTTTTTGTAACCGAGTGCGCTCAGCCGTTGTTGCAACGCTGAAGAGTCCGCTCGCATACAACAGTTTGCGCGAGAAGATCAGTTTGATATTCCGGATAGCCCACGGCTAAACGTTCTCCGTTTCGACTGTCTTGAACTCGTAATCGACTGCCATTGTACGATAGTAACGCACTACATCGTTTAGTAAGAAAAGCGCCAGCTGAACGTCCTCGTCCGCAGGATTCCTTCGATGGTGTCAAAATTTATTGGACCGGAGAAGAAGGCGTGGAATTCGGGATTCTTGCCAGCGATAAGTGACGTTAACCGTTCAACGTCGACAGAATGATTTCTTAGAGTCTGTCCGGAGAGATCATGCTGGATTACATAGCTTTCTGAGCATGAGTCTGATTGAAGCGAGGCGCAGAAATGCGAGCGCCTTTCGATTGAGATTCTCCCAGTCTTTGGCGAGACGCCTGCACCGCCCGAGCC
>JBBRSX010000140.1:0-16221 GCA_038244925.1 Hyphomicrobiales bacterium | reverse complement strand
GAAGAGGTCGGACTTCCGAGCCGCGCCGATGGCTGGGTCGCCCAGGCCAAGGCGATGACCGCGGAAGCGGAATAACGCTTACACCCGTGGCCGGCTCGCCCGGCCACCGGTTCAATTCCCCCGATTACGGTATTTCCTGTAGCTGATGGCGGCACGGCGCAAGACGCGCGCCGCGCCTGCGCTGGCAGGCAAGAAGGATATCTAGCGATGACAACGATCTCTGCGGCGATGGTCAAGGAACTGCGCGAGTCGACCGGCGCAGGCATGATGGATTGCAAGGCCGCGCTGACCGAAACCGCCGGCGACATGACGTCGGCGCAGGATTGGCTGCGCAAGAAGGGCCTGTCGAAGGCTGCGAAGAAGTCCGGCCGCGTTGCCGCCGAAGGCCTGATTGGTGCGCTGACCTCGGGCACCAAGGGTGTCGTGGTCGAAGTCAATTCGGAAACCGATTTCGTTGCCCGCAACGAGCAGTTCCAGGGCCTCGTCAAGATGGTCGCCCAGGTCGCGCTCAAGACCGGTGCCGACGTCGAGAAAATCAAGGCCGCGAAGGTCGGCGACGTCAACGTCGAGACCGCGATTTCGGACGCGATCGCCACGATCGGCGAGAACATGACCCTGCGCCGTGCGGCTTCGCTCGAAGTCGGCAAGGGCGTGGTGTCGAGCTATGTCCATGGCGCCGTCATCGACGGTGCCGGCAAGATGGGCGTGCTGGTGGCGCTGGAATCCACCGGCAAGACCGATGAGCTCGCGCATCTCGGCCGCCAGTTGGCGATGCATGTCGCGGCCACCAATCCGCAGGCGCTCGAGCCTGCCAGCCTCGATCCCGCGACCGTGGCGCGTGAAAAGGACGTGCTGGCCGACAAGTATCGCCAGCAGGGCAAGCCGGAGAACGTGATCGAGAAGATCGTCGAGTCCGGTCTGAAGACCTATTACAAGGAAGTCTGCCTGCTCGAACAGGCGTTCATCCATGACGAAAAGGGCAAGTCGGTCGCCCAGGCGGTCAAGGAAGCCGAAGGCAAGATCGGCGCGCCGGTGAAGATTACCGGATTTGTGCGCTATGCTCTCGGTGAGGGAATCGAAAAGCAGGAAACCGATTTCGCAGCCGAAGTTGCGGCGGTCAGCGGCAAGAAGTAACCGCTGACGGAAACGTCTTCCGGCGCCGTCGCGCCGGAAGCGTCTGCGCGGGGACAAGGAAGCGATTTGCATGGCTGAGCCGGTCTATCGTCGCGTCGTGATCAAGCTCTCGGGCGAGTATCTCGCAGGCAGCCAGTCCTTCGGCATCGACCAGCCCACCATCGACCGTGTCGCCGACGACCTGATCGCGGCCCAGAAGCTCGGCGTCGAGGTGGCCGTCGTGATCGGCGGCGGCAACATCTTTCGCGGCGTCGAAGTTTCCGCGCGCGGCGTGTCGCGGCCGACCGGCGACACCATGGGCATGCTCGCCACAATGATGAACTGCCTCGCGCTGGAAGCCACCATCGAGCGCAAGGGGACGCCGGCCCGGACCCTGTCGGCGTTCGTGATGCCGGAGGTTTCCGAGCTGTTCACCCGTAGTGCAGCGCACAAATACCTCGCCGAGGGGCGAATCGTCCTGCTTGGCGGCGGAACCGGCAATCCGTTCTTCACCACCGACACCACGGCGGTGCTGCGGGCGGCCGAAATCGGCGCCGAGGCGGTGCTGAAAGCCACCAATGTCGACGGCGTCTACAGCGCCGATCCCAAAAAAGACCGGTCCGCCAGGCGTTTCGATCGCCTGACGCATTCGCAGGCGATCGAAGGTGGCTACAAGGTGATGGATGCAACCGCATTCGCGCTTGCCCGCGAGACGTCGCTGCCTATCATCGTGTTCTCGATCGCCGAGCCGGGTTCGATCGGCGCGATCCTGCGCGGCACCGGCCACGGTACCGTCGTCGCCGGCTGACCCATAGGCCGGTCATTTGCCGGTGCTGTTTCGACCCGCGGGCCCGATGATGCCAGCGGTTGGTTTCTAAGGAGGGGAGAGCGCTATGCCCACGCCAGGTTTTGACATCAACGAAGTGAAGCGCCGCATGCAAGGCGCCACGCAGGCACTCAAGCATGAACTGGGCGGTCTGCGTACCGGCCGCGCGGCGGCGTCCATGCTGGAGCCGGTGCAGGTGGAGGCCTACGGCTCGCATATGCCGCTCAACCAGCTTGCGACCGTCAGCGTGC
The DNA here is from genome assembly GCA_038244925.1 of Hyphomicrobiales bacterium. Lineage (GTDB taxonomy): Bacteria > Pseudomonadota > Alphaproteobacteria > Rhizobiales > Xanthobacteraceae > Bradyrhizobium. The sequence continues at coordinate 14,031 of JBBRSX010000140.1, read as the reverse complement.
CGGAGCCGCGGCTGCTCTCGGTGCAGGTCTGGGACAAGTCGATGGTCAAGGCCGTGGAAAAGGCGATCGTCGATTCCAATCTCGGCCTCAGCCCGGCCACCGAAGGACAGGTGCTGCGTCTGCGGATTCCCGAACTGAACGAGGAACGCCGCAAGGAACTGGTAAAGGTTGCGCACAAATATGCCGAGGCGGCCAAGGTCGCCGTCCGCCACGTCCGTCGCGACGGGATCGATACCGTCAAGAAGCTCGAGAAGAATCACGAGATCTCCGAAGACGATCAGGAGCGCCTCGCCAACGACGTGCAGAAGGCGACCGACGGCATGATCGCCGAAATCGATCAGTTGCTTGCCGCCAAGGAAAAGGAAATCCTCACCGTTTAACGGCGAGATCGAGGTTTTGAAACCCAGACGTTGCGACCGAGATTTGGGACGGTCCTGGAATTGAGATGATGTCGAACGCCGCCGCGCCCGCAACCGAAGGACCGGATCGAACCGGTCCCTTGCATGTGGCGATCATCATGGACGGAAACGGACGCTGGGCGGCCGCGCGCGGTCTGCCGCGTGCGGAAGGTCATCGCCGCGGTGTCGAGGCGCTGCGCCGCGTGGTTCGCGCTTCCCATGAACTCGGCGTGCAGTACCTGACGATCTTCTCCTTCAGCTCTGAGAACTGGTCGCGGCCAGCGACCGAAATCGGCGATCTCTTTGGTCTGCTGCGGCGCTTCATCCGCAACGATCTGGCGACGCTGCACCGGGACGGGGTTCGGGTTCGCATCATCGGTGAGCGGGAAGGGCTGGAGCCCGACATCTGCGCGTTGCTCAACGAAGCCGAAGAACTGACCAAAGCCAACACCAAGCTCAACCTCGTGGTCGCGTTCAACTACGGTTCTCGCCACGAGATCGCCAAGGCCGCGCAACGGCTGGCGCGCGAAGTCGCCGAGGGCAAGCGCGACCCGGCGTCGATCGACGCCGACGCGCTCGGGCAATATCTCGAAGCGCCCGACATTCCCGATCCCGATCTGATCATCCGCACCAGCGGCGAACAGCGGCTGTCGAATTTCCTGATGTGGCAGGCGGCCTACAGCGAACTCGTATTCGTGCCGATCCACTGGCCGGATTTCGACAAGGCCGCGCTTGAAAGTGCGATTGCCGAATACGCCAGACGGGAACGCCGTTTCGGCGGTCTGGCCGCGAAAACCGGCTCGTGACCGAGGGCGAAGCCGCGCCTGCGGCAGCGAAGACCGCGCCTGCGGAAGCCGCGCCCGAATCCGCCTCGCGCAATCTCCTGATGCGCGTCCTCGTCGCCGCCGTGCTGATCCCGCTCGCCATCGCCATCGCCTATGCCGGCGGCTGGCTCTGGACCGCACTGGTGACGGCAGCCGCGATCGGCCTGTTCGTTGAATGGCTGTCGGTCGTAGGCCTCGCGGATGCGGTGGCCCTGGCGATCAGAGGCGGCGTGGCGCTGGCGATCGCTGGGATTTGCTTTGCCCTCGGACGGATCGATGCGGCATTGATTGTGCTCGCGATCGGCCTGGTCTCGGTCGTATGGACCGCGTCGTCGCGGCGAGGCTGGGCCGCGGCCGGATTTTGCTATGCGGCGGCCGCCGAGATCGCCTCGGTGCTGCTGCGCCTCGATCCGGCCAAGGGCTTTGCCGCGCTTATGTTCGTGCTTTTCATCGTCTGGGTGACCGATAGCGGTGGCTATTTCGCCGGCCGCGGCATCGGCGGCCCGAAACTCTGGCCGCGGGTCAGCCCGAAAAAGACCTGGGCCGGCGCGGTCGGCGGCCTTCTCGCCAGCCTCGCCGTGGCCGGGGGATTTGCGGCGCTGGACCTCGGCAAGACCGGCCATCTCTTGCTCTCGGCCGGCGTTCTCTCGGTCGCTTCGCAGCTCGGAGATCTCTTCGAATCCGCCGTGAAGCGGCGTTTTGGCGTAAAGGACTCCAGTCACATCATCCCCGGCCATGGCGGGCTGATGGACCGGCTGGATGGATATGTCGCGGCCGTCGTTCTGGCGGTACTTTTCGGGTTCCTGCGCGGAGGCGCCGATGGCGTCGGCCGCGGTCTTATGATTTGGTGAAACGATGAGCGCTGTTCCATTGCGTAACAACAAGGCCGCGCTGTCAGGCGCACGTACCGTCACCGTGCTTGGCGCCACCGGTTCGATCGGCGACAGCACCATGGATTTGCTGCGCGGCGCGCGCGACCGCTACCAGGTCGAGGCGCTGACGGCGAATTCCAACGTGGCGGGTCTCGCCAAGCTCGCGAAAGAGTTCGGCGCGCGATTTGCGGCGGTGGCCGATCCCGCGCGGCTCGGCGAGCTGAAGGATGCGCTTGCCGGTACCCGCACCGAATGCGGCGCCGGCGAAAGCGCCATCATCGAGGCTGCCGCGCGTCCCGCCGACTGGGTGATGGCGGCCGTCAGCGGCGCGGCCGGACTGAAGCCGGCGCTCGCCGCCGTTGATCGTGGTGCGACCGTCGCGCTCGCCAACAAGGAATGTCTGGTTTGCGCCGGCGATTTCTTCATGCAGCGCGCGGCGAAAGCAGGGGCCTGCATTCTGCCGGCGGATTCCGAGCACAATGCGTTGTTTCAGGCGCTCGCCTCCGGCAATCGCGAAGAACTGGTGCGCGTGATCATCACCGCGTCGGGCGGGCCGTTCCGCACCTGGGCCGCCGCCGACATCGAGCAGGCGACGCTGGCGCAGGCGCTGAAACATCCGAACTGGAGCATGGGCCAGAAGATCACCATCGATTCGGCTTCGATGATGAACAAGGGCCTCGAAGTCATCGAGGCTTCCTATCTGTTTTCCCTCAGCGCCGACGAAATCGACGTTCTCGTGCATCCGCAGTCGATCATCCACGGCATGGTCGAATTCTCGGATCGCTCGGTGATGGCCCAGCTCGGCGCGCCCGACATGCGGATTCCGATCGCGCATTGCCTTGGCTGGCCGGATCGAATCGTCGGTCCGTCCGCGCGGCTGGATCTCGCCAAGATCGGCCAGTTGACGTTCGAGGCACCCGATTTCGAGCGGTTCCCGGGGCTGCGGCTGGCCTATGACGCGCTGCGTACCGGCCGCGGCGCGACCACCGTGTTCAATGCCGCCAACGAAGTCGCAGTCGCGGCCTTCATCGCCGGCCAGATCAAGTTCGGGGCCATCGCGCGGCTGGTCGAGGCCACCATTAACGACTGGATTCGCTCAGGGAACCTGGCGCCTTTGACCTCGGCGGATGATGCGATTTCCGTTGACCATAACGCGCGAAATAAAGCTGCCTCCCTATTGCCTCAAATTGCCTTAAAGGCATCCTAGAGGGTTAAGGACGGGGCTGTCGGCTCGCGTCGAGGGAAATCGAATGACCGAGTTTTTTCTTCATAGTTTCAATACGTTGAGCCATGGGCTCATCGGTTACGTCGTTCCCTTCCTGTTCGTCCTGACCATCGTCGTTTTCTTCCATGAACTCGGCCACTTCCTGGTCGCCCGCTGGGCGGGCGTGAAGGTGTTGACGTTCTCGCTCGGTTTCGGACCGGAACTCGCCGGGTTCAACGATCGCCATGGCACCCGCTGGAAGATCTCCGCGATCCCGCTTGGCGGCTATGTGAAGTTCTTCGGCGACGAATCGGAAGCCTCGACGCCGGCCTCGGCCGAGACGCTTGCCGGCATGACCGAAGAAGAGCGGGCGGGCAGCTTCCATCACAAGAAGGTCGGTCCGCGCGCGGCGATCGTCGCCGCCGGACCGATCGCGAATTTCATCCTGGCGATCGTGATCTTCACCTGCCTGTTCACCTTCTTCGGCAAGCCGAGCACGACCGCGCGCGTCGACAAGGTCGAAGCCGACAGCGCGGCTGCCAAAGCGGGCTTCCAGGTCGGCGACGTCGTGACCGTGATCGACGGCAAGACCATCGGCAGCTTCTCCGACATGCAGCGCATCGTCGGCATTCATGCCGGCGACAAGCTCAACTTCACCATCAAGCGCGGTGATTCCACGCTGCAATTGCAGGGCACGCCGGAACTTCGCGAAGTGAAGGATGCGTTCGGCAACGCGCATCGGCTCGGCGTGCTCGGCATTACCCGCGCGACCTCGGCGGGCGATACTGTGACCGAGCGGGTCGATCCGGCGACCGCGCTCTGGCTCGGCGTCAAGGAGACCTGGTTCGTGGTCGACCGTACGCTGGCCTATATCGGCGGCGTCTTCACCGGCCGCGAAGCCGCCGATCAGGTCGGCGGTCCGCTGCGGATCGCGCAGATCTCGGGGCAGGTCGCCACCATCGGCCTGACCGCCCTGATTCACCTCGCCGCGGTGCTGTCGATCTCGATTGGCCTGTTGAACCTGTTTCCGGTGCCGCTGCTCGACGGCGGTCACCTTTTGTTCTATGCAGTGGAGGCCGTTCGGGGACGTCCGCTGTCGGAGCGGGCCCAGGAAGTGGGCTTCCGAATCGGGCTGGGTTTGGTGCTGATGTTGATGGTGTTTGCGACCTATAACGACATCCTGCATCTGGCGGCATCGTGAAGCGGCTTTTTTGTGACGTTGCCCAATGGCAACGTCTTGGAATGAAAATGGAATCGCACGGCGATGTCCGGTTTGCCCCCTCGGCGAAATTGGCTACAAGCAGTGCAGCAAATGGGAATCTGCCGGTTCGTAGGGGTACGGGCCGGCATCGGGATGATAAGGGCGCGTTGCGCATGATATTTGGAATGCGAGTGCGGGGGGGCTTGTTGGCCGCCCTGATCATGTTCGCCGCGCCAGCGGCAGCCACGCTGGCTGCTGTGCTTTTGGCTGCGCCGGCTGCGGCGCAGAACGTAGCGTCGATTTCCGTCGAGGGTAACCGGCGCGTCGAGGTCGAGACCATTCGCTCCTATTTCAAGCCGGGTCCCGGCGGGCGTCTGACTCAGGCCGAGATCGACGACGGCCTCAAGGCGCTGATCGAGACCGGTCTGTTCCAGGACGTGCGAATCAGTCAGGCGGGCGGCCGGATCGTCGTGGTCGTGGTCGAAAACGCCGTGATCGGGCGCGTCGCCTTCGAGGGCAACAAGAAGGTCAAGGACGAACAGCTTTCGGCTGAAATCCAGTCCAAGCCGCGTGGTACGTTTTCACGGCCGACGGTTCAGTCGGATGCCCAGCGCATCGCCGAAATCTACCGTCGTTCCGGCCGCTATGACGTGCGCGTCACCCCTGAAATCATCGATCAGCCGAATAACCGCGTCGATCTGGTCTTCACCATCACCGAAGGCGGCAAGACCGGCGTCAAATCGATCGACTTCGTCGGCAACGTCGCCTATTCGGCCTATCGCCTCAAGGACATCATCAAGACGCACGAATCCAACCTGCTGAGCTTCCTCGGCGGCGGCGACGTCTACGATCCGGACCGGGTCGAATCCGACCGCGACCTGATTCGCCGCTTCTATCTCAAGCACGGCTTTGCTGACGTGCAGGTGGTGGCCGCGCTTACCGAATACGATCCGGAGCGAAAGGGCTTCCTGGTCACCTTCAAGATCGAGGAAGGCCAGCAGTACCGGGTCGCGTCCGTCGATTTCCAGACCAGCATCGGAACGCTCGATGCGGCATCGATGCGCAGCTTCAGCCGTGTCGGCGTAGGCTCGCTCTACAACGCCGAAGCGCTGGAGAAATCCGTCGAGGAAATGCAGATCGAAGCGTCGCGGCGCGGCTACGCCTTCGCGATCGTGCGTCCGCGCGGAGACCGCAATTTCGAGCAGCACACCGTCTCGATCGTGTTCGCCATCGATGAGGGCCCGCGCACCTATATCGAGCGCATCAATGTCCGCGGCAACACCCGTACCCGCGACTACGTGATTCGCCGCGAATTCGATCTTTCCGAAGGCGACGCCTACAACCGTGCACTGGTCGATCGCGCCGAGCGCCGGCTGAAGAATCTCGACTTCTTCAAGAGCGTGAAGATCGTGACCGAGCCCGGCTCGTCGACCGATCGCGTGATCCTGATCGTTGATCTGGAAGAAAAATCGACCGGCGACTTCTCGGTTTCGGGCGGCTATTCGACGACCGACGGCGCGCTGGCCGAAGTCAGCATTTCCGAGCGCAACTTCCTCGGCCGCGGTCTGTACGCGAAAGCGTCGGTAACCTACGGCCAGTATGCCCGCGGCTATTCGCTGTCGCTGGTCGAGCCCTATCTGCTCGATTACCGTGTTGCGCTTGGTCTCGACCTGTTCCAGCGCCAGCAACTCGCCAACAGCTACATCGCCTACGGCACCAAGACGCTGGGCTTCAGCCCGCGGCTCGGCTTCACCCTGCGTGAAGATCTCGCCTTGCAGTTGCGCTATTCGATCTATCAGCAGGAAATCCAGCTGCCGAACGCCTTGGCGAACTGTAACAACAACCCGAACAACGGGCTGCTCGCCTTCAATCCGTCGCCGGCCTATGCGAACCTGCTTGGTCAAAATGTTGCGGGAGGGTCGATCACGCAAGGCGGCCAGACCGCCACCGATACCTCGGGCGCTGGCCTGTGGTGCTACAGCGACGGCGAAGCCTCACTGCCGGTCCGCCGCGAACTGCAGAGCGGCAGGACCTTGACCTCATCGGTTGGCTATTCGCTGAACTACAACACGCTGGACAACAACAAGAACCCGACTGACGGCCTCCTGATCGACTGGAAGCAGGATTTTGCCGGCCTCGGCGGCGACGTGAAGTACATCAAGTCCGCGATCGATGCGAAGTACTACACTCCGCTGGTCGCCGATATCGTTGGCCTGGTCCATCTTCAGGGCGGCATGCTCAACCAGTTCGGCGGCAGCGAACTGCGCATGCTCGATCATTTCCAGATGGGTCCGAACCTGGTCCGCGGCTTTGCGCCGAACGGCATCGGCCCGCGCGATATCAATCCCTTCGGAACGCGCGATGCGCTCGGCGGCACCAAATATTGGGGCGCGTCGTTCGAATTGCAGATGCCGTTCTGGTTCCTGCCGAAGGAAGTCGGCCTCAAGGGCTCGGTCTATGCCGACGCCGGCGGACTGTTCGACTACAAGGGGCCGACATCGTGGGCGCAGACTGGCGAGGTCAACGTTGCAGGCTGCACCAAGCCGACGCAAGCGACGGCGACCACGGCCGCCAACGCCGGAAACTGTCTCGGCCTGCAGTATGACAGCGGCAACGTGGTCCGGACCTCGGTGGGTGTCGGCCTGATCTGGGCTTCGCCGTTCGGTCCGCTGCGGTTCGACTATGCGGTTCCGCTCACCAAGGGTCAGTTTGACCGCGTGCAGCAATTCAAGTTTGGCGGCGGAACATCGTTCTAAATCCGATTACCGGCCGGACCGCGACGGGTGGAATGGCGCAGCCGATCTTCTTCAAGCAACCCCCTTCGTCGACGCTGGCCGAGATCGCCGCGCTGACGAAGGCGGTATTGGTTGACCCCGCGCAGGGCGACCGGAACATCAGGGGACTGGCTTCGCTCGATGAAGCCGGCCCCATGCATCTGGCGTTTTTCGACAACCTCAAATACGCCGACCAGCTCGCCGCGACGAAAGCCGGCGCCTGCCTGGTCAGCCCGCGATTCGAAAAGCAGGTGCCGGCCCATGTCGCGGTACTGCGGGCCTCGCAGCCGTTCCGCGCCTTCGTCAACCTCGCGCGCGAATGGCATGCCGATGCGCTCCGCCCGCAAACCTGGTTCGACAATAACGGCATCGCACCGTCAGCCGTCATCGACGCATCGGCCCATCTGGAAGATGGCGTCATCGTCGATCCGCTGGCCGTCATTGGTCCGCGGGTCGAGATCGGCGCCGGCACGGTGATCGGCGCCGGTGCCGTGATCGGCGCCGATGTCCGGATCGGCCGGGACTGCAACGTCGGTGCGCGCACCTCGATCCAGTTTGCGCTGATCGGCAACAACGTCCTGATCCATCCTGGCTGCAGTATCGGCCAGGATGGCTTCGGCTTCATCTTCTTCGGCCCCGAAGGGCATCTCAAGGTACCGCAGACCGGCCGGGTCCTGATCCAGAACCATGTCGAGGTCGGCGCCGGCACCTGCATCGACCGCGGCAGCCTGCGCGACACCGTGATCGGCGAAGGCACCAAAATCGATAATCAGGTCCAGGTCGGCCACAACGTGACGATCGGCAGGAACTGTCTGCTGGCGGCCCAGATCGGGCTCGCGGGCAGCCTGACGATCGGTGACAATGTGGCGCTCGGCGCCAAGGTGGGCATCAACAATCACCTCAAGATCGGCGACGGTGCCCAGGTGACGGCGATGAGCGGGGTCAAGGACGACATCCCGCCGAACGGCCGCTGGGGCGGTTATTTTGCCAAACCGACCAAACAGTGGTTTAGGGAGATCATTGCGGTGGAGCGGCTGGTGCGTGACGCTGCGGCCGATACGAAGGGCGAGGAACGGGAATGACGGAGGAGGCACCGGTCAGGTTTGAGCTCGTGGACATCAACGAGATCCTCAAGACGCTCCCGCACCGCTACCCGATGCTGTTGATCGACCGGGTCAAGAACATCCGGACCGACTACAGCGGCATCGGCATCAAGAACGTCACCTTCAACGAGCCGCCGTTTCTCGGACATTTCCCGGACCGCCCTGTCTATCCCGGCGTGATGATGATCGAAGCCATGGCGCAGACCGCGGGCGTGATCGGCATCAAGTCGGTTGAGGGCACCGAGAAGCCGCGTGCGGTTTATTTCCTCACCATCGACAAGTGCAAGTTCCGCAAGCCGGTGATGCCGGGCGACACCATCGAGTACCACATGCGCTCGATCGGCCGCCGCAAGGCGATGTGGTGGTTCCACGGCGACGCCAAGGTGGATGGCACCGTGGTCGCCGAGGCCGATGTCGGCGCGATGCTGACGGACTGAGGCGCAGCTGCAGCCCGCGCCCGACCGCTAGCGGTTCAGACGACGCGGCGCCGGACATTCATCGCGTCGGTCCGTTCCCGATCTCCTGATATTCTGATTGAAGTACTGGCCCATCGACGGCGCGGTCATGAAGCCATCGAATGTCTCGGCAGCAAGTTCGCAATATCTGATGTAGCTGCCCTCGATGCCGACGATCATGGTGTGCTGTGCACGATCGTAGCAGACGCGCTGGATGATGGTGCTGCGGTTGATGTCGCGGCACTCGAACGTCCCGAGATCGACCGCGCCGCCATCCCTCACGTCGACCATCTCCGTGCCGACCGGCGCGGTCAACAGAAGCAGGATGAAGCTGGTTGCGGCCCGGATCATGATGTCGTGTGAATATCGAACAGATCAGGCTTCAGTCAAATCTGATTTTGAACAGGGGGCGTGATTTCACGCCCCCATGCCCGCTTAACATTCTCTTACTGAAGCGCTGCCTCGGCCTCGATGTTGACGATCGATTTCGCCAGCGTCGTGAGAGCGACGTCGGTTGCCTTCTCTTCCTTCAAGGTGGCTTCGAGCAGCGCGGCGGCATCGGGCATGCCGAGTTCCTCAGCCCAGGTCCGCAACGTGCCGTAGCGGGACATCTCGTAATGCTCGACGGCCTGCGCCGCGGCCAGAAGGCCCGCATCGAGCGCCGGCATACCCTTGTAGTCCGTCATGATCTCGGCGCCTTCCTTGGTGATCCCCATAATGGCATCACAGGTTTTGGCGCGTGCAGGTTTGCCGAGGATTTTGAAAACCCCTTCCAGCCGCTTGATGTGGCCGCGCGTCTCCTTCTCATGCTTGGCGAAAGCGGCCTTCAGATCTTTCGACTGGGCGGCCTTGACCATTTTCGGCAGGGTCTTGAGAATCTTGTTTTCGGCGAAATAGACGTCTTTCAGGGTGTCGTGAAAAAGGTCGGCGAGAAGTTTTGGTTTCTTGGCCACCAGAGCCTCCAATTGGTTCGTTGATGGAGGTCAAGCGCCAGGTTGCAATTCCGTTCCGCGTCGATCGCTCGGGGATGGCGCTTCCGGATCTTTTTGCTGGCATGGCCGAAACAGGTCGTAACGATACGTCACTGGACAGCGCCCGCATGTCACGCTAACCAACGGAAAATACGGCATATTCCCCGCACCTATACGCGATTGAACCGGACCTTTGATAGATGGGCATGATCGATCCCACCGCGCGGATTGAAGATGGCGCTGTGATCGGCGAGGGGACCTCGGTTGGTCCCTACTGCATCATCGGGCCGAATGTGGTCATCGGAGCGAACTGCAAACTGATCGCGCATGTGCACATCACGGCGCAGACAACGATCGGCGACGGCTGCACGATCTATCCGTTCGTCTCGCTCGGCACCCCGCCGCAAAGCCTGAGCTATCGCGGCGAACTGACCAGGCTCGAGATCGGCGCCGGCTGCACCTTGCGCGAATCCGTCACCATGAACGCCGGCACGGTGGCCGGCGGCGGCGTGACGCGCGTCGGCGAGCGCGGCTACTTCATGAACTGCAGCCATGTCGGGCACGATTGCCAGGTTGGCAATGACGCGATCTTCGCGACCTCGGCGACGCTCGGCGGCCACTGCGAGATCGGCGATTTCGTTTTCATCGGCGGGCTGTCCGCGGTGCACCAGTTCACGCGGATCGGCCCGCAGGTGATGGTCGGCGGCGTCTGCGGCGTACGCGGCGACGTCATTCCGTTCGGACTCGTCAACGGCCAGTATGCGAGCCTCGAAGGCCTCAACATCATCGGCATGAAACGCCGCAAGTTCACCAAAGACCGGCTCGCCACCGTGCGGTCGTTTTATCAAAAGCTGTTTCATGGCCCCGGCATCTTTGCCGAGCGGTTGAGCTCGGTGCAACCGCTGGCCGCACAGGATCCCGCGATCGCGGAAATCCTCGCCTTCATCGAGCACGGCAAGCACCGCGCGCTGTGCCTTCCCGCCGACGACGGCAACAAGCACTGATGACGGGATCGCCGCAGCCATGACGACAGCGGCCCGAGAGGCTTCCTCGCCGGTCGGCGTCATCGCGGGCGGCGGCGCCATGCCGTTCGCGGTCGCGGATTCGCTTTCATCGCGCGGCGTCGCATCGGTCCTGTTTGCCTTGCGCGGCGCCTGCGATCCCGCCGGCGTTGCGCGTTTTCGCCATCACTGGATTTCAGTCGGACAGCTCGGCCGCGCCATAAAACTGTTCCGTAGCGAAGGCTGCCGCGACCTGATCTTCATCGGCTCCCTGCAGCGGCCGGCGCTGTCGGAGATCCGGCTGGACTGGGGTACGGTCCGCCGGATCGGCCATATCATGACGGCGTTTCGCGGCGGCGACGATCATCTGTTGTCGGGGATCGGCCGCCTCTTCGAGCGGGATGGGTTTCGGATGGTCGGGATCGGCGACGTTGCGCCGGATATGCTGATGCCGGAGGGGTGCATTGCCCGCGCCATGCCTGATGCTGCCGCCAGCGCCGATATTGCGAGGGGACGGGAAGTGCTCCGTGCGCTCGGCCCGTTCGACATCGGCCAGGCGGTCGTGGTGATCGACGGTCACGTGGTGGCGGTCGAGGACATCGAGGGCACGGATGGCTTGCTGGCAAGGGTAGCGCGGCTGCGCGGGGAAGGCCGCATTCGTGCCAAGGCCGGCCGCGGCGTGCTGGTGAAAGCGCCCAAGAGCAGCCAGGACCTGCGTTACGACCTGCCGACGGTGGGCCTGAAGACCATTGAAGGCGTGGCCGGCGCGGGCCTCGCCGGTATCGCCGTCATCGCCGGCAACACCATCGCCGCGGATTCGCAGGCCATGATCGCTGCCGCTGACAAGGCAGGTCTCTTTGTTCAGGGCCTGCCCGCGTGATGCCGGGACGCGACACCGCCGAGCGGAAAATATTTCTGATTGCGACGGAGGAATCTGGCGATCGTCTCGGCGCCAGCCTGATGAAGATCCTGCGCCAGCGCCTCGGCGGCGCGGTGCAATTCGAGGGCGTCGGCGGCCGCGCGATGGCGCGCGAAGGTCTGGACTCGCTGTTTCCGATCGAAGAGCTCTCGATCATCGGGCTTGCCGCCGTCGTCAGGCAGTTGCCGAAGATCCTGCGGCTGATCAGCCAGACCGCCGCCGCCGTGACCGAGTCTGGTCCGGATATCCTCGTCATCATCGATAGCCCGGACTTTACCCATCGCGTGGCCAAACGCGTCCGCGCCCGCGACGCCAGGATTCCGATCGTCGATTACGTCTCGCCCTCGGTCTGGGCGTGGCGGCCGGGCCGGGCGCGGGCGATGCGGACCTATGTCGACCATGTGTTGGCGCTGCTGCCGTTCGAGCCCGAGGCCTATCGCAAGCTGCACGGGCCGCCTTGCAGCTATGTCGGGCATCCCCTGACCGAACAATTGACCGCGCTACGGCCGGGCCCTGATGAGGCCAGACGGCGGGATGCGTCGCCGCCGGTGCTGCTGGTGCTGCCGGGAAGCCGCCGCAGCGAAATCCGCCATCACATGGCTGTCTTCGGCCAGGCGCTGGAACGGCTGGCCGGGCAGGGAGTGGCGTTCGAGCTGGTGCTGCCGACCATGCCGCATCTGCAGGAGGCAGTCGCCGAGGGGCTGATGACCTGGCCGGTGCAGCCCCGCGTCGTGATCGGCGAGCAGGAAAAACGTGCCGCGTTTCGCATCGCGCATGCGGCGCTGGCGAAGTCCGGCACCGTGACGCTCGAACTCGCGCTCGCCGGCGTGCCGATGGTGACGGCCTACCGCACCGGTTCGGCGGAAGCCTGGATCCTGCGGCGGGCGATCAAGGTGAATTCGGTGATATTGGCCAACCTCGTGATCGGCGAGAATGTCGTGCCCGAATTCCTGCAGGAAGACTGCACGCCGGAAAAACTATCCGACGCCCTGCGCGAACTGCTCGGCAAGTCCGACCTGCGGCGCAAGCAGCTCGCGGCGTTTGCGAAGATCGACCAGATCATGTCGACCGGCAACGCGCCGCCCAGCGTGCGGGCGGCCGATATCGTGCTGACGACGATGCGAAAGGCGCGGCGGGCAGATTAGCGCGGCTCTTTTGGCGGCGTGCCTTGCGGCCACTCCGGCAATTGATCCTTGGGATCGAACCAGGACGCGGCATCCGATCGCCAGATATGCAGCTTGGGGCGCTCGGTGATCTCGGTGTCGAGGCAGCCCATCCGCAGCAACACTTTGCCGGTACCGTTGCGTTCGGCGACGATGTGCGATCCGCAGTTCGAGCAGAAATATCGCTGCTTGCCGGGAGAGGACTCGAAACCACGGAGCAGGCTTTCACCCTTGACCCAGCGGAAGCGATCACGGGGAACCGTCGTTACCGTCGAGAACGCCGAGCCATGTGTCTTGCGGCACGTCGCGCAGTGGCAATGGACGATCGTCCCGGGCTCGGCGTCGGCCTCGCTGCCGCACAGGCAGCTTCCAGTGAGCATGCTACCTCCTGATCGTTGATTTTGCAGGGTGGGCAAAAAGCGTGCTTCGCGCCGTGCCCACTCTACAAAGCAGAAAGCCGGATGCTGTGATCGCATCCGGCTTCCGAGTTAGTCCCAAACGCGACGGCGGTTACTTCCGCTTGGCGATATCGACGTAATCGCGGCGGGCGACGCCGGTGTAGAGCTGGCGCGGACGGCCGATCTTCTGCTGCGGATCCTCGATCATCTCGCTCCACTGGCTGATCCAGCCGACGGTGCGGGCGACCGCGAACAGCACGGTGAACATCGAGGTCGGGAAGCCCATCGCCTTCAGCGTGATGCCCGAATAGAAGTCGACGTTCGGATAAAGCTTGCGGTCGATGAAATAGGGATCGCTAAGCGCGATCTTTTCCAGTTCCAGCGCCACCTTCAGCATCGGGTCGTCGCCATGACCGGTTTCGGCCAGCACGGCATGACACATCTTCTGCATGATCTTGGCGCGCGGATCGTAGTTCTTGTAGACGCGGTGTCCAAAACCCATCAGGCGGACTTCGCTGTTCTTGTCCTTCACCTTGGCGATGAATTCCGGAATCTTGTCGACTGAGCCGATGTCGGCCAGCATGGCCAGGGCGGCTTCGTTGGCGCCGCCATGCGCCGGGCCCCACAGGCAGGCGATGCCGGCGGCAATGCAGGCGAACGGGTTGGCGCCGGAAGAGCCGGCGATACGCACCGTCGAGGTCGAGGCGTTCTGTTCGTGGTCGGCGTGCAGGATGAAGATCTTGTCGAG
>JBBRSX010000139.1:0-16346 GCA_038244925.1 Hyphomicrobiales bacterium | reverse complement strand
TATGAGGAGATCCTCACCGATCCCTCCTATGCCGGACAGCTCATCACCTTCACCTTCCCGCATATCGGCAATGTCGGCACCAACGACGAGGATATCGAGACGGTGAACATGGCGGCGACGCCGGGCGCGCGCGGCGTGATCATGCGCTCCGCGATCACGGATCCCTCGAACTACCGCGCCACCAAGCATCTCGATCAGTGGCTGAAGGCCCGCGGCATCATCGGAATTTCCGGCATCGACACCCGCGCACTGACCGCGCTGATCCGCTCCAAGGGCATGCCCAACGGCGTGATCGCCCACGCCAGGAACGGCGCGTTCGACCTCCACGGCCTGAAGGAAGAGGCGCGCGAATGGCCCGGCCTCGAAGGCATGGACCTGGTGCCGATGGTGACCTCCGCCCAGCGCTTTGACTGGGACGAGACGCCTTGGGTCTGGGAACAGGGCTTTGGCCGGCAGACCGCGCCTGAATTCAAGGTGGTCGCGATCGACTACGGCATCAAGCGCAACATTTTGCGGCTGCTCGCCGGCGTCGGCTGCCAGATCACGGTGGTGCCGGCGACGACGCCTGCCGAAGACATCCTGGCGATGAAGCCGGACGGCGTGTTTCTCAGTAACGGCCCCGGCGATCCCGCCGAGACCGGCAAATATGCAGTGCCGGTGATTCAGCAGGTGATCAATTCGGGCACGCCGACGTTCGGGATTTGCCTCGGCCACCAGATGCTCGGGCTCGCCGTCGGCGCCAAGACCAAGAAGATGCATCAGGGCCATCACGGCGCCAATCACCCCGTCAAGGACGAGACCACCGGCAAGGTGGAAATCACCTCGATGAACCACGGGTTTGCGGTGGATCAGGACACCCTGCCAAAGGGCGCGACGCAGACCCACATCTCGCTGTTCGACGGCTCCAATTGCGGCATCGCGCTCGACGGCAAGCCGGTGTTCTCGGTGCAGTACCACCCGGAAGCCTCACCGGGGCCGCGCGACTCGCATTACCTGTTCCAGCGGTTCGCGGATCTGATGCGCGCGAACAAGCGGGCGTAGGGTTACCCCCCTCATTGCGAGCCAACGGGTCGCAATGACGAATTCTGCACAATCGATTGCGTCAAAATCGCTCATGTCTGGGCTAGCGCAGTGCAGCGCCCCTTAGTATGATATTCATCATCATACACCAGCCGCAGGACGCACCGGCATGGACGACAGGCCCGTCGCCGCAAAGATCGAATACGGTGTCACGCCGACGAGCGTCATGGCTTCGATGACGGGCCTCGATTTCGTTCGCGCGTTCTTCGACGGCAAATTGCCGGCGCCGCCGATCATGCAGAATATAGAACCCTACGATCAGACCGCCGAACCCGGCCACGTCGTGTTCTACAGCGTGCCGGGGTTCCGGCATTACAACCCCATCGGCTCGGTGCATGGCGGCTACGCCGCGACGCTGCTGGATTCCGTGATGGGGCTTGCGGTGCATACCGAACTTCCCGCCGGTACCGGCTACACCACGCTGGAATTCAAGATCTCCTTCATCAAGGGCATGACGGAGGATACCGGACCGGTGCGCAGCGAGGGCAAGACGCTCAGTGTCGGCCGCCGCGCCGCGACGGCGGAGGCGCGCATTACCGACAGCAAAGGCCGCCTGCTCGCGCACGCCACCGCGACGTGCCTGGTGTTCGAGATTCCCAAGGACGCGTGAGCGGCCGACCATCGGCTATGCAATCGACGGTGCTGGATTAGCGACGGCTAAGTGTGCTTGAATTTCCCGAGAGCCATATCGGTTCTGACTGAACCGATATGGCTCTCGTCTTTTTTTGACGCGTTTTCTTCACGCGAACCGGCATCCACTTCGCTTGAAAACGCTATCGCCAAAAAAACAAACAGGGAAACGTCCAATGACCGCCAATCCCGACATGACCATTCGTGACATCCGCGTGACGATGCTGCGCCTGCCATGGGCCGACGATCCCTGGCTCAAGGGAAATCCGCTGGGCGAAACCCGCGACATTCTGGTCCTCGACGTCGAAACCGCCGGCGGCATGTCAGGCATGGGCTATCTGTTCGTTTTCCGGCCCGGCATGAAGTCGATCGCGGCGTGTCTGGAGGAATGCATCATCCCGCGCGTGATCGGCAAGGACGCCACCGCGATCGAGGCGATCTGGAAGGACCTGTGGACCGCGACCATGACCTATGGCCGCGGCGGCATCGCCGCGATGGCGATGTCGGCGCTCGACATCGCGCTGTGGGACGCGGTGGGCAAGCGCGCCGACCTGCCGCTGCATCGGCTGTGGGGCCATTACCGCTCGCAAATCCCGATCTACGGCTCCGGCTGTTTCCGTGGTTCCGGCGGCGACGGCATGATCGAGAAGGCGCTGCACTTCGTGAAGCAGGGTTACACCGCGATCAAGATGCAGGTCGCGCATGTGCACACGCCGGCCCAGGATCTCGACAATGTCCGCCGCATGCGCGAGGCGCTGGGGCCCGATATCGACATCATGATCGACGTCAACATGGGCTGGAGCGCCGACGTCGCGATCGAGATGGGCCGCAAGTTCGAGAAATATAATATCTACTGGCTCGAGGAGCCGGTGCCGGCCGACGACTTCGCCGGCTACCAGCGGATCGCAGCAGCCCTCGACATGCGCGTCGTCGGCGGCGAAACGCATTTTACGCGCTACGACCTGCGGCCGTTCTTCATCAATCCCTGCCTGCCGATCCTGCAGCCCGACCCGATGCGCGGCGGCATGACGGATCTGCGCAAGATCGCGGCGCTGGCGGACACGTTCGGCATCACCATCGCGCCGCATCTGTTTCCGGAATTGAACGTGCACCTGCTGGCCTCGATCCCGAACGGCATCTGGTGCGAGAACATGGGCCTGATCGACGACCTCTGGGTCGATCCGCCCGAGATCGCCAACGGCATGATCACGGCGCCGGAGCGGCCCGGACACGGGCTGCGGTTCAAGGACGAGGTGTTGAAGTTCAAAATCTAGCGGAACGGTTTTGCGAGCAAACGAGTTGGTTTGTCCGCAGACCATCTCAAAACACTCCAGAGAGTTGCCGTGTCCATTGTCGATGCCGATATCCAGCCGCTTACCTTCATCTTCGGCGATGATGGGCTGGTGCCGAACAATGCGATGCCGCTGCTGGTCTACAAGCGCGCGCTCGAACTCGACAACCGTGCTCCCGAGGCCACCATCGAAAAACTGTTCCACGCGAATGGCTGGGGCGCGATGTGGCGCAACGGCGTCTACGACTACCTGCATTACCACGCCACCGTGCATGAGGTGCTGGGCGTCGCGCGCGGCAACGCCCTGGTGCGGTTCGGCGGCGACGGTGGCACCGAGATCGCGATCGCGGCCGGCGACGTCGCCATCCTGCCCGCCGGCACCGGGCATCAATGCCTGTCGGCGAGCCCTGATTTTTCGATCGTCGGCCGCCTATCCGCCCGGACCGCCGGTCGAGATCACGCGGCCGACGCCGGAAAACCATCAGAGGGCGCTGCAGACGATTCCGCAGGTGAAGCTGCCAGCGAGCGATCCGGTGCGTGGAGAAAATGGTCCGCTGGTCAGGCTGTGGAAACGCGCCGCCGCCGCTTGAGGCGTGACTCAGCCGGCACTCGCGTCGTGGTCTTCAGCTGTCAGGCACCATATAAAACAGGCTCCGCAGCGCCCTTTGGATCGGCTGTCGGAATCGAGCAGCCAATTGAAATATCGTACGCATTTGGCGCGACGTCCGGCCCGCCGGCTCTCCGCATTTCCACGGGGACCAAAATTAGGAAACAATTAACCACCGCCAAGCGAGCCTGAATGACGGGCGCTGCTTCGGGCGGTCCCCTTCAAACAGGTTGCAGCCATGCTTTTCGCGAGCCTTCAGGCGTCACCGGCGTTGAGTCTGGAGCGCTACGCGGACATCGATCATTTTCGTGAAAGCGAACGCTATGTCCGGGCCGAGAGCATCCCGCTCGCCGCCGGTACTTTCTCGGTGTTGCGGGCCAGCCTCCAGTTTCCCGCCTCCGTGCTGTCGCTGGTGCGCACGTTTCCGCGCATCATCAAGGGCTATGAGATGCCGGGGCGGCTGGTTGTCGTCATCCCGATGGACAATGTCGCTTCCACCAAGGTCAACGGCGAGGAGGCCGGAAGCGATACGCTGATCCTGTTCAAGGGAAGCGCCGACTGCACGATCCACGAGCCGGAGGGCCGCCTCGTCGCCATTCTCTCTGTTCGTACCGACCTGGTCGACAGTCGATGGCAGGATTTCGGCGACGGGCATTTGCTGCTGCGACTGCAGCCGTTCCAGCTCGTGCACATCCAGGGCATGGTTCGTCACATGCTCGAATTTGCCGCGAGGGAGCCAGCCTTCATTCTGGCCCAGGGCGCGCTTCACCGCATGCAGGGCCTGCTGTTCGACACGCTGGACGTGGCAATGTGCGCCGGCCGGATCCAGAGCGGAGGTCACCGCAAGACCCTGGCCCGCTACAAGGAGATCCTCGACCGGATCGACGTCATGCTTTCGACCGATCCGACACGCGATCCGACAAGCGAGGAACTGGCCGGGGAAATCGGCGTCTCGGCTCGAACGCTGCAAACGGCGGCGCGCGCCGTATCCGGCCTGGGAATCCACCACTACAGCCGGCTGATGCGGCTCTGGTCGGTAAGACGACAGCTGCGCACCGGTGCCGCGGGACTGACCGTGAAGGCTAGCGCGCTCGCCCACGGTTTTTGGCACATGGGCGAGTTCTCCGGGGTCTATCGTGCGACGTTCGGCGAGCCCCCGTCGGAGACGCTCGCCCGCTCCAAACACGTGACCAGCGATGGGCGGCTCCTGGCCAGGCATTGACGGTTCCTTGCGGGTGACCGCCTTGCAGGCCGCTCACTGACCTCGCTCCGCCGAACTGTCGGATACCCGACTATCGCCAGCGAATTGGGTGGCTATTGCCCTTGATAGCGCCCAGTGTAGCCTATCGCCGCTTTCGTCTTCGGGCATCGGCGACAGAGAGAGTTGAAGCTCCCGCCTTGCTTGCGCTGGAGCTGCTGTGGCCGCGGAAAATCACCTCTTGAGGTTGCTCGACGCTCCGGCTCGCTCGCTGCTGAAACCTCACATGCGAACGATCACGGTCGAGCACGGCGACCTGCTTCACAGTTCGGCAACCGACATGGAGTCGGTCTACTTCCCGCAGTCCTGCATCATCTCGGTGCTGGCACGCACGGAACAGGGCCAGACCGCCGAGACCTCGATTGTCGGCCGGGAGGGCATGATCGGCTCCTCCTCGATTCATGGCATCATGACTTCGTTCGCCGAGTCGATTGTGCAGGTCGGCGGCGAAGCGGTGCGCATCCCCGCTGCCGAGTTTCATCGCGCCGGAAAAGCCAGCGAAAGCCTTCGAAAGACCGTAGCCCTGTTCGATCTTTCGCTGCTCGCGCAATCGCAACAATCGACCGCCTGCCAGGCGCTGCACCCGGTCGAAAGCCGCGCCGCGCGATGGCTGCTGCAGTGTCGAAAACGGCTTGGCAGCAATGACATCCGGCTGACCCAGGAATTTTTCGGCCAGATGCTCGGCGTTCAACGCACCACGATCAATCTCGTGGAGCGGACCCTGCAGAACGAAGGTCTGATCCAGACCGGCCGTGGCCGCATCTCGATCATGGACGCCGCGGGACTGGAGGCCGTCTCGTGCGATTGCTACGAGCGGATCGAGCGACGCTACGACGAGTTGCTTGGATGCCTCGACTGATTTCCTGCGTCCGGGCGCCTTGGGCCGGGCGGCACGTTTCTGCAGAAATGACACGACGTACTCGTTACCCCGCAGACCGTGCTGAGCGCGGGTCCCGATGGGCGGCCGCATATTAATTTATCTAATACCCGGAACGATTCGAGCAGGACCGGGTTCGCCCTTTACCGTAGTGTCTGATACCCGACATTTTAGCGCGACCGCCGCCCCCCGCGAGCCGGGCTGCCAAGCAAAAAGGGCGATCCCGATGCAGCCCAGCGCTCGCACAAGACCCGTCGTGCTCATTGTCGAGGATGAAGTTTTGATCCGGGTGGACGCGGTCGGATCAATCGAAGCCGCCGGATTTGACGTCATTGAAGCCGCCAATGCGGACGAGGCCATCGCCATTCTCGGGCAACGTTCCGACATCCGCCTCGTTTTTACCGACGTCCACATGCCGGGCTCAATGGACGGACTGAAGCTCGCCCACTTCGTTCGAGACCGCTGGCCGCCGGTGAAGATCGTCGCGACCTCGGGGCATGCCAGGATTTCCGAGCAAGACCTGCCGCAAGGCGGACGATTTCTGCCGAAGCCGTACACCGCGCTGCAAATCGCCGACACGATGCACGAACTGATTCACGGATAGCGCCGAGCCGACTTCGGTGGCCGCATTGCCAAACGAAAACGCCCGCGGTGACGCGGGCGTTGATTTTGCAGAGCTAGGCGATTACGCCGCGTTGGCGCCTTCCTGACGGCTCGCCTCGAACAGGAACCAGGTGCGGCGCTCGGTCTCGTCGATGAACAGTTCGAGCAATCCGGCGGTGCCGGAATCATCGTGGTCGTCGGCGAGCTTGTGGGCTTTGCGCAACGCGGCGGCCATGTGCTTGTTGTCTTCCATCAGCTCGCGCAGCATTTCGCGCGGCGGCACATAATCCTCGTTGTTGTCCTGGATGGTCTGCAGCTTGGCGATCTGGCTAATCGACCGCAGCGTAACGCCGCCGAGCTTGCGGACCCGTTCGGCGAGCTGGTCGGTGGTGGCGAAAATCGCGTCCGACTGTTCGTCCAGCATCAGGTGATAATCACGAAAATGCCGGCCCGAGACGTGCCAGTGGAAGTTCTTGGTCTTCATGTAAAGCGCGAAGGCATCCGCCAGCAATACGTTGAGCGACGCCGAGATCTTGTCGACCGCGGCCTGCGGCAGGTCGGTCGGGGTATCGAGGTCGGGGGATACTTTTGCGGACTTGTTGGGGGCTTTGCTCACGACGCACCTTCCTGTTAGGAACCGGACATCGGCGGTATTGGACATCGGCCGCCGAACCACCTAACGCATCACCAGACCGCCGGTTCCCTTCTGGAACCCCTGTTTTACCGGACGCCGCACGAATGGATGACTGGATCGACTATTACGATTCCACGCATACGATCTATGCGAGCAAGCTGCATCGCGACCTGCACTTCCAGGTCATCGCGCGGGACATCATCGGCTATATCAACTCAGCCGACGCGGTGGTGCTGGACTATGCCTGCGGCGAGGCGCTCTCCGCCGCCAGGGTGGCGGAGGCTTGCGGCAAACTCTATCTCGCCGAGCCCGCGCCCGGCGTCCGCGGCCGGCTGATCTCGCGCTTTGCACCGAACACCAAAATCCGCGTTCGCTCGCTGGATGACCTGCGCAAGATGGAAGAGACGTCGATTGATCTCGTCATCATGAATTCGGTCGCGCAATACATGACGGCGGAGGAACTGGATTCCGCCTTTGCCGTCGTTCGCCGGCTGCTGAAGCCCACCGGCCGGCTGGTGGTGGGCGACATCCTGCGGCCCGAGGTCGGCATGGGCAAGGACGTGCTGGCGCTGCTCAAGTTCGCTGGCAAACACGGCTTCATGAAAGACGCGCTTTATGGTCTCGCCAGCACGGCGTTGTCGGACTACCGGCAATTGCGCTCCCGGGTCGGGTTGCAGCGCTACGGCGAGGACGAAATGATCGCCAAGCTCGCGGCGGCCGGCTTTTCCGCCTCGCGCACCCACGTCAATATCGGCCACAACCCCTGGCGCATGACCTTTGTGGCCCGGTACGCCTTCTAGACCCGGTTTTTACGGCGTCAGCGCCGTTAACCCAGATACCGTTAACCCCAATAAAGGGTAGGCGTGGCTCACCGTCCCGTGATCGGCGATGATCGCCGCGGCCCGGTGGCGGAAATGTCTACGCGGGGGCGATGCATCGCTCTTTATCCTGGTTCAAGTCCAGGCCGGGCCTCCAGCCTTCGCTGCTGCGCAGCTACGGCTGGGCAAGCCAGCCAAGAGGCCGAGAGGCCAGTCGGGGCCGGCCCCCGCCGCGCCGTAGCTCGAAGAGCGAAGGCGGGCATCCTGTGAAAACAGCTAAAATGCCGGTTGATGGGGTCTTTTTGGGGGTTACGCGGGTGCGGAATCTGGTCTAAAGACCGTCCCGCGCGCGAGGGTAACCCGCGCTCTTGGCTTAGGGGACGCGCAGCACGCGCGCCCTTTTTTTGTGCCTAAAATCCAGTCCGCGAGACCTGATGCCCAAAAGAACCGACATCTCCACCATCCTGATCATCGGCGCCGGTCCCATCGTGATCGGCCAGGCCTGCGAATTCGACTATTCCGGCACCCAGGCGGTCAAGGCGCTGAAGGAAGAGGGCTACCGGGTCGTCCTGGTCAATTCCAATCCGGCGACCATCATGACCGACCCGGATCTGGCGGACGCCACCTATATCGAGCCGATCACGCCTGAAATCGTCGCCAAGATCATCGAAAAAGAGCGCCACGCCATTCCGGGCGGCTTTGCGCTGCTGCCGACCATGGGCGGCCAGACCGCGCTGAACTGCGCGCTGTCGCTGCGCCGTCAGGGCACGCTCGACAAATTCGACGTCGAGATGATCGGCGCCACGGCTGATGCGATCGACAAGGCGGAAGACCGCCAGCTGTTCCGCGAATGCATGACCAAGATCGGGCTGGAGACGCCGAAATCGCGGCTCGCCAATGCATCGGCGCTGAAGAAGTCGTTCCGCGACAAACACCAGGCCGAGCGGGAGAAGCTTTCCGGCGCCGCATTGGAAGAACACGAACGACAGTGGACGCTCGGCGAGAACGACCGCCGCAAGCGCTATCAGGAGCACGCGCTCGGCGAGGCGCTGATGGCGCTGTCCGAGATCGGCCTGCCCGCGATCATCCGGCCCTCCTTCACCATGGGCGGCACCGGCGGCGGCATTGCCTACAACAGGGAAGAGTTCCTCGACATCATCGAGCGCGGCCTCGACGCGTCTCCGACCAACGAAGTGCTGATCGAGGAATCCGTGCTCGGCTGGAAAGAGTACGAGATGGAGGTGGTGCGCGATAAAAAGGACAATTGCATCATCATCTGCTCGATCGAGAACCTCGATCCGATGGGCGTGCATACCGGCGATTCCATCACCGTGGCGCCGGCGCTGACGCTGACCGACAAGGAATACCAGATCATGCGCGACGCCTCGCTGGCGGTGCTGCGCGAGATCGGCGTCGAGACCGGCGGCTCCAACGTGCAGTTCGGCGTCAATCCGGCCGACGGCCGCATGGTCGTGATCGAAATGAATCCGCGGGTGTCGCGCTCGTCCGCGCTGGCCTCCAAGGCCACCGGCTTTCCGATCGCAAAAGTCGCCGCCAAGCTCGCGGTCGGCTACACCCTCGATGAAATCGCCAACGACATCACCGGCGGCGCGACCCCGGCTTCGTTCGAGCCGACCATCGACTATGTCGTCACCAAGATTCCACGTTTTGCATTCGAAAAATTCCCCGGCGCCTCCCATACGCTGACGACGTCGATGAAGTCGGTCGGCGAAGTGATGGCGATCGGCCGCACGTTCCAGGAGAGCCTGCAAAAAGCACTGCGCGGGCTGGAGACGGGCCTGACCGGCCTCGACGAGATCGAGATCGAGGGCCTCGGCCGCGGCGACGACAAGAACGCGATCCGCGCCGCACTGGGCACGCCGACGCCGGATCGCCTGTTGCAGGTGGCGCAGGCGATGCGGCTCGGCTGGACCGACGAGGAGGTTTTCAACTCCTGCAAGATCGATCCCTGGTTTCTCAGCGAGATGCGCGGCATCGTCGACATGGAATCCAAGGTCAAGGCGAGCGGCCTGCCGCAGAACGCGTTCGGCATGCGCACGCTGAAAGGCATGGGCTTTTCGGACGCGCGGCTGGCGGTGCTGTCCGAGAGCACCGAAGCCGAGGTCACCGCGAAGCGCCACGCGCTCGGTGTCCGCCCGGTGTTCAAGCGCATCGACACTTGTGCGGCGGAGTTCGCCTCCCCCACCGCCTACATGTATTCGACCTATGAAGCGCCGTTCGCGGGCGCGCTGGCCGACGAAAGCGCGCCGTCGGACAAGAAGAAGGTCATCATTCTCGGCGGCGGGCCGAACCGGATCGGCCAGGGCATCGAGTTCGACTATTGCTGCTGCCATGCCTGCTTTGCGCTGCATGACGCCGGCTACGAGACCATCATGGTCAACTGCAATCCGGAAACGGTGTCGACCGACTACGACACCGCCGACCGGCTCTACTTCGAACCGCTCACCGCCGAGGACGTGCTCGAAATCATCGCCACCGAGCGGCAGAACGGCACGCTGCATGGCGTGATCGTGCAGTTCGGCGGCCAGACCCCGCTGAAGCTGGCGCGCGCGCTGGAAGCCGCCGACGTGCCGATCCTCGGCACCTCGCCCGATGCCATCGACCTTGCCGAAGACCGCGACCGCTTCAAGCGCGTGCTGGACAAGTTGAAGCTGAAGCAGCCGAAGAACGGCATCGCCTATTCAGTGGAGCAGGCGCGGCTGGTGGCGGCCGATCTCGATTTGCCGCTGGTGGTGCGCCCGTCCTATGTGCTCGGCGGCCGCGCGATGCAGATCATCCGCGAGGAAAATCAGCTCAACGACTACCTGCTCGGCACCTTGCCCGAGCTGGTGCCGGCCGACGTCAGGGCGCGCTACCCGAACGACAAGACCGGGCAGATCAACACCGTGCTCGGCAAGAACCCGCTGCTGTTCGACCGTTATCTGTCCGATGCCACCGAGATCGACGTCGACTGCCTGTCCGACGGCAAGGACACCTTCATCGTCGGCATCATGGAGCACATCGAGGAGGCCGGTATTCACTCCGGCGATTCCGCCTGCTCGCTGCCGCCGCATTCGCTCGACGCGCCGATGATTGCCGAACTCGAACGGCAGACCCGCGAGCTCGCGCTCGGCCTCGACGTGGTAGGCCTGATGAACGTGCAATTCGCCATCAAGGACGGCGACATCTATGTCCTCGAAGTCAACCCGCGGGCGTCGCGCACGGTGCCGTTCGTCGCCAAGGTGGTCGGCACCCCGGTGGCGAAGATCGCCGCACGGATCATGGCCGGCGAGAAACTCGCGAGCTTCAATCTGAAGAAGCGCAAGCTCGGCCATGTCGGCGTCAAGGAATCGGTGTTCCCGTTCGCGCGCTTCCCCGGCGTCGATACCGTGCTCGGCCCCGAGATGCGCTCGACCGGCGAGGTGATGGGCATCGACCGTTCGTTCGAAGTGGCCTTTGCCAAGAGCCAGCTCGGCGGCGGCACCCGCGTGCCGCGCAAGGGCACCGTGTTCGTCTCGGTGCGCGAAAGCGACAAGACCCGGATCGCGGATGCGGTGCGGCTGTTGCACGGGCTGGGCTTCAAGGTGATGGCGACGTCTGGCACCCAGCGTTTCCTCGCCGACTACGGCGTGCCGACCGAGAAGGTCAACAAGGTGCTGGAGGGACGGCCGCATATCGTCGACGCCATCACCAATGGCGACATCCAGCTCGTCTTCAACACCACCGAAGGGCCGCAGGCGCTGGCCGACAGCCGTTCGTTGCGGCGCGCTGCCCTCTTGCATAAAGTGCCATATTACACCACTCTTTCGGGTGCTGTGGCGGCCGCCCAGGGCATCCGCGCCTATCTGGACGGAGACCTTGAGGTCCGCACGCTGCAGAGCTACTTTTCCGAAAACTGATCGTTCGCCGGGCGAGGATGCCCTCTAAATGATTGGTAATAAAGCCAGTATGGCTGGAACCCACCGTTCGCAGAGATGTTGAATGGCCCCCGACGGGGCCGAAAATCAATAGGCCGGCGGGCTCGCAGGATTGAGCCATCGGGGCTCGAATCGAAATCGAAGAATGGCTCGTGCGCGCGCCTGTCGGCAGTTCGCACGATCGAAGGACGGAAGCGATGGTTGAAAAAGTTCCGATGACCGCCGGCGGCTATGCCGCCCTCGAGGTCGAGTTGAAACGGCGCCAGTCGGAGGATCGTCCGCGTATCATCGAACATATCGCCGAGGCACGCTCGCACGGCGATCTGTCCGAGAACGCGGAATATCACGCCGCCAAGGAAGATCAGTCGCACAATGAAGGCCGCATCGCCGAGCTCGAAGACAAGCTCGCGCGCGCCGACATCATCGACATTTCGAAACTGTCCGGCGACACCATCATGTTCGGCGCCACCGTCACGCTGGTCGACGAGGACACCGAGAAGAAAGCGGTGTGGCAGATCGTCGGCGAGCCGGAAGCCGACGCCAAGAAGGGCCGCATCTCCATCACCTCGCCGCTGGCGCGCGCTTTGATCGGCAAGAAAAAAGGCACGACCGTGGAAGTGATGGCGCCCGGCGGCGCCAAGGCCTATGAGATCACCAAGGTCGAGTGGCGATAGAGCATGATCCGGAAAAGTGGGCACCGGTTTTCCCTCGGACAAACGCGAAGCGTTTGCCCGGAGATCATGCTCAAAGAAGAAGTTGATCTAGAGCATGATTAAACTCGGTTGAAGCATGCTCTAGATCGAACGCGTTGCCGGCGGCATCGCCTGCCGGCAACGAACCGGCCGCGCGTTCATCAGGGGAAGCACGTCATGCGACCAGGTCGCGTTGTCAGTTGGTGTCTTCCCGCGGCGCTGTTCCTGGTCGTCTTTGGCATTCACACCGCAGTCGCGGCCGAGCTCCCGATCCCGCCACGGGTCGCACCCAGGGACGTTTCGCTGCAATCGGGTCCGCCGAATTGCAGCCGGTGGACCGACGGTTGCGTGAATTGTTCGCGCGGCGCCAAGGACGAACGAGCCGTCTGTTCCAACATCGGCATTGCCTGCCAGCCTGAAGCGATCCGATGTCTCGGTGACACCGTGCCGCAGAGCGACGCGCCGAAGAAGTAATCGGCACACCGGCGCGGCAAACACTCGACATCGCGCATTATTCCGATGCTGCTTTGAAAAACGTCATCGATTTGTCGGCCCGATGTCCTTTTCCTCAGGCCTGCGACACGTTACGAAGTGGTGCGATCTAACTCGGGGGGACTATCATGACCGAAGCACTCGCGGCCTGGGCGCCGCGCGCATTGAGTATCTTGCGCATCATCACCGGCTTGCTGATCATCCAGCATGGCATGGGCAAGCTCCTGGGCTTCCCGGTACTTGCGGCTTACGCCAACGTCCAGCCGTTGTCGCTGGTCGGCGCGGCAGGCTTCATCGAGCTGATCGGCGGCGCGCTGCTGATCCTCGGCCTGTGGACGCGCCCGGTTGCGTTCATCGTCGCCGGCGAAATGGCGTTTGCCTATTTCATCGGGCACTTCCCCAAAGGTTTTCTTCCGCTGATCAACGGCGGCACGCTGGCGATCCTGTATTGCTTCACCTGCCTCTATCTGTCGACCGCGGGCGCAGGCCCGTGGAGCATCGACGCCAAGAACAACCAGGCCTGAGGGGGCGATTATGGACAAATTCAACAAGTTACTTGCGAGCGGCGAACCGATGGTGCTCGGCCTGTTCCGGATCGTCACCGGGCTGCTGCTGTTTCAATACGGCGTCGCCAAGATCCTGAAATTTCCGGTGCTGCCGTATTTCGCCAGCCCGCCGCCCTTGATCATGGCCGCGGGCGGAATCGAACTCGTGCTCGGCGCGCTCTTGATTATCGGACTGTGGACGCGCCCGGTCGCGTTCATCCTGTCAGGCGAAATGGCGTTCGCCTATTTCATGGGGCACATGTTCAAGACCCCCGCCGCGCCGGTGTTCATCCCGCTGATCAACGGCGGCAGCGCGGCGATCCTGTTCTGCTTCGCCTGTCTCTATCTCGCCTGCGCCGGCGGTGGCCCGCTCAGCGTCGATGCGATGATGAAGAAGAAGTAGGTTACCCCGTCGTCGCGAGCAAAGCGACGACCTGTCCGCCGTAGCTCGTCGCGATGACGGTGTTCTGCCGTCGTCATTCCGGGATGGTGCGTAAGCACCATGCCTCAGGTGCGCAATTGCGCACTGGGGAATCTCGAAATTCCGGGTTCGATGCTTCGCATCGCCCCGGAATGACAGCTAACCCGCCGCCTTCAAATCCAGCGGCACCGCCGCTTCGTATTTCGAATTGTGCAGCACCAGCGAGGTACGGACGTTGCGGACATGCGGCGCCGCGGTCAGATGCGTGACGAACTCCTGAAACGTCGCCATATCAGGCGCGACGCATTTCAGGATGAAGTCCACTTCGCCCGACAGCATCCAGCATTCCCGCACCAGGGGCTCGGCACGGACGAACTCCTCGAAGGCGCGCAAATCGGCTTCGGCCTGGCTGGACAGGTGCACGGACGCAAACACCGTGACGTCGAAGCCGAGCCGGCGCGGATCGAGCAGTCCGCGGTAACCCTGGATGTAGCCCTCCTCCTCCAGCGTCCGGACCCGGCGCAGGCAGGGCGGTGGCGAAATACCGACGCGTTTGGCCAGTTCGACGTTGGTGATTCGGCCATCTGCCTGGATTTCGGCGAGGATTTTGAGGTCGATTTCGTCGAGATTCTTAGACACGCGGGTCCGCTTCCTTGGGGCTGGCTCGGCTTGCAGGTAAATTGGTGCAACACTCTTAGCCCAGCCTATACGGGATGCGCAATTTTATTGCGCGTGCAGTGCGCCATTAACCTCGTTTCCCCGGAAAATTCGCCGATTTGGATTGCAATTCTTGCATAGCTACCCAGATGTCCTAGACTTGGATTTGACACTTTTAGCGCCGCCGCGATGCCTTTTCCGGCCGCTTCCCGCTCAAGTCCTGACCAAACTCCCTTAACAAGAGAGGGATCTTCCGATGCCCGCCCCTATCCATGCCAAGGTCGTCATTATCGGTTCCGGCCCGGCCGGTTACACCGCAGCGATCTACGCGGCGCGGGCGATGCTTGAGCCGATCCTGATCCAGGGCATCCAGCCCGGCGGGCAGCTCACCATCACTACCGACGTGGAAAACTATCCGGGCTTCGCCGACGTCATCCAGGGCCCTTGGCTGATGGAGCAGATGGAGAAGCAGGCCGCCCATGTCGGAACCAGGATCGTCACCGATCTCGTCACCAGCCTCGACCTGTCGCATCGGCCGTTCCGCCTTACCTGCGACAGCGGCGAGGTCTATATCGCCGAGACCGTGATCCTGGCCACCGGCGCCCAGGCGCGCTGGCTCGGCATCCCCTCCGAAGAGACCTTCAAGGGCTTTGGCGTCTCGGCCTGCGCGACCTGCGACGGCTTCTTTTACCGCGGCAAGAAAGTCGTCGTGGTCGGCGGCGGCAACACCGCGGTCGAGGAAGCGTTGTTCCTGACCAACTTCGCCTCGCAAGTGACGATCGTGCATCGCCGCGATCACTTCCGCGCCGAGCGCATTTTGCAGGACCGCCTGTTCAAGCATCCCAAGATTAAGGTGGTCTGGGATAGCGCGATCGACGAGATCTGCGGCACCCCAAATCCCGGCAAGGTCACCCATGTCCGGCTGAAGAACGTCAAGACCGGCGCGCTGACCGACGTTCCCGCCGACGGCGTCTTCGTCGCCATCGGCCACGCACCGGCCACTGACCTGGTCGCGGGCCAGATCAAGCTGAAACACTCCGGCTATGTCGAGGTGGCGCCGAACTCGACGGCGACTTCCGTGCCCGGCCTGTTCGCGGCCGGCGACGTCGCCGACGAAACCTACCGCCAGGCGGTCACCGCTGCCGGCCTCGGCTGTATGGCGGCCCTTGAGGCCGAACGTTTCCTGGCATTGCGCGCGAGCGATCGCGCGGCGGCGGAATAAACATGGCTCGATCGAGAGACGGATTTAACGATATGGATTGGGACAAGCTGAAGGTGTTTCACGCAGCGGCGGAAGCGGGAAGCTTTACGCATGCCGGCGAGCAACTGGGGCTTTCCCAATCGGCTGTATCGCGGCAGGTCTCGGCGCTGGAGCAGGAGCTCTCGGTGTCGCTGTTCCACCGCCATGCGCGCGGGCTGATCCTCACCGAGCAGGGCGACCTGCTGTTTCGCACCGCACATGACGTGTTCATGCAGTTGCAGGCGGCGCGCGCCAAGCTCACCGACAGCCGCGAGCGGCCGAGCGGCGATCTCAAGATCCAGACCCCGCCGGCGCTCGGCATCAACTGGCTGATTCCACGGCTCGGCGAGTTCACCGGGCTGTATCCGGAAATCCGGATTTCGCTGATCGTCACCGACGAGGATCTCGACCTGTCGATGCGCGAGGCCGACGTCGCGATCCGCACCCGCAAGCCGACGCAGCCGGACCTGATCCAGCGCAAGCTGTTCTCGATCGGCTTCCATGCCTATTGCTCGCCGGAATACATCAAGCGTTTCGGCACGCCGCGCACGCTCGACGATCTCGATTCGCATCGCATCATCATG
>JBBRSX010000138.1:0-16356 GCA_038244925.1 Hyphomicrobiales bacterium | reverse complement strand
CTCGATCTCGTTGCGTAACGGGGTACCCTGGCAATAGGCCAGTGCGACATGGCGCGGCGAGGGCGCGCGGCTCTGCTCTTCGCGGGTCTCGATCGTCACATGGGAAAAGCCTGCCTTCTCCAGATCGCGGTGGATCAGCGCTGTGTCGTGGTAGCCATGGGGTGTGCGCGCCATGAAGCGGGGCGGGTCATTCGGGAAGAAGGCCGCGAGTGCATTGGTCACGTCGTCGGCGAATACGTTCTCCTCGATGCGGTCCCAGACGCTGAACAGGAAGCATCCGCCTGGTTTCAGCACCCGCCGTGCCTCCCGGTAGCCGGAAGGGCGATCGGGGAGGAACATGATGCCGAACTGGCAACAAGCCACGTCGAACGTCGCATCCTCGAACGGCAATGCCTGCGCGTCCGCCTTGCGCCATTCGATGCGGTTGCCCGCGTTTTGCCGCGTGGCGGCATAATCGAGCATCGGCTGGTTGAGGTCGGTCACGACATAACGGGCATCGGAGGCAAGTTTTGGCGCCAGCGCGCGCGTCACAACGCCGCTGCCGCACGCGGTTTCCAGTACCGCTTTCGGGGAAAGCGCGGCAGCTCGCCGCGAAAGGTCCCGGGCATACACCTCGAAAATCAGCGGAACCATATTGCGATCGTAGTTTTCCGGGATCGAACCCGCGAACAGCTTGTCGCCTTCCGACATTGCGTGCCTCCCGCGTTGCCTTCGCCCCTCGCATTCCTGTAGAGTTGGACAACACTACAGAAAAAGAAAACGAATTGGGAGACCATGATGCGCACCAGAAATTTGCCATGCAGGCTGCAAGCCGCGTCCATGGCCCTGTTTTGCGTCGCCGTGATGGCAATATCTCCCGCCGCCGCGCAGAAGAAGGGCGGCACGCTGCGGCTCTATCACAACGACAATCCGCCCTCGGCCTCGCTGCTCGAGGAATCCACCATCGCTTCGGTGACGCCGTTTTCGGCCGTCTTCAACAACCTCGTCATCTTCGATTCCACCAAGGTTCATGAAAGCATCGACACCGTCATCCCCGATCTCGCCGAAAGCTGGTCGTGGGACCAGACCAACACCAAACTCACCTTCAAGCTCAAGCAGGGCGTGAAGTGGCACGACGGCCAGCCGTTCACAGCCAAGGACGTGCAGTGCACCTGGCGGATGCTGATCGGCAAGGGCGATGCCAAGGACTTTCACCGCAACCCGCGCAAGGTCTGGTACACCAAGCTTCAAGACGTCAGCGTCAACGGCGACTACGAGGCCACCTTCGAGCTGAGCGAACCGCAGCCGAGCCTGCCGGTGCTGCTGGCAAGCGCGTTTTCGGCCGTCTATCCCTGCCATGTGCCGCAGCAGGTGATGCGCACCAAGCCTGTTGGCACCGGCCCGTTCAAGTTCGTCGAATTCAAGCGCGGCGATTCGATCCGTCTGGTGCGCAACCCCGATTACTTCAAGAAGGATAAGCCTTATCTGGACGAGATCACGTTCCGGATGATCGACAACCGCGCCACGCGGATGCTGGCATTCTCGACCGGCGATTACGACATCACCTTTCCCTCTGATGTCAGCATTCCCCTGATGGCGGACATGAAGGCGCGGGCGCCGAAGGCGATCTGCCAGACTATCCAGACCGGAACCCAGATCAATCTGATGGTCAATCGCGTCAATCCGCCGTTCGACAATGCCGAGATCCGCAAGGCGATGTCGCTGTCGCTGGATCGCAAGGCCTTCAACACCATCCTGATGGAAGGAATGGGCACACTGGGCGGGGCGATGCTGGCGAAGCCCGAAGGCGAATGGGGCATGCCGCCGGACATGGTGGCGTCGCTGACGGGCTATGGTCCGAACATTGAGAAGAACGTCGCCGACGCGCAGGCGATCATGCAGAAGCTCGGCTACAGCGACGCCAAGCCGCTGCCGATCAAGATTCAAACCCGCAACCTGCCGAGCTATCGCGACGCCGCGGTCATCGTCGCCGACCAGCTCAAGAAGATCTACATTTCAGGCGAACTCGATATCCTCGACACGCCGCGATGGTACGCGCGGTTGGCGAAGAAGGACTACACCATCGGCCTCAACGTCACCGGCGTCAGCGTCGACGATCCCGACGGCAATATCGTCGAAAACTATTCCTGCCAGTCGGAGCGCAACTACACCCAGTACTGCAATGCCGACGTGGACAAGCTGCTGGCGGCGCAATCGCGCGAACTCGACCGGGAAAAGCGCAAGAAGCTGGTCTGGGACATCGAACGCATCCTGGTCGACGACGCCGCACGCCCGATCGTCCTGCACAGTGCGGCCGGCAATTGCTGGCAGCCCTACGTCAAAGGCTACACCCCGCACGACAACAGCCAGTACAACTACGTGCGGTACGAGGACGTCTGGCTGGATAAGTGAATTTATCCGCCGTCATCCCGGGGCGCATCGAAGATGCGAACCCGGAATCTCGAGATTCCGGGTCTGGTCCTTCGGACCATCCCGGAATGACGTCTCAAACAATCAGGACTGGCTCTGCCACTGCCCGGGCCGCCCGGCCTGATCCACCTTGACCGCCACCGTCAGCGTTTCATTGCCGCCGCCGTAGCGGGTGCCGCGCACCGGTGCGGCGCCGAGGTAATCCAGTCCGATCGCGACACGGGCGTGGGCGTCGGTGGTGCAGATGCCGTTGGCGGCGTCGAAGCCGACCCAGCCGAGACCATCTACATAGGCTTCCGCCCAGGCATGGCCGGCTTGCTGGTTGACGGTGCCGTCGGAGCGCAGGAAATGGCCGGAGACGAAACGCGCCGGCACGCCGCCGGAGCGGGCGCAGGCGATGAAGATATGGGCGTAGTCCTGGCAGACGCCGCGCCTGAGCGCAAAAGCTTCCGCCGCCGAGGTGCCTGAGTTGGTGGGGTCCTCGTCGAACGTCATGTGCTCGTTGATCTGAACCATCAGCGCATGCAGGAAGCCGAGCACGTCGCCATCGGACTCCGAGCGCATCTCGCGGGAGAACGTCGCCATTGCCGGATTGACTTCGGTCAGCGCGGTCGAGCGCAGGAAGAAGCCGGGTGGGAACCGCTCGTCGGTACCGCGCAGCACGCCGCCGGTGTCGTGAGTCTCGATCAGGCCCTCGACACGGACGGTGAGATCGGCGATCGGCCCGTATGTCAGAACGTGCGTGACGTTGCCGAACGCATCCTCGTGCACGTCAAGCCGGGAGTCGGTCGAGACATCGACGTGCCATTCGGCGACATACTGTCCGTCGTGGCTGCCCGGCGTCATCCGCAGGACCTGGATCACCCCGGTTGCCGGCGGCTCGTAGCGATAGCTGGTGGAATGGGTAATTCGCAGACGCATGGCGTACCGAGGCGGAGCTGGAGTTAGTCGTCATGCCCGGGCATTAGCGCGAAGCGCGTCTTCGCGCTAGATGTCCCGGGCATCCACGTCCTTCATTTGATCCGCATAGCAAGTCGTGGATGGCCGGGACAAGCCCGCCATGACGGAATTTGAGCGTGCGCAACTTTAACTCTTCAGATCAGATATTGCTTGGTGATGATTTCGCCGAGCCGTGCGTTATCCGCCAGGAACTCCTGGATAAACTCATGGACGCCGTGCTGGAAGATATCGTCCATATGGCTGTGTTCAAGCCGGTTGCGGACGCCGCGGGCGTGGCGCTGGGAGGCACCCTGGCGGCCATAGGCGACGCCGATCTGGTCGAGATTGCGCACCAGGTTGCTGTAGCAGCTCGCCAGCGAACGCGGCAGCGTATCGTTCAGGATCAGCAGGTCGGCGATCAGCCAGGGTTTCAGTGTTTCGCGGTAGACCCAGTGATACGCCGTCAGCGCCGACACCGAGCGCAGGATCGAGGTCCACTGGTAGTAGTCGAGGGGACCGCCGACATGTTCCTCCTCGGGCAGCAGCACATGATATTTGACGTCGAGAATGCGGGCGGTGTTGTCGGCGCGCTCCAGATGCAGGCCGAGCCGCGAGAACCAGTAGGCGTCGTTGCGCAGCATGGTCCGGTAGGCGGAACCATCGAACCGCAGCGAGGTCTCCTGCACGAAGCGCAGGAATTTTGCCAGTTCCTCGCGGGTCGAGGTGCCTTTGCCCCAGACTTCCTGCAACTCGATCCAGGCCGAGTTGATGGTGTCCCACATCTCGCTGGTGAGCGCGGTGCGGACCGAGCGCGAATTCAGCCGCGCGGCCTCGATGCAGTTCTTGATCGACGAAGGATTGGACGGCGAAAACGCCAGATACTCGACGACGTTCTGCTCGTTGGCCTCTTGATAGACCTCATAGAACGCAGCGCTGACGCCGGCGGTGAGAAGGGCCGAGTCCCATTCGTTGGTCTTGCCGATATAGGCGGCCGGCAGTGCGGTGACGCGCAAGGTCGCGTCGATGGTTCGCGCGAGATATTCCGCCCGCTCGACATAGCGGGCCAGCCAGTACAGGTTTTCGGCAGTGCGCGACAGCATACGTAGATTTCGCCTCTATTCGTCCAGTATCCAGGTGTCCTTGGTACCGCCGCCCTGGCTCGAATTGACCACCAGCGAGCCTTCCTTCAGCGCGACGCGGGTCAATCCGCCCGGCACGATGGTGACGTGATCGCGCCCCGTCAGCACGAACGGCCGCAGGTCGACATGGCGTGGCGCGAGGCCTGAAGCCGTGCAGGTCGGGCAGGTCGACAGCGCCAGCGTCGGCTGGGCGATGAAACCCTCGGGCTCGCGCTTGAGCTTGTCGCGGAACGCCTCGATCGTCGCCGTGGTGGCGGCAGGCCCGATCAGCATGCCGTAGCCGCCGGAGCCGTGGACCTCTTTCACCACGAGTTCGCTGAGATGATCAAGCACGTAGGACAGGTCCTTCGGTTCGCGGCAGCGAAAGGTCTGCACGTTCTTCAGGATCGGTTCTTCGGCGAGATAGAATTTCACGATCTCCGGCATGTAGGAATAGATCGCCTTGTCGTCGGCGATGCCGGTGCCGACCGCGTTCGCCAGCGTGATGTTGCCGGCCGCATAGGCCGACATCAGCCCGGGGACGCCGAGAGCGGAATCCGGGCGGAAGGTGAGGGGATCGAGGAAGTCGTCGTCGACGCGGCGATAGATCACATCGACGCGCTTGAGACCCTCGGTGGTGCGCATGAATACTTCGTCGTTCTTGACGATGAGGTCGCGGCCTTCGACCAGTTCGATGCCGAGCTTGTCGGCCAAAAACGAGTGTTCGTAATAGGCGGAATTGTAGACGCCGGGCGTCATCAGCGCGACCGTCGGCTCGGCCGAGGCCGACAGCGGCGCCACCGAGCGCAGCGCCGACAGCAGCTCGTCCGGATATTTTTCGACCGGCGCCACGCGGTGGCGGGCGAACAGGTCCGGAAACAGCCGCATCATGATTTCGCGGTTTTCCAGCATGTAGGACACGCCGGACGGCGTGCGCGCATTGTCCTCCAGCACGATGAAATTGTCGGCGTCGACCCGGACGATGTCGATCCCGGCGATGTGGACGTAGACGTCGTGCGGCACGTCCTGGCCGTTCATCTCCGGGCGGAACACCGGGTTCTGGAAGATCAGGTCATCCGGAATGATGCCGGCGCGCAGGATGTCGCGGCCGTGGTAGATGTCGCGCAGGAACATGTTGAGCGCGCGGACCCGCTGCTTCAGACCCTTTTCCAGCAGGGTCCATTCCTTGGCCGAGAAGATCCGGGGGATCACGTCGAACGGGATCAGCCGCTCCTGGGCCTCGGCGTCGCCATAGACCGCGAAGGTGATCCCGATCCGGCGGAACAGCAGTTCCGCTTCCTGGCGGCGATACTCCAGGGCTTCGGGCGGCGTCTCCTTCAGCCAGCGGGAGAGCTCATGGTAGGCCGAGCGGAGGTCGCCGCCGGGCAGGTTCATTTCATCAAAGGCGACGGCCATAAATCCTGACTATCTCTGGAAGCCATACGGCACAGTGCATGACTTAACGGGATGGTAGCAAGGGTCGGGCCAGCGCGATATGCAAGGGCTGGCGGCATTTGGTATGGGTAGTTTGGCCGTGGTGCCCTAAAAAGGGGCTGCTGGGTGCTTATTTCGGCAGCAAACCCCCGTGACTTCAATGCGTTGCGTGCGCAATGTCGAGCGCGCATTTTACGGCTAAGTGGGGTCCGGTTAGCCGCCCGAAAATGCGCGGACTAGAAAATAGACCGTATTCCGATCCCGGAATAAGGTTGGGACAGGTGGGGAAGAGAGACATGAGTGAGATCGTCACGGCGGGAATTCTGGTCATTGGTGACGAGATCCTGTCCGGCCGGACCAAGGACAAGAACATCGGCTTTATCGCCGAGTACCTGACCAATATCGGTATCGACCTCAAGGAAGTCCGCGTCGTCGCCGACGAGGAGGCCGACATTGTCGCCGCTCTTAATGCGCTGCGGCATCGCTACAATTATGTCTTCACCACCGGCGGCATCGGGCCGACCCATGACGACATCACCGCCGACAGCGTCGCCAAGGCGTTCGGGGTCGGGATCGACCATCACCCCGACGTGGTGGCGCGCTTTCGGGAGCGCTGGACCGAGCAGGACCTGAACGAGGCGCGGCTGCGCATGGCCCGCGTGCCCGATGGCGCCGAACTGATCCAGAGCGCGACCATTCTCGCGCCCGGCTTCAAGCTCGGCAACGTCATCGTGATGGCCGGCATTCCCACCATCATGCAGGCGATGATGGATATCGTCGCCCCCAAGCTGAAGTCGGGCGTGCGGATGCTATCGGATACGGTTCGCGCCAATGCGCGGGAAGGCGACATCGGCGGCCCGCTGCGGGACATCGCAGGCGCCCATCCCGACACCATCATCGGCAGCTATCCGTTCCAGGACGAGGACAAGAAGCCGAACACCAACCTCGTGGTCCGCTCGCGCGATCCGGAAAAGCTGGCGGCCGCGATGAGCGCGGTGAAGGAAATGCTGGCGGCGATCCACGCGCGCGCTAGCGGGTCATAGCGTTTTCAAGCGAAGTGGGCACCGGTTCGCGTGAAGAAAACGCGTCGAAATAAGAAGCTTCGCGTTCGAAGATACGGGAGAAGATAATGGCGACGGATGCTGAGGCACTGAGCGCGCAGGAGCGGGCGGGCAAGGCCTTTCCGGTGTCGTGGGACCAGTTTCACCGGGATTGCCGGGCGCTGACCTGGCGGCTCAACGAGGTCGGGCCGTTTCATGCTGTTGTCGCCATCACCCGCGGCGGGCTGGTGCCGGCCGCGATCGTAGCGCGCGAACTCGGGGTGCGCGTAATCGATACCGTCTGCATCGCCAGCTACGATCACGACAAGCAGGGCGAGCTTCAGGTGTTGAAGGGCGTTTCCGACGCCACTGCCAAGCTCGGCAACGGCACCGGCAAGGGGCTCCTCATTGTCGATGACCTCGTCGACACCGGCAAGACCGGACGGCTGGTCCGCGACATGATGCCGGACGCGCACTTCGCCACCGTCTACGCCAAACCGAAGGGCCGCCCGCTGGTCGATACCTTCATTACCGAAGTGTCGCAGGACACCTGGATCTTCTTTCCCTGGGACACCGCGCTCTCGTTCCAGCCGCCGATCCGCGACGGTGCGGCGTGATGGGCGACGTCATTCCGGGATGGTGCGTTAGCACCAGACCCGGAATCTCGAGATTCCGGGTCTGGTCCTTCGGACCATCCCGGAATGACGGCGTTTGAGCGGAGGCCTCTCCATGCCCCTGCAAAACCGCGTCACCCCCACCGGCGACATCGTCGCCGACCCACATCGCGGCATCTTCACCGGCAACCGCGGCATCATCCACGACCCCGCCACCAAGACGCTTCTGAACAAGCGCTGGTCGAGCCCGGCCTGGATCACCTGCGTCTGCGAATTCCGCGGCTGGCGGCGCAAGGTGATGGGTGGCCGGAGCTGGACCGAACTGTTCTTTCTCGACGAGGCTACCGCGTTCGCGGCCGGCCATCGCCCGTGCTTCTTCTGCCGCCGCGACGACGCCAAGCGTTTCCAGGCGGCGTGGCAGGATGGCAATGGCGTTAGGAACATTCTCGCGCGCGACATGGACAAGGTGCTGCATGGCGAACGGCTGGAGCGCGGCAAGAAGCGGCTGCATCCGCTGCCGATGCCGCTGCCGGATTTGCCCGACGGTGCGATGGTGCAGGCGAGCGGGGAGAGCTTTCTGATCCTAAGGGGCAGGGTGCTGCAATGGTCGATGGCCGGCTATCGCAAGGCGGAGCGCGCCATCGACGATGCAATGCTGCTGACGCCGCCGTCGGCGTTGCGGGCGATAGCAGCGGGATATCGGCCGGTTCTGCATGGGAGTACGGTTTAATACTTCGTCATTCCGGGGCGTGCGGAGCACGAGCCCGGAATCCATAACCACGATCGTGAGTATGGATTCCGGGCCTGCGCCTACGGCGCATCCCGGAATGACAACCTCACCCCAACTTCTGCCGCGCCAGTTTCGCACCCGCGCCCAGCGCCATCAGCTTCGCCTCGGCGATATCCCGCCGCATCGGCGCCATGCCGCAATTGGTGGTCGCGACGATGTTGCTCTTGGGCACGAATTTCGACACCTGCTCGATCACCTTGACGACGTCCTCCGCCGTCTCGACCGTATCGCTTGCAACGTCGATCACGCCAGCCTGAACGATCTTTCCGGTCAAGAGCGCCAGCAAATCCAGCGGCACCTTCGAATTGCGGCATTCGATCGCGACCTGCTGGATCGGGCTTTTGGCGATCGCCGGGAAAATATCCTCGTACTGCCGCCACTCCTTGCCCAGCGTTTCCTTCCAGTCGGTGTTGGCCTTGATGCCGTAGCCGTAACAGATGTGTACGGCGGTGGTGCAGGTCAGCCCCTGGGCTGCCCGCTCCAGCGCTTTGATGCCCCAGTCCGAAACCTCGTCCATGTAGACGTTGAAGGCGGGCTCGTCGAACTGGATCACATCGACGCCGTCGGCCTGCAACGCCAGGGCTTCCTGGTTCAGCAACTCCGCAAAGGCGAACGCCATCTTGACCCGGTCGCCGTAATACTGGTCGGAGATGGTGTCGATGATGGTCATCGGGCCGGGCAGGGTGAATTTCAGCTTGCGGGTGGTATGGGCACGGGCGACGCGGGCTTCGTCGGCGTGGACGCGGCCCTTCAGCGTCAGCGGCGCCGTCACCTGCGGCACCATCGCCTTGTAGCGGTCTTTCCGGATGCCCATCTCGACCTTGTGGGCGAAATCGATGCCGTCGATCTTCTCCAGAAAACCGTGAACGAAATGCTGGCGGGCCTGCTCGCCCTCGGTGACGATGTCGACGCCGGCATCCTCCTGCAGCTTTACGGCGAGCATGGTAGCGTCGCGCTTGGCGCGGGTGAGCTCGTCGCCCTTGGATTTCCAGGGCGCCCACAGCGTGTTGGGTTCGGCCAGCCATTCCGGCTTCGGCAGCGATCCTGCGATGGTGGTTGGAAACAGCATGACGGCCTCCCGCTCGGTTCTGATTGAGCGACTGTCTGCCATGTCTTATGATCGCCGTACAGAACAACAAAAGTCGCCGTTGGCGGGGAATAAACCCGATGTGACGGCCGCGAGGGAGCCATGATCGACCTGCATTACGCGCCGACGCCGAACGGCTGGAAAATCTCGATCATGCTGGAGGAACTCGGGCTTCCCTACACCGTCATTCCCGTCAATATCCGCGCCGGCGAGC
Source organism: Hyphomicrobiales bacterium (assembly GCA_038244925.1). Classification (GTDB taxonomy): domain Bacteria; phylum Pseudomonadota; class Alphaproteobacteria; order Rhizobiales; family Xanthobacteraceae; genus Bradyrhizobium. The sequence goes on along the minus strand of JBBRSX010000138.1, from coordinate 6,711 downwards.
AGTTTCGGCCGGAATTTCTGGCCATCAGCCCCAACAACCGGATTCCGGCGATCGTGGATCACGCGCCTGCCGACGGCGGCGGACCGTTTTCGGTGTTCGAGACCGGCGCGATCCTGATCTACCTGGCCGAGAAGACCGGACGCTTTCTGCCGAAGGACATGCGGGCGCGGTCCCACGCCATCGAATGGCTGATGTGGCAGATGAGCGGGCTCGGGCCGATGCTCGGCCAGCACGGCCATTTCGCGCTCTATGCTCAGGAGAAGATTCCCTACGCGATCGCGCGTTACCGCGACGAGGCAGCGCGACTTTACCAGGTGCTCGATACCCAACTGGGTAAAACCGGCACCTATGTCGCCGGCGATTATTCGATTGCCGATATTGCCTGCTTTCCCTGGACCATGACCCACAAGGCGCAGGGCTTTACGCTCGACGATTACCCGAACATCAAGCGCTGGTACGCTGTGGTCCGCGCCCGCCCGCAGGTGCAGGCGGGCCTTGCGATCGGCAAATTCGTGAAAGAGCCGTTCGACGAGGAGGCGCGGAAGAACATGTTCGGGCAGGCCGCAAAGGAGATGGTGGGGAGAAAATAGTTCCTCGTCATTCCGGGGCGCGCCGTTTGGCGCGAGCCCGGAATCCATACGCATTATCGTGAGTATGGATTCCGGGCTCGTGCTTCGCACGCCCCCGGAATGACGATAGAAAAAGCATCAAACAACAAAAGGAAACGCCATGATCGAATTCTTCTTCGACTGTTCCAGTCCCTGGACCTATCTCGCCTTCCACAATATCCAGCCGCTCGCCAAAGAGCTCGGCGTCGACATCAGCTGGCGGCCGATCCTGGTCGGCGGCATCTTCAACACCGTCAACCCCAGCGTCTACGCCTCGCGCGAGACGCCGGTGCTGCTGAAGGCGCGCTACACCAGGAAGGATCTCGCCGACTGGGCCCGTTCGGCCGGGCTCGCGATCAAGATGCCGCCGACGGTGTTTCCGGTGAACAGCGTCAAGGCGATGCGCGGCTGCATCTGGCTGGGTCAAGAGATGGTGCCGTTCGCGACCGCGGCGTTCGAGACCTATTGGGGCGGCGACAAGGACATCTCGCAGGATTCGGTGCTGACCGAGGTCTGCAAGAAAGCCGGCGTCGATCACGTCAAATTCTTCGAAGGCATCGGCCAGCAGGCGATCAAGGACCAGTTGAAAGCCAACACCGACGAGGTGATGGCGCGCGGCGGCTTCGGTTCGCCGACCATCTTCGTCGACAAGACCGACATGTATTTCGGCAACGACCGCATGCCGCTGATCCGCGAGGCGGTGCTGCGGCTGAAGGAAAAGGCCGCCTGATGCCGAAAGCCGTCGTCTGCCGCGAACTCGGTCCGCCCGAAGGCCTGCGTCTGGAAACCTTTCCGTCTTCGCCTTTGGCGCCGGGCCAGGTGCGCGTCGCCGTTCGCGCCGCCGGTATCAACTTTCCCGATGTCCTGATGACCGCCGGCGAATATCAACTGAAACCGCCGCTGCCGTTCACGCCTGGCGTTGAAGCCGCAGGCGACGTCGTCGAGGTCAACGCGGCCGAAGGCGTAGCTATCGGCGACAGGGTCATCGTCAAGATGCGGCATGGCGCCTATTGCGACGAGGCGGTCGCCACGCCGTCGCAACTGGTGCGGCTGCCCTCGACCTATGACTATGCCGAAGGCGCGACGTTTCTGGCCGGCCACGGCACGGCGTACCACGCGTTGATCGATCGAGGCCGGCTGCAACCCGGCGAAGTCTTGCTGGTGCATGGCGCCGGCGGCGGCGTCGGACTTGCCGCCGTCGAGATCGGGAAAATGCTCGGCGCCACCGTGATCGCGACCGCTTCCAGCGACGACAAGCTCGCGATAGCCAAGGAAAAGGGCGCCGACCACCTCATACGCTACGACCGCGAGCCGTTTCGCGACGCTGTCAAGCGCATCACCGACGGGCGCGGCGCCGACGTGGTGTTCGATCCCGTCGGCGGCGAGGTGTTCGAAAACAGCATGCGCTGCATCAACTGGGGCGCGCGGCTCTTGATCATCGGCTTTACCGGCGGCATCGGTCTTGCGAAGACCAATCTCCTGTTGATCAAGGGCGCCAGCGTACTTGGCGTGCGCGCCGGCGAAGCAGTGCGCAAGAACCCGGCGCTCGGCAAAGTGCGGATCAAGGAACTGACGGAATGGGCGGAAGCCGGCAAGATCCGCCCCAACATCTCGCACCGGCTGCCGCTGGAAGACTATGCCCGCGCGATGCGGCTGTTGACCGACCGCAAGGCAATCGGGCGCGTGGCGCTGACGATGGGATAAGACGCAACGTCCGCCTGCGCTAGAAGCGCGCCCCCTTGAATCGCTGAGCCAGGAAATCGATAAACATACGGGTTTTCGCCGGCAGCACGCGCGTCCCGGACCACGTGGCATGCGCGGGGATGGGTGGGGGAGCAAACCGGGTGAGGGTCATCTCGACCAGCCCCTGATCGATCAGCGGCCGGATATGCCAAAGCGGCGCGATGGCGATTCCAAGACCCTGAGTTGCAGCTTCGTTGATGACGCCGGCGCCGTTGGCGCGAAAACGGCCGGACACCTTCATCGTCCTGACCTGTCCGTCGATCGTAAATGGCCAGACGTCGCTGCCGACGCGTGCCGTCCGAACGATGCACTGATGCTTCGAGAGATCCTGGGGATGCTTTGGCCGGCCGTGCTTGGCGAAGTAGCTTGGGGCTGCAAAGAATACCCGCCGGAGGTTGGCAAGAAGCCGGGCCTTGGACACTGAATCGGGCAGAGGGCCGATCTGGACGGCCAGATCGACGTTGTCCTCGACGAGATCGACATGGCGGTCGAAGGTGCTGATCTCGACTTCGATCTTGGGATGGGCCTTGAGGAACGCGGCTGTTGCCGGAACCAGATGAAGCGCCGCAAATCCGGTCGGGCCGCTGACGCGCAACAGCCCGGATGGCTCGAATCTTCGATGCGAAACTTCGAGCTTGGCTTCCTCGATATCCTCCAGCGCGGCTTTCAGCCGCTGATAATAGGCAAGTCCGGCTTCGGTCGGGCTCGATCGGCGTGTCGTCCTGCGGATGAGCTCGACCCCGACGTCATGCTCGACGGCGGCCAGCGACCGGCTGACGGACTGGAGTGAGCGGCCAAGGTGGTGCGCGGCGCTCGTCAAATTGGACTTCTCGATGATGGCGACGAAGGCTTCCAGATCGTCAATCCTGCTCAATTTTATTCTCCCGTATGACGAGAGAATATATCATTTATTGCAGCGATTGTATCAAGCAGGAATTCTTGGTCTGACGGGCGGTGACTTGACACAAGTCGGCAAAGTCGGCCAAGGAGATCCCCGTGTTCCGCATGTTATTCGCCGCTATCTTCGCAACAATCGCTCTGCTGTCGAATTCTCAGGCGTCGATCGCCGCGGATCAGATGGTTCGTTACCGGTCGATCAGTGTCGAGGATGTCAAAGTCTTTTATCGGGAGGCGGGCAGTCCCGACAAACCGGTGTTGCTGTTGCTGCACGGCTTTCCGACTTCATCGCATATGTTTCGCAATCTGATTCCCCTGCTGGCGGACCGCTATCACGTTATTGCGCCCGACTATCCGGGCTTCGGCTTTTCCGACGCGCCGGACCGGACACGATTCAAGTACACGTTCGAACATCTGGCCGACGTGACGGACAAGTTCACCCAGGCGATCGGTCTGAAGCGCTATGCCCTGTATGTTTTCGATTACGGGGCGCCGATCGGACTTCGGCTGGCAATGGCGCATCCGGAGCGCGTCGCCGCCATCATTTCGCAAAACGGCAATGTCTACGAGGAGGGCCTGAGTTCGGCCTGGGCCGGCCGCGTCAAGGTGTGGCAGGAGCCGACACCCGATATCCGGGCGAAGTTGCGCGGAGGTTTATCGCCCGCGGCGGCGCAGCGGCGCTACTTTGCCGGGGTTGCCGAGGCGGACCGGTCGTTGATCGCACCGGAAACCTACGCGCTCGACGACGCCTTGCTCGCGCGGCCCGGCAACGATGAGATCCAGCTCGATCTGCTGATCGATTATGGCAGCAACATCGCGATCTATTCCAAATTCCAGCAATATCTCCATAACGCGCACCCGCCCGTGCTCGTTGTCTGGGGCAAGAACGATCAAACCTTTGTCGCGGCCGGCGCTTCCGCCTTCAAGCGCGATGTTCCGGACGCGGAAGTGCATCTATATGACACCGGCCATTTCGCCCTGGAGACCCACTTGCGCGAAATTTCTGATACCATTGGAAGCTTTCTCTACAGAAATATGAAATAGCAGGGCTGCCGTTACTGACCGCGATCCCGAAGGGAGCGTGGCCGCAACGGGATAGCATGATCAACAGGAAACGATCGTGAACGAACGCAATCCGCACTCTGCCTCGCCGTTCAAAGCCATTCGCGCGATCGACTACACGGTGATTTTCGTGCGCGACATGACGGCGATGCGCCGCTTCTACGAACACGTGCTTGGTCTTTCGCTTCAGCGCGAGCTTTCACCGAACTGGCTCGAATATCAGCTGGGCGGCAACACGCTGGCACTGGCGCGGCCAAGCCTGACCGCATCGGATGCGCCGACGCCGACCGGCAGCGCGTCGCTGCAGCTGGCGTTCAAGGTTTCGCCTGCCGACGTCGATGCGTGCGCCGACGAACTGCTGCGGCAGGGCGTTACGCTGGTGTCGCCGCCCACCGACCGCGCTTTCGGACATCGCACGATGTTCTTTCGCGATCCCGACGGAAACCTGCTGGAGATGTTCGCGGAGATTTAGCGCGCGGTCATTACGGGCGCGTAGGGTGAGCAAAAGCGCAGCGTGCCCACCATTACTGTCATTGCGAAGACGGTGGGTACGCTGTCGCTTTGCCCACGCTACGACTTAAACTTTCCATCCCGCAAAAACGCCACCGTCTGCTCGATCGCCACTGCGTTCTGCGGCAGAAACGGATGTGCGGTGGGAATGACCACATGGTCAATCATCTCGTCGAGTTTGGTATTCGCCACCGACACCCTTCCGTCATGCGGATTCGGCAGGAACACCGATGCCAGGGGATCGGCCGACCGGTTTCCGGCGATGACGCCGACGGGATAGTCGGTCGCCGGAAGCAGCGCATGCGTGGCGGCGTCGCGCTCGGTACCGAGTTGCTGTCCGGCCGGACCGAACCACGCGCGGAACGGAAAAAAATTCTTCAGGCCGTCCGCGATCTCGCTGCCGCCGTTGGGCGTGCCCAGCATCACCACGCGGCCTAGACGCTGCGGCTGGTATTTTGCGAGATAGACACGGGCCAATAACCCGCCCATGGAATGAGCGACGAAATGGAGCGAGCCGTCTAGGCTCCGGGCAAAGCGCTCGATCGCGGGCCTGATATCCTCGGCCAGCGCTGCCAGCGGTTTCCTGCGGCTCGCATAATCCAGATTGAGAGTGACGAAGCCGGCGCCGACCAGTGCCGTCTCCATTTTTCGAAACGACCGCGCCGTTCGGCTGATGCCATGCAGCAGGACGACGCCGTCTTGCACCGGAGCGGACCGCTTCGCGGTCACTTATAGTCGCGCTCGTCCCACCACGGGAAATAGTCGGGCATGTCGCTGGATACCTTGTCCTTGAACTGCGCGGGGCGCTTTTCCAGGAACGACACCACGCCTTCTTTCACGTCCCCCGAACGTCCGCGGGCATAGATGCCGCGGCTGTCGACCTTGTGGGCTTCCATCGGATCGTCGGCGCCCATCATGCGCCACATCATCTGCCGGATCAGGGCGACCGAAACCGGCGCGGTTTTGGCGGCGAATTCCTTGGCCATGGCGCGCGCGGTCGGCAGCAGGTCGTCGGGCGGGACCACCTTGCTGACGAGGCGGCCGGCGAGCGCTTCCTGCGCCGGAAACACGCGGCCGGAGTAACACCATTCCAGCGCCTGCGAGATGCCGACGATGCGCGGCAGGAACCAGCTTGATGCTGCTTCCGGCACGATGCCGCGCTGGGAGAACACGAAGCCGAAGCGTGCGGCGTCGGAAGCAATGCGGATGTCCATCGCCAGCTGCATGGTGACGCCGATACCGACGGCGGGGCCGTTGACGGCCGCGATCACCGGCTTCAGGCATTTGAAAATGCGCAAGGTGACCTGGCCGCCGCCGTCGCGGACCTGCGGATCGCTGTAGTCGACCTTGCCGTCGGCGAGCCGCTTCACCGGCCCGCGCCGGGCGTCGCGATCGAAGGTGTTGGCGCCGGAGGACAGATCGGCGCCAGCGCAGAAGCCGCGCCCCGCGCCGGTCACGATGATGGCGCGGACATTGTCGTCCTTGTCAGCCGCGTCGAACGCGTCGATCATTTCCTGCTGCATGGTGCCGTTGAAGGCGTTGAGCTTGTCGGGCCGGTTCAGCGTGATCGTGAGAATCTGATCCTCGACCTCGTACTTGATCGTCTCATACGCCATTGGGGATTTCCTTCCTGCTGTTTGTTTTGTTTGTGATTGTTTAGCTCGTCATTCCGGGACGCGCCACCAGGCGCGGGCTCGGAATCCATACTCACGACCGTGGTTATGGATTCCGGGCTCGCGCTCACGCGCGCCCCGGAATGACGGCTATGCCATCATTTCTTCGGCGGGCTCGGCCACGGCTTCTGCGGCCCGCGCAAGCCCTCGAACGCCTTGGCCATGCCGAGCACGCCGATGTCGTCGAAGCGGCGGCCGATGATCTGGACGCCGATCGG
>JBBRSX010000137.1:0-16557 GCA_038244925.1 Hyphomicrobiales bacterium | reverse complement strand
AGCTTCATTGGCCAGACGCCTCGCACTAAAGTACGGCTGCCGATCAAGAAAAGATTTTCTAACGCATATTGAACGTAACCATAATTTACCTGTAGCCACCGCGATCGCTATCCGGGTAACGACAAAATGCCAGCATTGCTTGTCGTTTCAAATGTAAAGATCTGTCGGAACAACTGTTCGTGAGCGTCGACTTGAATGACAAAAATTGAATCAATCGCCGGTCAGCTGATCCGTCCAATCATACTTTTGGGCGGAGCCGAGACGCATCGCCGAAATACGCCTGGACTCAAGCGACCGAGCACCTGAGACTAATTAGGGAACGCTTGCGCGTTGTGGTTCGTACGCCTTCAGATATGCAGCCAGGGGCCCTGCCTGACCTGCCCAACCCCGATCTGGGGTGCGAAGAATTTTGGCTATCCCAGTTCCGCGCGCCTAGCAGCGTCGGCACGTTCCTCGCCTAGCAATTCGCGGCGGTCATGCTAGCCTCGGACGATGAAAAGCACGGCGCCGGAGACCTTTGGGCTGGTCCATTCCTTGCGCGGTATCGCTGCGACTTGGGTGCTCCTGTTCCATGCCAGCGAAGGCCGGCATATCGATCAGCTCAAAGCCGCAATTCCAGCTTGGTCCCATTGCTTCTTCGATCTGGGCGACAATGGGGTGGCAATCTTTTTCGTCCTTAGCGGATATGTCATCGCGCATAGCTTGAGAGATCGCGAGATCACGCTAACCTTTCTTGGCCGGTTCGCACTGCGCCGGTCGATCCGGCTCGACCCTCCGCTATGGGCATCGATCGCGTTCGTGCTCGCCTTCACCGCTTTGTCCGCCATGGTCAAAGGCGAAGCCTGGGCCGCGCCTAGTGCCGGGCAAGTGATTGCCAACGCGACGTACACGCAGCTCTTCCTTGGATACGCATTGATCAACCCGGTTTATTGGACGTTGTGTTACGAGGTGCAATTCTATCTCGCGCTGTGTCTGTGGCTAATGCTTGCGCGGCGCGCCAAAGCGTTGGCCTATTGCTCTATGTTCGCAGTGGCCGTGGCGTTTGGCAGCGGAATGATCGCTTCGCCAGTCGTGGGCCTTTTCTTGAACCTTTGGCACTGCTTCTTTTTGGGCGTCCTTGCCTACTGGGCGCATCACAGCCGAACGGCGCTTGTCGCCTTACTTCTCTTATGCATCGCCTTGGCGCTTTCTGGCCCCAACACCTTCACGTTATTCTGTATGATAACGGCGTTAGGGCTTTTCGTGGCGCGCAAAACCGGCTTCATGCGGCACGGCCTGTCATGGCGCCCGCTGAGCTTCCTCGGGACCATTTCCTACAGTCTCTACCTGACACACAATCCAGTCACGGGCGCGTCATTCTTCCTGCTCGCGAAAGCCGGGGTCACGCAATGGGCAGCTTTGTTAGTCACCCTAAGCGTCTGTGTTGCGACGGCCTACGTCTTCTGGTTGCTGGTCGAGCGTCCGTCGATGAACCTGGCGCACAGGGTCAAGTTGCAACCATCGACCGCTGTACGACCCATGGAGGAAGATGCAGCATTCGCGCCTGCGCCTTGACGACATGGGATAAGTTGGCGCGGGTTGGAGCGAGGTCCTAACACTAACTTCGACATGCCTCGGGCCGCAACAGCCCTGAAGCAGCAGGAGCCCGCTATTGATTTGCCGCTTCAAATGTAGAGAGCTACCGGGATCCACCGTTTGCGAGCGTCGTCTCCTATGCCAAGTACCGAAACAAATGATGCTCCGCTGATCCGACCGATCATCCTGTCGGGGGGTGCGGGGACTCGGCTGTGGCCGGTATCACGGCTGGCCTTTCCTAAGCAGCTGCTACCGATCGCTGCAGATCAGTCGATGCTGCAGGTTACGGCTTCGCGCGCCTCCGGCCCCGGCTTTGCAGCGCCGATCGTCGTTGGCGACGAGGAGCATCGCTTTTTCATCAAGGAGCAACTCGAGCGGAGCAAACTTGCGCCGGCCGCCGTCATCCTCGAGCCCGTGGGGCGCAACACCGCGCCGGCGATCGGACTGGCGGCGAGCTGGGTCAGGGACAATCTCGGCGACGATCTGCTGCTCGTCCTCCCGTCCGACCACGTAATCCGCGACGAAGCTAAATTCCGCTCGGCAATCGAAAAAGCGGTTCCGGCGGCAATGGCGGGGGGTCTGGTGACCTTCGGGATTGTCCCCGACAGTCCGAATAGCGGCTATGGCTATATCGAACTGGGTGAGGAGAATGCGAGCGTCCCCGGCGTCCACCGCGTCGTCCGCTTCGTCGAGAAACCGAGCCCGGACCTGGCGCGCGAGTATGTCGAGTCCAAGCGATATTTGTGGAACAGCGGCATGTTCCTGTTCCGCGCCAGCGTGATCCTAGACGAACTGGCCCGGCACGCGCCGCAAGTCGCAACCGCAGTCGCCGAGGCAAGCCGCGATTTCACTCTCGACGGGCTGTTCGCTCGTCCCGGCAGTTCCGCCTTCGCGTCCTCACCCAGCATTTCGATCGATTTCGCGGTCATGGAAGCCACATCGAACGCATTTGTTCTGCCGGTCGATATTGGCTGGTCCGACGTCGGTTCCTGGTCGTCCCTGTGGGATATTTCGAACAAGGACGCTCACGGCAATGTCGTCCAGGGGCCGGTCCTGGCGCTCGACAGCAAGGATTGCCTGATCCGATCCGAGCATGACAAACTGGTCGTGACGGTGGGTCTCGAGCGGATTGGGGTGGTGGTCACGCGCGATGCGGTGCTGGTCACCGATCTCGACCGCTCGCAGGACGTGAAGATCGCCGTCGACATGCTCCGCGAGCGCGGCGACGAGGCTGCGGTAAGCGCCTCCGAAGTGTTTCGCCCGTGGGGATCTTACCAGACGACCGACCGCGGTGATCGTTTCCAGACCAAGCGTATCGTCGTCAAACCTGGCGCCCGATTGTCGCTGCAAAAGCATCACCATCGATCCGAGCATTGGGTGGTGGTGTCGGGAACGGCCGAAGTGACGATCGGCGATGAGATCCGTTTGCTGCAGGAGAACGAATCGACGTACATTCCGGCCGGGACCGCGCACCGCCTCGCCAATCCGGGGAAGGTGTCACTTCACTTGATCGAGGTTCAGTGCGGGCCATACCTAGGGGAAGACGACATCATCCGGCTCGAGGATGAATATGGTCGACTAGGAAACTAATCAGTCGCTCGGACGGATTTGAACGCCGCGCTCCTCGCTCTGTTAGCAGACAGTTTTGCCATTCGATCTTAGGTCGTTGGGAGCGGTCGGCAAGATTTTCGACGAGCCGTCAGCCGGGCAATCCTTTTCCTTTGCAGCCGTCTTCTTCGACGAAGCGGGAGCCCCGTCGTCAATCTTGAGGCCGCTGGAGTGGTTGTCGGCCGCCAATGGCTCACGGATCACGGAATCGGCGACGATGATCGGATTTGGCGGCCGATCGTCGGCGTCCGATCCAGAAATTCCGGACTCAAGCGATTCGTTCGACGCTTCCATGGCATCGCCGGTGACGATCATCGTCCGCTGCGAAACAATCGACGGCTCACGCCCGGCATATCGCTGACCAAAGGCAGATGAGGAGCCAAGGTTGCCCTTGAGCCGATAGAAAATATGGCGGCCGATCTGGACCTGCTTGTCTAAGTCGGCGGCCCAGTAGGGCAGCACATAATCGGCGTGATAATTGGTCGCATGTCCGACCGGCGCAAACACCCGCCCCCCGAGCGCTTCGATCGCGATCCGGCGTGCCGCCGCAAACATTGCAGCATTGGGTTGGCGAAGCAACGAGCCGTCGCAGGTGAAGGTGAACTGGCAACTCATCACGCGCTGCGACCCTTGGTAGACGACTCCGCAGACGCTTGCTGGATAGCCGGGGTGGCGAAGTCGGTTGAGCACGACCTGCGCGACCGCTCGCTGCCCATCCGCACCCTCGCTCGCGGCTTCATAATAGACCGCCTGGGCAAGGCATTCGATCGCGCGCGCCCGGTTCTCGCTGTCGACATGGAGGACGAACTTGTGCGCCGGATCGTCGAGGCGCTGCGCAAAAGGAAGCGCTTCATTGGCCTGGATCGCCTGCTCTACAGTCAGGGGCTTGAACGCATTGGGCTCGGCCAGCGCCTTCGGCAGCGGGACGCTTGCGGCTTGCCCCGCGCCCTGAGCTGCGAGGACGAAATAGAAATAGGCAGCGACCAGCCCGCCAAGCAGCAGCAGGCTGGCGAGCGCCGCGACCCAAATCGCCGGCGGCAGCCGACGGTTCGGGCCGGGCCGGTAAAAAGTGGCTCGTTCGAGCTTCACGCGCGGCGCCCGTTGTCGGCGCCCGACGCTCGCCAACGCCATGCCAGCAAGAACACCCGCGGGCCCTCGATCAGGTACCGCCGCCACAACCGGCGCGGATCGGACGCCAGACGGTGCGCCCATTCCAGCCCCGTCCGGCGCATCGCCTTCGGCGCCCGGACCTGGTCGCCGGTCAGGAATTCGAGCGCGGCGCCGATGCACAGGCCGAAACCCGTCGCCCCGACGACCCGCGCCGCTATCAGCTCCTGCTGCGGCGATCCGACCGCAAGGAAGGTGAAGCGGCACTTGGCCTCGCTAATGAACTGGGCCGCCGCGGTCTGGGCAGCGACATTGCGCCTCAGCCCCATCGGCGGGGAGTGATGGACGAACTCGACATGCGGATATCGGACCGACAAACGCTCCACCAGATCGGCACTGCCGCCGACGACAGCGATCCGATCGCCCGGTTTGATCTCGCTCTCGAGCAAGGCAGCAGTAAGGTCGCTCCCGGTCACCACGGGCAATTGGATTCCGCGTAGCCGCGCCAGCGAGGCAAGGATGCGGCTGTCGCACACGCACAGCTCGGCTTTGGCGTAAGCAGCTTCGATCGCCGGTTCGGACTCGTCGTGGCTGAGCCGAACGATGTGATCAACGTTCGGGGTCACGATGTAGCCGAAGGGCGTGTCGGCCGTCACCAGCTTGAAGCGCTCAATCACTTGAGGCTCAGACAGTTGGTCGAACTTAACGCCGAGGAATTCGGTGCGATCAGTAGGCATCGCTATCCCAGAATATCGCGCGCGCAGTCAGGACGAGGATTTTCAGGTCGAGCCCGAGCGACCATGTCTCGATATAGCGCTTGTCGAACTTCACCCTCTGTTCGGCGCGATCGATCGTGCGAATTTCACCTCGCAGCCCGTTGACCTGGGCAAGACCGGTAATCCCTGGCTTAACCCGGTGGCGGCTGGCGTAGCCACGCACAGCATCTTGATAGTGGCGGTCGCCGACCTTCATATGGATGGCATGCGGCCGGGGCCCGACCAACGACATGTCGCCGATGATGACGTTGAACAGCTGGGGTAACTCGTCGATGCTCGACCGGCGCAGCCAGCGGCCTACACCGGTCACTCGCGGATCGTGGCGGGTCGTCGTGGCGTGACCTCCGACATCGACTTTGTCGGCATGCATAGTACGGAATTTGAAAACGTTTATTTCTTCATTGTTGAAGCCGTGCCGCGGCTGGACGAATAGGATCGGCCCCGGTCCGGACAAGCGCACGGCAATCGCGGCTATCAGGAACACCGGCGACAACAGGATCACCGCGATGAGCGAGATGATCAGGTCCTCGGTCCGCTTGAGGATCCCGTTGATGTCACGAAACGGTCGCTGCCAAAGCATTAAGACGGGGATGTTGCCGAGCAAGTGAACCTCATAATCAGGGGCCAATTCGATCGCAATCGGCGGGACGATGGCAACATCAACCGAGACGCTACTCAGCTGGTCGACGATCGTCGCAACGCGTTCCTTGGTCAGTCCAGGCGTGCACATCAGCACCTGGTCGAGCTCGCCGGCGCGGGCCCTGCTGACCAGCGCGTCAATCCCGCCGACGAACTCGAGATCCTTCGGCCATTCCCCGGTAACGCGGTCATCGGCAACGCCGAGGAAGCGGACGTGCGGAAGATCGAGGCCTTCGAGCGTCCGCCGAATCAGGGCCAGCGAGTCGGGTCCCGCACCATAAAATGCGATGCGCTGTTCGATCGAGCCACGCCGTGCAAGTCCACGCAAGGTGGCGCGAACCAGCGGTCGTGACACCATCAGTGTGAACACTAGCGCGGCGGCGTAGAATAGCGTGACTCCGCGCGAAAAATTTTCAATCAATCCGAACTGCCAGACCAGCGCCGAGGCAATCAACACGCTGGCCAGCGCATCCATGATCGGATCCCCATGATCGAACAGGCTGACGAACGACTGGCGGTACGAACGCCGCGATGATCGAAGCAGGATGAAGGTCGACGCGGTCGCAAACAGACCGAACACATGGACCGACGCGACAAGATTTTGATGGCTCACCATCCAGTAGGCGAACAGCGCAATCGGAACGCTGGACAGCAAGCACAGCAAGTCGCCAATCAGGATGATCGGGCCAGCGATGTTGGAGGAGAACCGGTGCCGCGATTGCACAACCCCGCGCGCCCCGTCCGCTTTCATTGCGGCGGCGGTGTGGACGTCGGTGTCGTTTCGCACCACATTCACTGCACTTTTCCTCCAAACACGTTGCAACGCCTCTATCCTACGCCATCTCTTTCAATAGCTGCGCAAATCTTTCCTCTTCATAGCCGCGTTCAAGTTGCAAAATGCCTTCCGCATCACTGCGCGACTTCAGAACTTGCCTGACTTGATTGTAAAGCGATTCGGCGAGCGGAAGGTCGCGATATCCGTCCCATAAGGTCCGCTCGGCGGCCCTTTTGTCGCCGCTAGCTAGGTAGACCTTGGTCAGCAACACGCGATAGTCGGGGTTGGTTGCATAGCTCGCAACCAGGCGCTGGGCGTCGGTAGTTGCCGCGCGGTGATCTCCAGCCGACGACAGGAGCCGCGCCCGCGCTGCCAGCGCAACCTCGTCGTCGGCCTCGTTGGCAAGCAGGCGGTTGAGTATCTCCAGGGCAGGCTTCTTTTGACCCCGGGCGGCGAGCGATTCGCCGAACACCGCATTAAACGGCACGTTGGCCCTGTCGCCAAGTGGCCGAGACTTTCGTCCAAGGACGGTCAGCGCCTGATTGGCGCGGCCAACCTGGTTGAGGTAATGCGCGAAGGCAATCCGGGTCAGGTCGGACGCATTTGCCGGGACCGATGCCGATAGCGAACCATCGGAAGGCGCCAGCTTCACCCACGCCGCCAAGACATTGTCGAGTTCGTCCTTCGACTTAGCGTCGGTGAGGACTCGTTCAGTGACCTTCAGGGCAAGCGAATGATTGCCGGCCATCAAGGCGTCGAAAAGGGCCTGGCTTGCCGATTTGGGGTCGCCAGGGTTCAACTTCCACAATTTCAGATCAAGCGGCGCGGCTTTCTGCCACTGGCCCAGATAGCGGTAAATCGCTGCCAGCGACCGAAGCATCGCCCGGTCGTCACCACTCGCCACAAGCTTGTGCTCAAGCAGATCGATGGCCTCGGGAATTTTTTTCTGGGTGACGAGGATGCGCGTCTGGAGGACATTGCCGATCGAATCGTTCGAGCTTTGCGCTAGCAGGATGGCAGCATTCGCCTCCGCTTTTTCGTAATTTCCCTCTCTAAGAGCGCCGAATCCCCGCGCGACGGCGACCGCGCGGTCGCTGGGCGCGATCACCAACAATTCCTTGAGATGATTGTCGGCTAGGTCCAGTCGGCCATTGATGACGGCAAGTTCGGTCATCATGGACAACGAGGAAACGTCGGTCCGATCGAGTTCATGCGCTCTCGAGAAATGCTGATATGCACCGCCGTAGGATCCAAGCTCCAACTCGACCTTGGCCAGGCGGATCCAATAATCGCTGACATCTTCATCGGCATTGGTCAGCTTCAGCAACGCGTTACGCTGCCCAACCAGGTCATTTTGCGCCAGCGCCTGCTGATACGCCTCATCGGCGCGGCGGGCCTTCCACTGATTGCCGCACGCGGAGAGCAACAGTGCAGCCACGCACACGCATATCTTCGCTCTTGCGGAAATCAGGGTACGGATTGTCATTTTTCCCTATATCAATGGCAGTTAGTGTTTTGTAACCCTTCGGTGTGCCATAAGTGTGCGGTGTGCCATGTTTGGACAAAAGGGGTCTCAGGTGAGTCAATTGCGCGTCTTGGCGATGTCCGGGATTTTATTCCTGACGATAATGATGTCGTCTCCCGTCGTGGCGCAAGCCACACCAGGTGCTTATCGCATCAACCCCGGGGACGAGATCGAGGTCCTGGTCTGGGGCGATGAGCGCCTCCAGCGAGTGGTTCGGGTCCTTCCTGATGGAACATTTGCTTTCCCATTGGTCGGGCAGGTTGCGGCTGCCGGAAAGCTACCGGGCGATCTGGAGAAGGTGATTTCTGCCGGGCTCAAGACGCAGTATCGCGGCGAAGTTCCTTCCGTGACGGTGTCGGTCAAGAACCCAAGCGGCTTCCAATTCTCGGTGATCGGCAAGGTCAAGAGCCCTGGCGCCTTCACGCCGGGCCGCTACGTCAACGCGCTCGAGGCCTTGAGTATCGCGGGTGGGCCGTCCGAATTTGCCCAGACAGGTAACATCCGGATAATTCGCAAGGTCGGCAATCAGTTGCAGGTCATCCCGGTCCGAATTGTCAGCGCCTTGCGCGGGGATACGTCGCGGCTGAGCGAGCAGGACATTCCTCTGATCGAGAGTGGCGACACTCTGGTGGTGCCATAATGACCATTTTTCGTCTTCAGGTCGCGATCCGGCTTCCATTGTGCGTCGCCGGGCTGACGATCGCCGGTGCTGCGCACACTGCGACGAGATCGTCGCTCGACCTCTCCGCGGGCGTCGGCATATCTTCCAATCCGTCATTGCAGATCGGTGGCACGAGCTCGGCCTTCGGGCGAATCTCGGCGCTCGGAACACACGAGTGGAGATCGGAACGAACAACCACGTCGATCTCCCTGTTCGGAGAGAATACGACCTACCTGAGGGGATACGGGTCCAAGCAGATCTTTGATCTTCGGGCCCGTTCCGTCCACCAGGTCAGTCCGAATGTATCAATTTTCGGCGACCTCGGTTTCCAAGGGGATTTTGGCGGCCAGCTTTCAAGCCGGTTCGCTAGCATCACCCCGGACCTTAACCCGCCGCCGTCCGATCAGCAGCCCCCGCCCGTGATCTTGGACGACCCCCGATTTACGGGCTTCGGCGGTCGCCAGTATCGATTGAGTGGTCAGGCCGGCGCAACAATCCGCTCGAGTGCAAGAAGCTCGGTCTCCCTTTCAGCGGGGGCTCAGCGCAATTTCGCGACCGGCAGCCTGAGCAACGCTAATTACAACAGTTATTTCGGAAATGCGTCATGGAATATGCAATTCAATGAGCGCACGTCGGCCGGGCTCGGCGTCAACGTCCAATATCAGGATTATGATAACGGACGTTCATCGTCGGTGTTCAATCCCTATTTGACGGCTCGTCATCAGTTCAGCGACGAGATCGAAGGCACAGCTTCGGCGGGCCTTCTTCTTACCCATCAAAAGCAGCTTGGCGGGGGATCGGTGAACTCGGTCGATCCATCATTCTCGTTTAGCCTTTGCAAGGCCAATTCACGCGAGCGGCTCTGCGGGCGGGCGTCGCGTGAAGCGCGCAATTCGTTTGGCCTCGGGACGGGCACAAGCGCGAGTTCGCTCGGTATCAGTACATCGGCAGGCATTGATTATTCGCGCCAGATCGACGCGAACCAGTCGGTTCAGGTGGCCTTTTCGGCGACACGCTATTCAACGAAAGGATCGGGGATCGACGACTTCCGCTCAACCTATCTCACCTTCCTGACCGGCTATGATCGCAAGCTTCGCCAGCGCTTGTCGGTCGGCGTCAATGGCGGAGTGCGCAAGCTGATCCTGGCTGGGACCGATCCGAAAACCGACTTCAATGCGTCCGCTTATCTTCGCTATCGACTCGGCGATCAGCAATGACTGAAGTCGACGACAATCCGCAAGGCGCCGGGTTCGGTTGGGTATTCAACCACCTGCCGACGATCCTGTGGCAGCGCCGACTCTACATTCTCTTTACCTTCCTGACGTTCTTGATCGGCGCCTCGATCGCGGCGTTTGCCTTGCCGACACTCTATCGCTCGACGGCGACGTTGCTCGTCGAGCCACAGGATCTGCCACAGAATGTGGCGCAGGATCCGGACGGCGGAGCAATCGGCGAGCGGATTGCCAAGATTCGCGAACAAGTGCTCAGCCGCGGCGATCTCATCACGTTGATCGAGCAGAATGACCTTTATTCCAGCGAACGGCAGGGCAAGCCGATGTCGGCGATCATCGACAAGATGCGCAAGGCGACGACCGTCGCGGCGCTGGCCAGCGATATCGGCACTAGCAGCACAAGCGGCGTGATCGCGCTCAACATGAGCTTCGATTATGCCGATCCGTCCAAAGCGCGCGACGTTATGCAAAGCTATGTCGCGAGTTTCCTCAGGATCGACAGCAGCAACCAGGAAGACCAAGCAACCCTCGCGGTGCGCTTCTTGCAAGACCAGGCGTCCAAATTGCAGGAGCAGGTCCAGACGGTGGAGAATCAGATCACGGTGCTGAAAGCGCGCAATGGCGCGGCTTTGACGCCCGCGACCTCGTCCCCGTTCCTCGATACCGGCAGTTACAGCGCGCAGATTGTTGCGCTCGAAAGCCAGAATCGCGAGCTGCTTCGTGAAGCGAACCGTCCGGCGCAGCGAGACACGCAAATGGCCGCTGCCGAAGCCGCGCTCGCCGGCGCCTTGGGTCAATATAGCGACCGCCATCCGGACGTGATTGCCGCTCGCGCCCGGCTCGATGCGCTCCGCCGGGCGACCGCTAGCGGCGGCGATTCGAGCGGATCTGCGGCAATCGCGGCGCAAATTCGCGACAATAATAGCGCCATCGCGTCGCTTCGGGCCGCCAAAAGCGGGGCGTTGGCCAGCGCCAATGCGTCGATGATGGGCCAGGCTCGGGCCCCGGCCATCCTTGAACAAGCATCGCAGCTCGAGAGCCGCGCAATCGCGCTGCGCGATCAGTTGAAGACCGTCTCCGACGATTTGCTGAAAGCTCAGAACAGCTCACGCATGGCCAACGAACAGCGCGCCGCGCGCCTGTCGCTGGTCGAGCCGCCGAACCTGCCCGACGAGCCGAACTGGCCCAATCGCCCGCTGGTGATCGGCGCTGGTGCGTTATTCGGGCTGATTCTCGGCTTCCTGTTGGCGATGGTCGTCGAATTGATCGACCGGCCGCTGCGGAGCCCGGCGCAGATTGAGGCGATGAACGTCCCCGTTCTCGGGATCGTTCCGAATTTCGAAGGACCGAAAAAGCCCAAACCAAAGCCCAAGCTGTGGCGCAACTTCATGCGACGGGAAGTGAAAATTGGATAACGGCCCTATGCCCGTCGCTGGTGACGATTCGAGCCCGTTCGGTACTGGTGGTTCCACCGAGGCCAGGGGAATGCTGTCGCTCTCGCGTCGGCAGAGCTTCGCCTGGGATTTCGAGATCGCGACGTCGCGGTCTATTTATGGCTTCGACGCGCTCGATCCCCGGTCACGCTCATTCAACATGATCCGCGCGCAATTGATGGAGCTCAAGGCCGAACGCGGCTGGCGCTTGATCGGCGTGGTTTCGGCCACGCCCAAAGTCGGCAAATCCTTCATTGCCGCCAACATCGCGGCAGCTCTGAGCCGGGAACCATCGCTCGATACCTTTGCGATTGACCTGGACCTCCGCCGGGCGTCGCTGTCGACGATGTTCGGGATCGAGCCGAAAGTCAGCCTGTTGTCATATCTCGCTGAAAAGCCGGGGGCCGATGCTCCGTCGAGCTACCTGCTCGATAACGAGCGACTGACCGTTGTCCCCACCATTGCGCGTGCGATCCGCTCAGCCGAACTGGTAGCTGGCCACAGGGCGCATGAGCTGCTTCAAGAAGTGCGCGACATGGGCCCGGACAGCATTGCCATCGTCGACCTTCCACCGGTTTTCGCCAACGACGACGCGATCTCCGTCATGTCCAAGCTCGACGCTTACATCATGGTCGCCGAGGAAGGCAAAACGCGGCAGCGCGAGCTCGAGAGTGCGCTCGACCTGCTCGGTCGCGAGCGACTAGCCGGCGTGATCTTGAACAAGTATCGCGGCGGAATGGTCAGCGAGGGCTACGGCTTCGATGATTATTATGCCGCTGGCTATGGCACGGACGACAGCCAGGACTAATCCGAGCGCCTACGGCTTCGTCGGCGCGAAACCCTTCTGATACTCGATCTTCGCGGCCTTACGCAGGCCGCTTATGCGGTTGCCCATATCCTTGGCGCCCTGTTCCTTGCGCAAGGCGTCGGCCGCTAACGGGCGTGCCTGGTCACCGACAATCGGCCTCGCTTCGCGTGCAGCGATGACACTGGCGATGGCTCGGTCACCAACTTTGACGATAAAGGGCTCGCCAGCGGGCAAAGCCGAAATTTTCTGGAACAGTTCGGGCGGGACAATCGCCGTATCGAGGCGATTCTTTTGCTGGGTGATCGGCAGGCCGCTCTTTTGAAGCACTGCGACCAGCTCAGGAAAACTGCGAGTCTTGTCGATTTCGGCCTGTACCGCCGGATTGGAGGGCGGCTGATACTGGACTTGCACAAGGTCCCAAACCTGACGATTGGCGAACATCGCCGGGTGAGACGCTATGTAAGCGTCGGTCTCCCGCGCGGTAGGCACGGCAACCGTATTGAGGCGCTTGGCCGACAGCATCGCAATCAGAAGATCCTCTTCGCCGCGCCGCTTGCGGTTGACGAAATCGGGCGTCGTTTCAACGCCTTCCTGCTTCGCTTGGTTCGCCAGCAAACGGCGATCGATGAGCGACTGCAGTACCTGCGCTCGTACCGCGGCTTTGTCCGCCCCCGGCGGAACATTGGCCAGGCCAAGTTCAAAGTTCAGCTCGGAGAGCGTGATTTCCTGACCGTTCACGACCGCGACGGTCTGTCCTTCGGCCTTATGGCCACAGGCGGCAAGCATGATCATGCCAACGGAAATTGCTGCGATGCGATACTTCAATGGACCAACTCACATCCTGTTAGACATTACGGCACCGACCATGCCATATTCCGTCGCTGGCGCAAGCATTACCGGGGCTTATT
Source organism: Hyphomicrobiales bacterium (assembly GCA_038244925.1). GTDB lineage: Bacteria > Pseudomonadota > Alphaproteobacteria > Rhizobiales > Xanthobacteraceae > Bradyrhizobium. Next base: position 3,510 of record JBBRSX010000137.1, on the reverse strand, counting down.
GATGGAAACCGTATATGACTGGGTATCGGTGGCTCTATTTGCCGGACTTATCGTCCTGTTTATCCACCGCTCGACCTCCACAAGCGACGAAGAGCCCGATCAGCCCATCATCCCCTATCTGGTCGGTGGCGTCGGCTGCGCGGTCGGCAATTATTTCGGCAACGAAGGCATGCTTCCCCTTGCGATCCTCGTTCTCGGAGCAACAATCCTGTACATTTTCTATTACCTGCGTCCGATCCCGGGCTGGCCGCGCTAGTCTTCAGGCGACGAAGGCGCGTCGGAGCGGCGGGGCGACCGAAGCGATCATGGCTTGGACGAATTCGCCGAGCACGCGTTCGGCTTCGTCTCCATTGGGCATGATCGTCGATGCTCGGATGAGCATTGCATCGGGGATGATCTGGTGAAGATTGTCCATCGCTATCGCTAACCGCTGCCTGGCCCAGCTGGAGGGGATCTGCGTTCCGACACGCGTCCAGTATAACAACCACTCCGATTGTCCACCGCGCGTGGCGAGCACCTTATTGGCGATAATCTGGCGTCCGTCCCCAACCGCCACTGTTTTCGGTTCGATCTGGCCGATGTCGAAACCGGCGGCCGAGTAGCAGATTTCGGGCCGATGGACTTGCAGGAAACCAGTCTGTTCGTTGCCGGCTGCGATCAGTAGCATAATCGGGGCGCTTACGCCGTCCCAGTAAACCCTGGTCAGCTGTTGACTGTACAAGGTCAGCGAAAATTGATCTTCGGTCGGCACCACCAGGCCACTGCTGGAGACGAACTTCCATCGTCCAATCGTCTTTGGAACGATCACATCGAGCTTGCTGTCGCCGAGATAGTTGAGCGGTCGGTTAGGCATTCTTGCGGCCGTCGTCCCTGCGGCCGCGATGAACAATGACCCAATCAACAGTTCGCGCCGGCTCCGCGGACGGCCGCCTGGAACGGTTTGGTCCGATCCGCTCATCGACCAACACTCCGACGCTCACGTATGTTGCTGGCCAGCGAATCGATGGCGAAGATCGTCATGATCGCAATTCCAAACACCGTGAGTCCCGCGAAATCGTGGAGGAAGCCCTGTCCGGCGGCCTCACCGAGGTGATAAGTCACCAGAATCAGGATGAGAACCCGGACGAAGTTTGAAAAAACCGCGATCGGAAGAATGAATACCGACACGATCAGGAAGGCCACCCAGTCCGACTTGTGGCGGAGGTAGGTGTAGAACAAGCAGATCGCCGACAGAGTGATGATCGAGTTAAGGCCGGCGCACGCGGCCGCCACGAGCAACTGATAGTTTGCGATCTGAATTGTCACCCCCAAGCTCGCGATCGGGTAGCCAAGCAGGTGGAGCACCTGCACCGCAGCGCTCGAGATCGCGATCTTGATTGGCTGGGTGATCGCGGCAACCACCGAATCGGGTGGCGGCAAGGCGAGCGCGAGATACAGAATCGGGAACCATAACGCCTTGATCATCTTTCCGCCGACCAGAGAGTAAGCGGCGAGTACCACGCAACCATACATGACGAACGCTTCAATCTCGAGGATGCCGGTGATCCGTGCGATCGCATATGCAACTAGCCCGGGAACCAGCAATGCAAGGCCGATCCATCCCACGGGCGGTTTCACTTCAACCCCGCGGGACTCCCGCCACAGCAGCCACAGCCCCGTGGCAAGAATGATCGGAGCGTGTCCACCCTGCTCGGTCGTCCAGGTAAGCCGCGCGACATCGTACATCGTCGGCAGCATGATCGCCGCGAAACCAAGGACCATGATCAGTCGCGGCAAATCGATCGTACGCCAGCCTGACCGCTGAAGCTTAATGAGCGCGTGTTGCATTGAAATCCGATACAATGGGCAATTGGCAAACCGTTTAGCAGTTGAAGGCTAATTGGCGATTGTTATCGCCGCAAGGTTAATGCGATGTAACGCGAGGGTCATCGGTGGAAAATTTCCAGACAGAGTTTGGCGGAGTTGGGCGTGCTTGACGCAATGCTGGCGATTATCAGCGTCCCGCCAGTCATCCTGTCGATCAGCTTCGCGGTTGAAGTCGCCGCGGGCCTGCGTCCACTTCCTACCCTCGGCAATGCCGGCAAGCGCCCCCCGCCATCGGCAATCGTCATCATCCCCGCGCACAATGAGGAGGCGTCGATCGCGGCAACGATCGCCGCTATCGGCAGCGAGGCAGCGGGCATCGCCAACCTGCTGGTGGTCGCCGACAATTGCACCGACCGGACCGCAGAGATTGCTCGCGATGGTCGCGCGCGCTGTATCGTCCGCAACGATCCTTCCTCTCGCGGCAAGGGACACGCCCTCGCGTTCGCACGCGACGCGCTTGCCAAGGATCCGCCGGCAGTCGTGTTGGTGATCGACGCCGATTGCAGAATCGATCGCGCAAGCATTGCGGCGCTGATCGACACAGCGATGACGCGAACGCGTCCGGTGCAGGCAATCAATCTACTGCGACCGGACCTGACCGCCGCGCCGTTCGTCCAGATGTCCAACTTCGCGTTCATGCTCCGCAACCTCGTCCGGCAACGCGGGCTGCAGCGTCTGGCCGGACGCGTCCATCTGACGGGAACCGGCATGGCGATGCCATGGCAGTTGTTCGCGGACGCCGATCTCGGGGGCGGCAGTATCGTAGAGGATCTCGACCTAGGCCTGACGCTGGCCGCGCGTGGACATGCGCCCGTTTTGGTCGAGCGCGCGACAGTGTGGAGCCCAGCCGCTTCGGCTCAAGGTACCTTGCAGCAGCGCGAGCGGTGGGAAGGCGGTTTTATGAAGCACGGACTTCCCGCCGGCCTCCGCGGGCTTGGGCGAAGCATCGCCAAGTTCGATGGCCGAGGCTTGGTGGGAGCAGTCGACCTCTGCATCCCGCCGCTCGTCCTGCTTGGTTTGCTGGACGTCGGCGCAGTAGTGATCTCGGGCCTAGCCGCCGTTTTGGGCGCCAGCGCCTATCCGTTTGTCGCCATAATGTTAGCATCGGGCATGGCAGGACTGGCGGTTATCCTGGCTTGGCTTCGCGAAGGTCGACCCTATGCGTCGCTTGGCGCTCTCGCGAGGCTGCCATTCTACGTCGTGCGCAAACTCCCAATGTACCGCCGAATATTGACCCGCGGCGCACCGCGCGATTGGCTGAGAGCTGACCGTGAGCAAGAGCGATAATCAAGGCCTCCGATGAATCAGTCGAGCGACTTCCACGGCGATCGGATGCTGGAGTCGCCAAAGGAGCGCGGTCCATAACAAACCGCCCATTCCAACAGACGCAATTACCGCCGGCAAAGATGTCAGCGCCGACCAGCGGGTCCAACACATGAGCAGGAAAGACGGCAAGATCGCAGCGACGCTAAGTAGCAGCGCTTCCCGATGGACGCGGCGTAGCTCTCCGGCCGGGCCGCCGATCAACATCGCCATTGGCTTGCGGTATAGCAGGAACGCCAGGATCGATTCCGCGACTTTAGCCGCGGCCGCCAGCGGCAAGCTAATCATCGCCGCGCCCCCGAACATGAGGAACCCGACCGT
>JBBRSX010000136.1:0-16589 GCA_038244925.1 Hyphomicrobiales bacterium | reverse complement strand
CAACACCCGCCGCGCCTACAACATGCGGGTGCGGCAGAAGCAGAACATCGAGGATCCGTTGCCGGTCGCCGGCGACAAGCTGGTCTGCCTGCGCAACAACCGCAAGAAGGGCCTGTTCAACGGCGGGCTGTGGCGGGTGAAGTCACGCGCGCAGTCGAAGTCGAAGATCATCACCATGCGGCTCTCGCCGGACGAGGACTTTGGCCACAAGGTCACAAAAGTCTCGGTGCGCGGCGACTGCTTCGGCGGCGCGATCGAGACCATTCCGTGGGAGCAGCGCAAACCCTATGACGAGTTCGACTACGGCTATGTGCTGACCGTGCACAAGTCGCAGGGCTCGCAGTGGGACGACGTGGTGCTGTTCGATGAGAGTTTTGCGTTCCAGGAAAGCCGGGCAAGGTGGCTCTATACGGGCATTACCCGCGCGGCGAAGCGGCTGAGCGTGGTGGTGTGACGAAACGACCCGTCATTCCGGGGCTATGCGAAGCATCGAGCCCGGAACCTCGAGATTCCCCGATGTGCAATAGCACATCTGAGGTCTGGTGCTAACGCACCATCCCGGAATGACCGCAAGCGCGGTCACTTCCCCGGCGCGAAGTAGAAATCCTCGCGGCCGGGTGGCGAGCCGTAGGTAAACGGTTGCTGCGCGTGTTTGGTCGCAGTCCAGACATCGTCTCTGACGATGTCGAACAGTTTTCGCACTTCGACTCTCGGTTCCCTGATGTCGCGCGCCAGCGCCGTCGCAAACGGACTGTTGGCGGAATCGCCGTCGAGCGCGGTCTCGCCATGTTTGGCGGCATAGACCACCATGAAACCTGCTTCCGGCTCGATGTTGGAGAGGCCCTTGCTGACCAGCTTCAACGCGATGCTGTGCTGCATCGTTTTTTCGAACGGGTTGTCGCGGCAGGCGTCCAACATCACCAGCCGCAGCTTGCGGGCGCCGGAGACCGCACCAATCACCTGTTCGAGTGCGACAGCCTGCGTCTCCGCATCGCGGTCGGCCGCCAATTTCGCGTCGGTCGGAATCAGATAGTTGATGCCGCCGATTTCCATGCCGTGACCGGCATAATAAACCACCGCCCAGTCCGATTTTTCGGCCTCCGCGCCGAACTCCCGCAGCGCCGCGAAGAATTTGTCGCGGGTAAGATCGGGAGCGAGTGTCACCGTCGCAAAGCCAAGGCCGCGAAAAGTTTCGGCGATCAATCTGGCGTCTTTCGGCGGGTTGTCGAGCTGTTGCACATTCTTGTAGGCGCCGTTGCCGACGATTAGCGCGACCTTGCGCGGACCAGCCAGCGCCGCCGGTATCGCGCCTTTCGCTTGACCTGGCTTGGCAGACGAAGCGGGAGGCGGCGCAGCTGCGACCATCGCAGCCAGCCGATCCCGTGCGAGCCGCCGCGCGACCGCGGTATCGGTATCGTCGACCTTGGTCAGCGCGGCGCTCGCGGAGCGGTAATCATAGCGCGCGGCCGCGGCGTCGCCCTTCTTCTCGTAATATTGCCCGCGCCCCGCGTGCGCCCGGATGTTGTTCGGCGCGATCTTGATCGCCTCGTTGTAATCGGCAATGGCAGCGTCGAGGTCACCCTTGGCAAGATAGGCATTGCCCCGGCTGGTCAGCACGTGGACGCTTTTCGGTGTTTTCGCCAGCACCGCATTGCAGTCCGCCAGCGCCTGGTCGAATCGCTTCATCTCCGTATAGGCAATGCAGCGGCCCGTCGGGACCTGCGGCCCATCTGCGTTGAGCTTCTGCGCTTCGGAAAAATCGGCGAGCGCGGCGTCGTATTGCCTAAGCAGCGTTTCCGAACGCGCGCGGTTGTAAAGGTGGAGGTAGCGGCTTGGGCCGCTCGCGCCGGATTTGACGGCGGAGTCGAATTCCGCAAAGGCGCGTTGAAAGTCGAGCTTGCGCAGGAAAATAATGCCGCGGTTGTTATAGGCATTGCCGAAATTCGGACGCATCTGCAGGCAGAGATCGTAATCGGCGAGCGCATGCTCGTCGTCGCCCTTGCTCATATAGGCGATGCCGCGCGAATTGAGGTGGCCGACGTTATCGGGGTCGGCGTCGTGCGCCGCGCTGAAAGCGGCGATGGCGTTGTCGTAATCGCGCTTCTTCATCAGGCTGTCGCCGCGAACCCAGAAGGCGGAGGCCTTGGTCTTGCCGGTGATCTTGTCGTCGGCGATGACGGTCTCGCAGGCCGCGAGCCGGGCGGCGGGTTCCGCTGTGGAATCCCGGCAGGCGTCGATATCGCCGGCGGCCAGCGCGGGACTGGCGGCGAGCGTGACGAGAGCGACGAACAAGGCGCGCAACATTCGCGAAACGCTCCAGCAGATCAAATTTGGTCGCGGCACACGACCACCGGTTCATTGTGGGAACGCGCCGGACCGGGTCAAGCGCGGCGCCGTCCCCGCCCTAACACCTTGCACCTATACGCTTATTATTCACGAACTCGTGTGGGATGGGCCGTAACAATATCAGCCGTCTGCCGTATCTAGGAGCATCGGGGAAAGCCATAGCAATTGCGAAACCCGGTTCCCGGTCTAAACTGACATCCAATCCGCTCACCCCACGAGGAAATCATGTCCCGTAGCAAATTCAGCCGCCTTTCGCTGTGCGCTGCCGCCATCGGCGCGCTGGCCATTGCCGCGTTCGCCGCAGCCCCCTCGCTGGCCGCGGAAGATGCCGTGATCATCCCGGCTCCAACCGCCGACGCGCAAGGCGCCGGTGGCATCCAGACCGCCGTGATCGCGGGCGGCTGCTTCTGGGGTGTCCAGGGCGTGTTCCAGCACACCGCGGGTGTGGTCAATGCCGTGTCCGGTTACGCCGGCGGTGCCAAGGCCACCGCCGACTACAGCACGGTCTCCAACGGCACCACCGGGCACGCGGAATCGGTCGAGATCAAGTTCGACCCGAAGAAGATCAGCTACGGCAAGATTTTGCAGATCTTTTTCTCGGTCGCGCACGATCCGACCCAGTTGAACCGCCAGGGCCCGGATTCGGGCACACAATATCGTTCGGCGATCTTCACCACCAATGACGAGCAGAAGAAGGTCGCGGAGGCCTATATCGCCCAGCTCAACGCTGCCAAGGTCTACAAGAAGCCGATCGTCACCAAGATCGGCCCGCTGGAGGCGTTCTTTCCCGCCGAGGCCTATCACCAGGACTACCTGACGCTGCACCCGAACCAGCCTTATATAGCCTACAACGACATCCCGAAGGTCGAGAACCTGAAGAAGATCTTCGCGGACAACTACATCGAGAAGCCGACGCTGGTGAGCAGCGTGAAGGTCACCAACTGACCGGCAATGATCAGAGGAGGACAAATGTCCGACACCAAGACGACATCCGCCAAGGTCGAGAAGAGCGAGGCCGAGTGGCGCAAGGAGCTGTCGCCGATGCAGTATGCGGTGCTGCGCGAGAAGGCCACCGAGCGGCCGTTCTCGGGCGAATATGAGCACGAGCACCGCAAGGGCACCTATACCTGCGCCGGCTGCGGCCAGACGCTGTTCGAGTCCGACGCCAAGTTCGATTCCGGCTGCGGCTGGCCGAGCTTTACCGCCCCCGCCGTGGACAGCCATGTCGACGAGGAACGCGACGTCACCCACGGCATGGTCCGCACCGAGGTGCTGTGTTCGAAATGCAACGGCCATCTCGGCCATGTCTTCGACGACGGCCCCGGCCCGACCGGCCTGCGCTACTGCATCAATTCGGCCTCGCTGAAGCTGCAGCCGAAATAGTTCTGAATTCCTTCGAACGTACGTCCCGCCCCGTGCGACCAAGAACTGGTCGCGCGGGGTTTTTCTTTGCATGTGCTGGTTTGGCCCCGCAACCAGCACAAGGAAATACAGATGCACATGTCCAAACGGTTGCTGTTCGGTCTCGGCCTCGCAGCCCTCATCATGGAGAGCGTTGTGATCGAGCCTGCCCTCGCCGCCGACAAGGTTTCCCTGTTCAAGGTCATCACCCAGAAGGACGAGATCGTGATCGGGATCTCCGACGACGATCTGGCGCAGGTCGACGGCAAGAACGCCGGCGGCATTGCCAAGATGCTGGTCGCCAAGGGCTCGATCAGCGTGTGGCAATATGCGGTCCACAAATCCTCGACCGGCGACCTCGAACAGGCGCCGCTACGTAAAATCGGCCTGCTCGCGACCGACTCGCTCCGCGTCGAGCCGTATGCGACGCCGCTAAAGGTGCTGCCGATCGACGACAGCAAGAAATGACGACGTAGTCGTCATTCCGGGGCGATGCGCAGCATCGAACCCGGAATCTCGAGATTCCGGGTTCGCTTCGCGCCCCGGAATGACAACCTCCATTAGAATTCGGCGGATCGACCAAGGACTCGCGGCCCGGAATATGCTTTGTTCCGGGCCGCGGGGCGTTTCCGCAGGCGCCCGCGACCTGTCGGGGAGAGTGCCATGTCGCTTGGAACAATACTCATCATCATCCTGATTATTTTCCTGCTCGGCGGCTTTTCGGGCCGGTTCGGCGGCTATGGCTATGGTCTCGGCCATTCCGGGATGGGGCTCGGCGGCGTGATTTTAATCGTGCTGATCATCCTGTGGTTGCTCGGCAAGCTATAAACCACATAAATGGCTGAAATTACTGGCTTTATTTCAAAGCCTCGGTAGCCATGCGTGGATTCATCATCACCCCCGATGAGCTCCTTCAGGAGTCGCATTTCTGTCAAACAGGCTTATATTGGGGGTCGAAATGACGAGCACGGCGCGCCGCCGGGATGCGGCCCACCGTCATCCAATCCACATTCGCTCCACGCAAGAGCCAAAAAGATTGAGGTCAGAGACCATGCGTCCCTTCAGTTACGATACCGCCGCCGAACTCTTCCCCGCCGCGATCCGCAAGAAGAAGCGGGCTGGCTTTGCCTATCGGCGATTTGGCACCGCGGCCGAAGCGGTTCGCTTCGCGATCGAGGAATTGCCGGCGGACTCGCTGAACGGTGCCTATCTGCAAGTCGAGGAAGCGCGCTTCGACCAGAGCGGCATTCGTACGCTGTACGAGAGCGAAGCGTTCCCGCTGGAGCGTCGCCCCCGTGCGCCCGAACCTGCTCCTGCGGATGCCGACGCCGCCTGACATCTTCGTATCTCCAATCGATGTGCCCTCGGACCCGGTCCGGGGGCACTTTTCTTTGCGCTCGGCTTTTCGGGGTCACGCGCGGGGCTGGCGGTCCATCCAATTCTTCAGCATTCGCACGTTGCGGACGTTGGCGCGGAACATGACGTCGAAGGCATCGCCCGCGATCGGCACGATGCCGATCACGCCGTCAACCGCGACATTCGCCAGCATCCGCGCCGTGATGTGCCAGGGCGCGCCAAGCGCCCGGGCCTCGCGCACCAGCCACAGCGAGATCGCCGTGGTGATGATGTCGCCGACCACAGGGATCAGCCCGATCAAACCGTCGATGCCATAGCGGATGTTGGTGCCGGGCAGGATGAACGCGACGTCGAGCAGCTTTGCGATCGCATCCAGCCGCGCCAGCCGCTGCTCGCGGGTGAGGTTGGCGAACGGATTCGCCCCGGCCTGCCCGAAATCGAACCGAAATCCGTCGAACTGCGAACGCAGCCCGGCAGCGGGGATTTCGCGCCCGTCTTGGTCGATCACGGGGCCACGGCCCTGCGCGCGTTCGCGAAACGGCCCCTGAGAAGTTCCTCGGGAAGGCCGTTCGGAACGGGAACGCGGCGGGGTAAAAATATCTTCGTTTGACATGGTCATCAGATGGTAACGCCAATGCGAGGCGCAAGTTGCGTCAAAATATCGCTTAACGCCCGCTCTACCGCCCCCTTGCCGCCGACGGCGTCAGGCCGAAGCGGCGGCGGAAACAGCGGTTGAAATAGGACAGATCGTTAAAGCCGCAGTCGAAGGCGATGTCGCTGATGCGGCGGTCGCCGGCCTGCGCCAGCCATTCCGCCGCCCGGCGCAACCGCAATTCCAGCAGCCGCGACGTCAAACTGGCGCCGGCCTCGTACAGCAATTCGTTGACATAGCGCTCCGACAGGCCGGCGGCGGCGGCAAGCTTTTGCGCGGAAAAATCCGGCTCGGTGAAGCGCGCTTCGAGGATCATCAACACCGCCTTGAGCCTGACCGTGCGGACCCCGCCGCGCCTTGCCTCGGCGGCGATGTCGCCGCGGGCGCCGAGGCCGAGCGCGGCGAGATCCATCAGATGCGCGGCGATGGCAAAGCCGGCCTCGTCGACGGCGCTCGCGTGGCGCAGCAGCAGATCGCTGTAGTCCATCGCCAGCGACAACGCGCCGCCGGGCGCGAGTTCGCGGCCGACGAGATCGTCGACACCGGACACCATCGCCTTCAGCGTCGCCATCGGCAGATGGACATTGGTGAAACGCTTTTCGCTGGCGCCGTCGGCCGAGAAGAACGGCTCGTCGAGCTTCAGCAGCACCATCGATCCCGGCCGCATCACGAATTCGCGGCCGCGATGGATGACCCGCGCCTCGAGGCTGCCGGTGTTGCGCGCCAGGCAATAGCGGTCGTCGTTGGTCGCCAGCACCTGGCGCTTCTCGCGCCGCACCGTGGTGAAGGTGCCGTCGCAGCGGCCGAGCATGGTGGTGCCGATATGGATCGAATTCATCGCCGCGCGGAACGGCACGTCCTCGGCCGGATCGAGTTCGCCGGTGTTGGAAAAATGTTCGAACAGTTCGGCGAAGGCGACGAAGCGCTGCCGCTCGCTCAAGCCCCGCGGCAGCATGTCGGTCGACAGCGTTTTCTTCAGCACGGGCATCGGCGGGGGAGCATCTGGTGAGGCGGGGCAGTCTGGCTGCCGCCGGATGAACGCTGGATGAAGGCAGGACACTGAAAGGAAGCACACGCCGCCGTGAAGGGATAGCGCCGGACAGTCCAAGGCCGCCCGCCTCCGGCGCTCGCCAGTCCAAGACGGCGCACCGGCGCGGGCTTACCGATGCGGCGGCCGTGGCCGCCGGAAGGCTGCCGCCGGCCGGCAGCCGAATTGGCCTGCGCTTGAAAAAACCCAGAGGAGACCACGAGATGACGACATCTTTCGCCCGCAAGGCGCTGCTCGGCACCGCGATCGCCGCCAGCGTGGGCATCGGCTACGCCATCGGCGCGCAGCCGCACATGGGTGAGTCCATCACACTGCTGCAATCGGCGCGCGCAGAGCTCGCCGCTGCAACCCCGAACAAGGGCGGCCATCGCGAAAAGGCGCTCGGCCTGATCGACCAGGCCATCGCCGAGGTCCGCGCCGGCATCGCCTTCGCCGGCCGCTGACGCATTCATCCGCACACCCGGAGACGCTTCATGAACAGACTGCTCGCCACCGCCTTCGTTCTCGCCAGCCTCGTCGGCGGCGCCAACGCCATGCCGCTGGCGCCGGCCGCCTCCCCCGCCAACAGCGACGTGATCGAAGTCGCCGGCGGCTGCGGCGCCGGCTGGCACCGCGGCCCCTACGGCGGATGCCGCCGCAACTACGCCAACCCCGCCGCACACGCCTGCCCGCGCGGCTGGTACCTCGGCCCCTACGGCCGCTGCCGCGCCAACGGGACCTGAGTATTCGGTGACGTAACCGTACTGCATCACATCAGCGGCGGATCGAAAGGTCCGCCGTTTTTGTTTGCAGCGTCTCACCGCGTGACATGACATCGCTCTCACCTTGTAGCCCGGATGAGCGCAGCGATATCCGGGGCGGTGTGAGATCTGTCCCGGATTTCGCTTCGCTCATCCCGGGCTACGATACCTACTCCGTCATTCCCCGGTGCGCAGTCGCGCACCTGAGGATGCGCCTTTTGGCGCAGGCGCGGAATCCATAACCACGATCGGGAGCATGGATTCCGGGCTCGCGCTTCGCGCGCCCCGGAATGACGGCAAAACATGCGTTCGCGTTCTCGCGGCGCGATGCGCCCGGAGTTTTGCTGGAAACCTTGCTCCTCTGAGAACAGAGGGCGCAGGGAAGACCGGGTGCGCGCCGCACCCGCGGTCTCGTGTGCAATAGACGCAACAAGATGGCGCACACGAGCATACAGGTTTGGCGGAGGCATCCGGCCTTCCCTGCGCAATGGCTTTACGGCTTATACGTGGTCGTCCTGGTGACCGGCTTTCTTGCCACCATCGCCGCGCTGAATGAACCGCGCAAACTTGACGCCAGCACCGGGGCGTCGGACCCTCACGACTTCACCGTACCCAACAGCCCGTTCGTCTTCGTGCCGCCGCGTCCACCGCTCCCCGCCCCAACGTCTGCGACGATGGCCTACGCCCCTCTGGTGGGACAGGATGGCGGGAGTCATAAAGATGATTTGCCCGACGAGGCGAGCGGAATATTTTTGCGCGAAGGGCTGGACAGGTTTCTGGCATCCCAACTGATTTGCCCGTCGGGTTACTTTGTCGCACGCATTCTCTCAACTTCGTCCTTGCGAGCCAACAGGTCCGGCACGCGCAGTCGACCGATATCCGCTGCATCATCCACACCGTAATCATACGGGTTAGCCAGATCGCAGAACACAACCTACAAGTTCGACGCCGCAGTCGGGGACATGCATTCGGCGATCGCGCCGGGGGATGGACTGCCGCAGTTACGAGGCCCGGATTTCCGGGGGGCACTCCGGGCCTCGTCTTTACCCGCGACGGCGCGTTGACCGGTTCCGCCTCGCACAACCCGAACATCCATCCTACGTCAAATGCGCCGGCTGCGGTTCGTCGGCATATTTGTGCGCGAGCCAGGACGAGATCGCTGCGGGCGTCAGGCCGACGATGCCGTACAGCACGAACTGCAACGCGCCGGTGTCCGGCCCGCGCGAACCGTAGAGCAACTCCGCGAGCACGAAGCCGAGGCAGGCCATGATCACCATCCGGACCACCGGCCTGATGCGCGGCACGTGAAACAGGATGTCATCGACCGCGCCCATCATCAGGGCCGGAACGATGCCGAACACGTAGCTATAGGGCAGCGTCTTGACGAACGCGCCGAAGAATTTACCGGCCTCGCCCCAATTGGTGTCGGCCCAGTAGCCGGAGGCCACCGTGGTCGCGATCAGCAGCAGGAACCCGCCGATGAGGGGCCCGATGGCGGCGAAGATCAGATAGCGTTTCATGGCGACCTCTGCGTGAACCCGTGGATCAGGCTGAACTTGCTCTGTCGGACCGGACATGATCCGGCCCATGGTCGGCATTCTGGCCTGCGCAATTTCAAATCCAGTCAAGGCGGAGTCAAGGGCCAACCAGCTTCGGTTCACCGCGTGAAACCATCGGGTCTGATGTTCGGTTCGCGAGAGTTGTCAGCCCGGCGGCTCGGTCGAACTTCGCAGCTACCGCCACGGGCGCGGCCGCCGTCGCCCCAAACCGACTAGCCCGCCTTCTTGCCGGCAACCGCCGGAGCCGATACAGGCGCGCTCTTCTTGCCGAGCAGTTGATCAGAACCCCATCGGATCGTCCATTGCGACACCGAAAGCAGCAGGGATTCGTGGATCGCGACGCATTGATCGAGTTCGCGCTGGGTCGGTGGCGGCAAGCCCGGCCGGTTGCGAACGATCATCGTCGTGGTCGACCAGCTCAGCCGCGCGGCTTTGCAGGCCACGATCAACCCGTACAACCGCTCACCGTCGAGCAAGGGCTCAATGGCCTCCGGCTTGACGTCGACCTTCAATGCCAGCGCGGCGACCACGTTGATGTATTCGCTCCGCACCGCAAAACGGTTCACGGTGCCATCGTTGAGCTTGCCGGTGCGATTGAGCGTATCGAGTTCTTTTTGGACCGCGGTGTAGTCGATCTTTTTCCGCGGCACGGCGGGCACGGCAACGGCGCCTGTCGATTTCGCGGTCGCAACCGGTCGCGCCGCGGTCAGGAATCGCGCCTGCACCACGTCGGCAACCTTGCCAAGCAGCTCCCGCAGCAGGTTGCCGGGAAGGTCGAGGCGAAGGCCTACCTTGACGGCGAGGCTTTCGTCGCGCTCCGCCCGTCCCACCAGCGTGGCGTAGCCGCATTCGGAGAACCGCGCGCCAGCGTTCTTCGCCAGCGCATTGGAGACGTTGACGTCGCCGAATCTCATCAGCGCATCGGTCAGGGCCTCGCTGAGGTCGTTGCGGTCGCAGATCGCCAGCAGATGTTGCTGGCGACGGCTGCCGACGATTTCAAGCAGATCCTTTTCCGCCAGGCCGTTGGACTTTCGCAGCACCGGCGTGGCGACCTGCGGATCGTCGTGACAGGCGAGCCCGCGGACGGTCTGACGCGGCGCCAGCTCGATCGTGGACAGGGCTTCGCTGAGTTCGACCAGCAGCGCCGCCTCGACTCGCCCGACCAGGTTGGAGAGGACGCCGTCGACAGCCTTGATCTGGGCTTCGCTGAGCTGATCGACGCTGGACAGGAACAGGTCCGTCACCTGCCCGAAAACCTCGGCGTCGTGCTCGGGGCCGGCTACTGGGCGGCCGCTCGATTCCGCACATAGGTTCGACGATGCGGCAGCAGTCATGTGTCACACAGCGTTTCCAGCATCGCGGGGATGTCTGGCATGGTTGGGATCATCCCACTTCGACAAAGGCGTCATGCCGATGTGCACAGGCAATAATCAGGGATTCTACGGTGACTTCCCTAAGGGGGAGTTGCTGCTTTAAGCCGACTTTGTCCGCATTTATACGGAGGGGTAACCGGCCCGGGCCAGCGGCGGCGGGGCCGTTCGGCGGCAACGCCGACGGCGCAGATGGCCGGCGGGGCCGAATGCGCGGGGAGCCTGCCAAAGACGGCGGATGCGGACGAACCGCGCTACTCGCCCCAGGCCGCGAAGGCTTCGTTGAACGCGCGCTCGCCGGGAGCGCCCTTTTCGATCGCGATGATGGCGCGGCGCTGGTTGACGTAGACCAGCGGCACGTCGAACCAGGACCGCTCCTTCAGGAGCTGCAGGTTGCGGGCGCGGTCGGCGTCGACGTTGGAGAGGCCGACCAGGAAGAAGCCGTCGGTGACCTTGACCGCGAGGCCCGCCAGCGGCGTGCCGCGCGCCTGTTCGTTCGACTTCATCAAGATGCCGGGCACGTTGCCGACGCCGCCGCCGGTGAAATCCTGCGGCAGGATGAAGGTCAGCTCCGCGGTGTGGCTCGCCGGCAGGGAGGTGTCGGTGTTGCGGCGGAACGACATCGTCATCTTGAACTTGCGGTCGGGAATGTCGATGTCGGCGCGCACCGCGATATCCGGCTTCTGGTTGCCGGACGCCTTGATCGGTTCGGTGCGCCAGATCACCGATCCGACATATTGCTTGCCCTTGGGATCGCCCGGATCCTCGTCATACAGCACCACGCGCTGCGCCACCGGAGCGACGTTCTCCGACGACGAGGGCTGGCCGACGCGATCGGCGATCTTCGGTTTCGACTGCGGCGTGGAGGGATTAGGCGCTTCCACGGTGGTCGGCGACGACTTGAACAGGCCGCCCACCATCGAGACGACCGAGCGATACGAGACTATACCGACGCCAACCAGCACCAGCACGATGCCGATCGCGATCGCGCTCTTGAACGGAAACACCGTACTGGAGCGGGGGCGCTTCTTCGGCTCGCGATCGCCGCCGATACCGACTCGCGAGCGCTGCTGCGGCATCTGCGGCGGCTGGGCGGCGTAGCGGTCCGCCTCCTCCAGCGACTCCTCGTACGAATAGGGCCCGTCGGGATCGGCGCCGCGGTTTTCCATGCCGGGCTCGATCCGGTCGAATTCCGGCGAGGGCGACGGCACGTTGGCGTAGGTCTTTCGCGCGTTGCGATTGGCGGTGGCGGCGGCGCGGCCGAGATCGTCGGCGTCGGCGGCGATATCGCGGAAACCGCGCATGCCCGGCGACTGCGGCATTTGCGGCGCGTTGTTGTCGGGGCCGCGGCGCGGCGCGCCGGAGCGTTCGCGGGTCGGCGGCAGCACCGGGTCCTGCATCGGCAGTTGCGGCGGCTGCGGACGCGGCGAGCCCTGCGGCGCCTCGGGGCGCAGATTGCGCTGCGGGCGCTGCGGGTCGTCCTGGCCGAGCGGCGGACGGGCGTCGCGCGAGGACGGCGGCGCCGGCGGCCGCGGGCGCGGGGCCACCGGCGAGGGTGCAGCGGAAGACGATGATCCGCCGGATTCCGGCGGGCGGGCATTGGCGCGGCGGAAGGCGTCGCCGCCACTGGCGCCGGCACTGGCGCGCGCGGCGCCGCCCGGCCGCGAGGCGTCGCGGGCGCGCTGGGCGGCCTCGGATTCGACCTTGCGGACGGCCTCTTCCAGCGACAGCCGTTCGCGGGTGATTTCGGATTCGGAGAGCGGCGGCTGCACGCCGCGCAACTGCGCGATCAGCGCGGTGCGGGCCCGGTCGTAGAGCGCACGGCGGCTTTCGCCGGGGGCACTGGGGTCCAGGCCGGCAATAGCACGTGCGATCAGCGGGTAATAATCAGCCATATCAACTCAATACTGCACTCATGCCGGTAACATCCCGTTAAGCCTCAAACGGGTTTTGGACCAGAATAGTATCCTCGCGTTCGGGGCTGGTGGAAAGCAAGGCAATGGGACAGCCCACCAGTTCCTCGACCCGCCGGACGTATTTAATGGCCTGGGCCGGCAAATCGGCCCAGGAGCGGGCGTTGGCGGTCGGTTCCTTCCAGCCCTCGATGGTCTCGTAGATCGGCACCACCCGGGCCTGGGCGCCCTCGCCGGCCGGCAAATGGTCGATTTCCTTGCCGTCCAGCATGTAGCCGGTGCAGACCTCGATCGAATCAAAGCCGTCGAGAATGTCGAGCTTGGTCAGCGCCAGCCCGGTGATGCCGCAGGTCCGCACGGTCTGGCGCACCAGCACGGCGTCGAACCAGCCGCAGCGGCGCTTGCGCCCGGTGTTGACGCCGAATTCCTTGCCGCGGCGGCCGATCTCCTCGCCGATCTCGTTGTTGAGCTCGGTCGGGAACGGACCCTGGCCGACCCGGGTCGTGTAGGCCTTGCAGATGCCGAGCACATAGCCGACCGCGCCCGGGCCCATGCCGGTGCCGGTCGCCGCCTGCGCCGCCACCGTGTTGGACGAGGTAACGTAGGGATAGGTGCCGTGGTCGACGTCCAGCAGTGCGCCCTGCGCGCCCTCGAACAGGATGCGCTTGCCCTCGCGGCGCTTCTGGTCGAGCAGCCGCCACACCGTCTCGGCGTAAGGCAACAGCTGCGGCGCAAACGCCAAGAGTTCGGTCAGGATCTTGCCACCGTCGAATTCGGGCAGGTTGAAGCCGCGGCGCAGCGCGTTGTGATGCGCCAGCAGGCGGTCGATCTTGTGGGGCAGCGTGTCGGGATCGGCGAGATCCATCAGCCGGATGGCGCGGCGGCCGACCTTGTCTTCATAGGCCGGACCGATGCCGCGCTGGGTGGTGCCGATGGCGTGGATCGCGTTGCCGGATTCGCGCAGCGCATCGAGATCACGGTGCAGCGGCAGGATCAGCGTAACGTTCTCGGCGATGCGCAGGTTGTCCGGGCTGATGGCGACGCCCTGGGCCTTCAGCTTCGCGACTTCATCCAGGAAGGCCTGCGGATCGAACACCACACCGTTGCCGATGACGGCAAGCTTCGAGGGCCGCAGCACGCCGGAGGGCAATAACGCCAATTTGTAGGTCTGGCCGTTGATGACCAGCGTATGGCCGGCATTGTGGCCGCCCTGGAAGCGCACGACGATATCGGCCTGCTCCGACAACCAGTCGACGATCTTGCCCTTCCCCTCGTCGCCCCATTGGGCGCCGACGACGACAACATTGGCCATTTCTAAGGTGTTCCCTGCAACCTGGTTTGTCCCAGCATGATCTCACCCGAAAACCGGTATCCACTTTTCCGGACCATGCTTTAGTCTTTAGTTCGAGCATGATCCTTGACGGAAAACCGGTACCCACTTTTCCGGGACCATGCTCTGCCCAGCCAAAATCACGGCCGGGGCCGTTCGCATGCAAGGCAGCCCAACCGGATAAAGGAAGCGGGCAATTGACGCAAGCAAGAAGGCAGCTTTCGGGCCCCCTTAGAGCACCTCCAACCCATTGATATCCCCCGAAAATTTGTGGCCGCGTCAAGGCGATTGGATGAACAGGGAGTAATCCGGCAGATGTCCAAAACCACAAGGGCGACGCAGGCGCTGGAAAAGCTCGGCGTGAGCTTCACCGTGCACACTTACGATTACGATCCGGACGCGGAAAGCATCGGGCTGCAGGCGGCAGAGGCGCTCGGCGTCGAGCCGCAACGGATGCTGAAAACGCTGATGGCCGAGGTCGACGGCAAACCGGTCTGCGCCGTGGTACCGTCGGATGCCGAGGTCAGCATGAAGAAACTCGCGGGCGCGCTGGGCGGCAAGGCCGCCAAAATGATGCGGCCGGCAGACGCCGAACGGCTGACCGGCTATCACGTCGGCGGCATCAGCCCGTTCGGCCAGAAAAAGCGCGTGCCGGTCGCGGTCGAGGCAGCCGCGCTTGGCCACGCAAGCGTGTTCCTCAACGGCGGCCAGCGCGGATTGCAGGTCGAACTCGACCCCAACGACGCCGTCAAGGCGCTGGGCGCAATCGCGCGGCCGCTGACGGCGTGAGGCCGGTCGAGGCCTGCGTCGATTCGCGGACAAGCGCTACCCCTCGTCGTCCCCGCCTAGTGCGCAATTGCGCACGGGGCGCGGGGACGACGGAGCCAGGCGTTTGTTCTCAACGATGACGCCGCCCAGAGGCCGTCCGCCTATGCCTGGGTTTGCGCCCACAGCATCGCCTCGACGATCGCCTCGCGCAATTTCGGGCGCTGCTCGTCGTCGCATTCGATGAATGCCAGAATGGAGTTGGCGCGGACCGCAAAGCGGTTACGTTTTTCTGCTTCGGCTTCTTCGGCCGACAATGGCTTTTTCAAAAATCTGTCCCATCCGCTGTAAAGCTCAACTGCGCCACATCCGACCGCACGGGGAGACGAAACTGCTGAAATCCGCAGCCGCTCCAAAACCGTGGTCCACCGGTCGGATGGACATTCAATTCTTTGTTTAATACTGGCACTCAATACGCGGCACGCGATTCCTTGCAAGACTTGTCATCGCAAGACCTGTCATCTTGCACCACAGGCCAGCCGGGAAAAATCCGGTTGGACACTCCGCTAGAATCATCCTTAGATTGCATATTCGCCCCACCTCTGGCAACCCCGGGCCGGTGGCGCCGGGCGACGCCCGCATTTCGACCCGCGCATGATCGCGATGCATCTTCACCATTGATGACGGCGCCAAATCGGTGTCTGTCACATGCGCCGGGCGATCATTTCGGCCTGGCGCGTGCGCCGGGCGGGCCGCGGTGCTATGAACCGAGCCCTAATGTCCGCTTCCGAACCTACGTCGAACGCATCTGCGGGCAGCCGGCTCGCCAACCAGCCCTATTTGCTGCTCTCGATCACCGCGCTGTGCTGGGCCGGCAATGCCATCGTCGGGCGGCTGGCGGCCGGACATATTCCGCCGGTGACGTTGTCGTTCCTGCGCTGGTCGCTGGCGTTCCTGCTGGTGCTCCCGTTCGCGTGGAAACACCTGATCGCGGACTGGGCCGCGATCCGCGGCCGTCTCGGCACCATGATCGTGCTCTCGGTCACCGGCATCGGCGCCTTCAACACGCTGCAATACTGGGCGCTGGAGCATACCCAGGCGCTCAACACGCTGCTGCTGCAATCCGCCGCACCGCTGGTGGTGGCGATATGGTCGCTGGTCCTGCTCGGGGTACGGCTGACGCTGGCGCAGGCGTCCGGCGTGCTGCTGTCGCTTTGCGGCGTGCTGGTGATCCTGCTGCATGGCGACCTCACGACGCTGTCCAACATCGCCTTCAACAAGGGCGACCTGATCTTCACCGTGGCGCTGGTGATCTTCGCGCTTTATTCGGTGCTGTCGCTGAAACGCCCCAACATCCACGCGCTGTCGTTCGTCGCCTTCACCTTCGGCGCGGGTGCGGCCTGCCTGATCCCGCTGCTGATCTGGGAACTGTTCGCGCGTCCGCTGATGCAGTTCAACACCGCGAACCTGCTGACGCTGGCCTATGTCGCGCTGTTTCCCTCCACGCTCGCTTATCTCTGTTTCAATCGCGGCGTGCAGCTGATCGGCGCCAACCGCGCCGCGCCGTTCTTTCACGTGGTGCCGGTGTTCGGAACCGTCATGTCGATCGCCTTCCTCGGCGAGCATCCACAGGCCTTCCATTTCATCGGCTTTGCGCTGGTGCTCTCGGGGGTTTTCGTGGCGTCGCGGAAGCCGAAAACCGCGTAGTCGCGCTGACCTAGGCGAAGTGACTTGGCGCGTGACATCCGCTATCGTTGCCTCCTGCTTCGCAAGGCCCTGAGATGAAAGCGCGCGCCAGTAATCTGATGATCGGCTCAATGACCCTGGTCCTGATCGCCGGGTCGCTGACTGCGTTCCTGACCTATCGCAAGGTCGCCGGCATCCGGCAGCAGGTGCCGTTTCGCGTGATTTTCGAAGGTTCCGCCTCGGGCCTGCGCAAGGGCGGCAGCGTGAATTTCGCCGGCATCCGGGTCGGCGAGGTGGTGTCGCTGAAGCTCGACCATCCGCGCCGCGTCGTGGCGCTGACCATGATCGACGGCGCCACCCCGGTGCGCAGGGATACCCAGGTCGGCCTCGAATTCCAGGGCCTGACCGGGATCGCGGCGATCT
>JBBRSX010000135.1:0-16699 GCA_038244925.1 Hyphomicrobiales bacterium | reverse complement strand
CTTGATCAAGCCACTTGCGCCGCGAACTTCATCGAGGCCAGCGGCCATGTGCCGCGCTAACAGGCCGGACATATGACCGCACCGTTCCCATGCGAAGAATCGACTGCCGAGGGACCTTGCTACGCGGGCCGTTCCACATATACGGGTTGATGGCATCAGGCTGTGCGATGGACCAAGGATAGCGACTAAAGAGCGGGGTGGACCTTGCTGCCGGACTGGGGCTTGTGACGATGGCGCGGCCCCGCTGCCCGGCATTTCGGTCTGGATCGGTCGCCTCCGATTTGGTTGACGGCGACGCTATCTGAGCGGCGATGTTAGTTTCGGTGTCACCATCGATTCCAGGAAGAGGTGAACGAAGACCCTGTCAGCAAAAGCGATTGCAGCACATCTGCCCCCTTGCGCCGCCGCCGGCGATCATCGCGCCAATGCCGATGCATTGAGGCAGATACCGTCTCGCCCGGCTCCCGTTCGGCCGGACTCCCCTGCGAACGAAAAATCACGTTGACCGCGCGCCGGTGGCGAGACCTTCCTCGGTGGCCAAGCCCGGTTCCGGGAACCGCTCATATTTTCTGATCAGCGAATATTGATAAATTCGCGAATATTCGCTATATTCGGCATATTCGCTGGACAATCAATATGCCGAATTACAAATATGAGGACGATATCGTGCAAGGGTTGATCGCTGCGATCGACGCGTTGCCGAATGCGCATGCCTCGCTGCAGGGGCACGGGATATCGATCGGCAGCCATGCCGAACTCGATGCCGTCATCGACGTGCAGCTGGCTGGCGAGCAGATCGTATTGCTGGTCGAACTGAAGCGCGACGTTTTTCCGCGCGATGTCCATGGCGCGATCTTTCAGCTGCGTCGCGGTACCCACGAGATGACGTCGGCCGGCGGCGAAATCCTGCCGCTGCTGGCAGCAGAGTCGCTCTCTCCGGGCGCACGCGACATTCTGGTCAACCAGGGCATCGGCTATTTCGACCTTGGCGGCTCGCTCTTTCTTCCGACCCGGGCCGGGTACATCCTCATTGATCGGCCTCCGCCCAAAAAGGCGTCGAAGGCGCTCGGCTCGATCTTCGAAGGTCAGAAGGCACGTGTCCTTCAGGCAGCGCTCGAACAGCATACCGGACCGCTCAGCGTGAAGGAGCTGGCCGAGGAAGCCGGCGTCGCGCCGTCGACCGCCTCGACCACGCTGAGCGAGCTGGAACGACGTGATTGGGCAGCGACACGCGGCAGCGGACCGAACAAGATTAGGCGCATTGTCGACCCGCGCGGTTTGCTCGACAGCTGGGGCGAATATCTCATCGGCAAGAAGCCGCCGAAGCTCCACCGCTATTACGTACCTGTTGGCGACGTTGCCGAGCTTGGCCAACGCCTCGATACGATATGCACGCATCACGAGACGCGCTACGCTGTGACCGGCGAGGTCGCGGCGCAAATCCACACGCCCTATCTTTCGAACATTTCCCAGCTGAAATGTCGTATCCAGCCGGGTCGGGCGCAGTGGGCGGTTCTCGAAGAGCTTGATGCGCACCCCGTCAGCGAAGGCTGGAATCTCGGTGTCATCGAGGTGCGGGCGGTCGCCGATATTCAGCTCGGCGAGCGGGTCGGGCAGCTTCAACTGGCGCCGCCCTTGCAAATCTACCTCGATCTTTTGCGCGGCGCGGGCCGCTCCGCGGACATGGCCGAGCATTTCCGTCACGAGAGGCTTGGGATCTGATGGCCGGCAAAGCGCAAGGCATTGGTAGTTACGGCGCCGAGGTGACAGCCGCCTGCGAACGTGTGCTCGTCACGTTGCTGCGTCAGCTGGGGCCATGGCGCGAGAGCGTTTATCTGATCGGCGGCCTGACCCCGCGCTATCTGATCAAGGCTAGACCACCGCAGGTCGCGCCGCACGCCGGTACAGGCGATGTCGACCTCGTCATCGACATGGCGATGCTTGCCGATGTCAACGCCTATCGCACGCTTGAGGGCAATCTTGAGGATATCGGCTTCTCCCGCGTGAAGAAGGAGGACGGCAGCGAGGTAAGCTGGCGCTGGGAGGTCGGGGTCGACCACGGCAAGGTGATCCTCGAATTCCTGGTCGACGATCCGAGACTCGGCGCGTCGAAGATCCAAGTGCTGCCCACCGACAGCAAAGTGACTGCATGCAACATACCGCACGCGTCGATGGTGCAGGATTTTCACAACAGCGTCGTCGTGACGGCGGAGCTGCTGAATGGAGGCGGCGTCACGAGCGAGACTGTGCATTTTGCCGACATCGTCAGCTTCACCTGTCTGAAGGCCCTGGCGTTCGACGACCGCAACCTCAGGAAAGACGCGCACGATCTCGTCTACTGCCTCGAGAATCTCGACGGTGGTATCGATGCGGCAGTCGGGGCTTTCAAGGCCGGGCTGGAGACGAAGCACGCCGATGTGATCCGCCGCGTGCTCGATATCCTGCGCAACCGTTTCATCGATCCTGATTCCGGCCAGAGCTACAGGCGCGACGGACCGGTCGCGGTGGCGCGCTTCGAGGATGACGATGTCGATGTGGAAAACGACGAGGCTGCGCGCAATGCGCGCATCCTGCGCCAGCGCCGTGCCGCCGACATTGTCTCAGCATTAATAGTTCCGCTCATGGAGAGGTGATCGTGGCACGCCGACCGCAGGCACGGCGTGCGCACGATACTCCCGTCGAGCCGGTCGGCCGCGGCATCGACATGCTCGATCGTGGGTACCAACCGATTGATCTGATCGCGAATCATCCGCCTCCTTTCCGGCGATAGTCCATCGGACGGATGCCGAGTGCCTTGGCCTTGTCGGCGAGGTTGTCCTGGATGCCGCTGCCGGGGAAGATGATCACCCCGATCGGCATCACCGCCAGCATCTCGTCGTTGCGCTTGAACGGGGCCGCCTTGGCGTGGCGTGCCCAGTTCGGCTTGAACGCGATCTGCGTGACCTTTCGCGCATCGGCCCAGCATGCGGCGATGCGTTCGCCACCGGTGGGTGAGCCGCCATGCAGCAGCACCATATCGGGGTGCTTGGCCTGAACACGGTCGAGCACATCCCAGATCTGCTTGTGGTCGTTGAAATCGCTGCCCGAGGTGAGCGCGATCTTCGGACCCGCCGGAATCAGCACTTCGCGATCGGCAAGCCGTCGCGCTGCGATGAAATCGCGACTGTCGATCATCGACGCGGTCAAGGCCTTGCGGTTGGCGACCGACCCGGAACGCGGGGTCCAGGGTTTGCGGAAATGCAGGTTGAACTGTTCGATGGCGACATCGCGAAAGAACTCCATCGTGTCGCGGCGCTCGATGATGGTCACGCCTTCCCGGAGCAGCCGCTCCAGTTCGACCGACTTCACCTCCGAGCCATCCTGTTCGCGCTGGCTGTCGCGCTGCGCCACCTCATTGTCGTCGAGCTCACGCTCGACCCGCTCGGCGGCGCGGTGGAACACGTTGGTGATGCCCCACATCAGATCCTCGAGATCCGGTTCGATCCGTGTGTCGTGCAGGGCTGAGACGAAGGCATCGTACGTATCGATGACGGCGCCGGTCGCCAGTCGATCCTCGGGCAGCGGCCGCGGGTCTGCTTCGTCGGAGAAGGGTCGATATGCGTAGAGCGAGAGTTCGTGGAGGATGACGCTGGTCGGTGATTCCTGATGCTCGGGTTCAGACTCGGATGACATGTGGTGCCTTTCGTCTCGACCGCGCCCATCGCGGCCTTCGCAGGCGGCGAAAGACGACGGGCGGATCGGCGCCGCACGCCCAAGCGAAGCGGTCCCGCGGGCACCGCGGGATGGGAGCCGCAGCGCAGCGGAGGATGGCGGGCAAGGCTTTCTTGCCTCGCGAGGAATGGCCGACAGGCCAGGGGAAGAAAGCAGCAGCACCGCCATTGCGGCGGCGAACCGCCTGTCGTCCCGACCGCCCTCTCAGAAGGCCGTGGGCAGCGGCGGGACAAGAGGGGTGCTGATGTTCGATCGACAGCGATCTGAGCAGCAGGCCCCGACCCGTCAGCAGACGGGCTCTCGCAATCGCTTCCGGTCATCTTCGCGAAGCTGTGGCGCCACGGTACCGATGAGCGACTTGGCACCAAGCCGGCTGAGATCATCGTTGAAGTCGTCCAACTCGGGCGACAACGGAACGAGTTCGATATTCGCGGCGGATGTGCGCTCCGCCAAGGTGGCCATCGCGGTGTCGCCGGCGGGATCTGCGTCGCGCGCGACATAGAGGCGGCGCAGCGCCAGCGGGAACCGGATGGCTGCGAGGTGGGCGGCGGAGAGGCCGGCCATCATGGGAATGTCGGGCAGGATCTGGCGCAGCGACAATATGGTTTCGATGCCCTGGCCAGCGGCCATGATTTCCTGCGCCTTCCCAAACCGGACCGCGTTGCCGAGGAGGTTGCCCATCGCACGGCGCGGCGATGCGACAGGCGCCTTCGTCCAGGTTGACGGGTCGAGCCAGGTGCGATGTGCGCCGGTCACGACGTCCGAAAGATCGGTCACTGCAGCGATCATCGCCGGCCACGCGGTTCGGGTGTCGGGAAGATCGTCCTTATTCGGCCAATAATAGCACCGAGGATGGAAGCGCAGGGCGTCGCAACCTGTGAGGTCGGCGATACCCCGTCGCCGCAGATGGGCCTGCGCGATAGTCCCCGCCAGCGGGCGTGATGCTGCGAACAGCCGTCGCGCCGCCTCTGGCGTTCCCTGTGGCGCCGACGGCTGGCGGCGGGGCCGATCAGCTTGATCATCTTCCCGAGCTGGTTGCGGCATGCGCAAGAATCGCCTGGCCTCGGCCAGGGTGTCGCGCAGATGCTCAAGCGAGCCGGTTGAGGCGATGATGTCGAGCAGGTCGCCATGCTCGCCCGTCGCACTGTCGGTCCATTTGCCTGCCGCACCACGTCCATCGGGCGTGGCGGACAGGCGGACATACAGGCTGCGGCCGGGCGTATTGCGCACGTCGCCGACCATCCAGTACCGCCCTTCGCGCCTCCCGGCAGACAGATAGTGGCGGCACACCGCCTCGGCGTGCGCAGCGAGGCGGCGTGAGATCTCGGCGGCGGTGTTATCCACGGGGCGCATCCTCATGCAGCTTTTGCTGGTGAGCGCTCGACGACACGCTGGAGCGGATAAAGCTTCAGCAGTCGCACGAACGCATCCGCGCCGTCGGCCCCCGTCGGCACGAACAGCCGCAGCTTCCACGAGATGATTTCCGAGATCAAGCCACAGGCTTTCAACCGGTCGAGCGCGAGGTCGCTGAACTCGGTCAGCTCGATGCGCGGCACGTTCATCGACCGAACCCGCGTCAGGATCAGCCCCTCGGCAAGGTGTAGGGTCGCCTCGCCGGCGAGCAGCATCGGCCAGGTCTGTTCCGGCTTGAGAGTCGGTGGCTCGGTTTCGACGATCGAAGCCACCCAGGCCGGGGAGACGCGGCGGCCGACCACCTGTTCGCCATCATCGGTGCGCAGGCGATAGACGCGGGTCGATTCCTTCGGCAGCCGCTTCCAGATCGGCAGCAGCAGGCCAGTGACAATGTGCATCTGGCTGGTTTCGAATTCGGGAACCAATGCGACCTCTGCGTCCCAAGCCGCGTTGAACGTCGCTTCGTCGGCGCGCTCCCAATGCGTATCCGCCATCGCATCGCGTGGCAGGGTCGGCGCCTCCATCGGCCGGATCAGCCGCACCCGTGCCTCGACCCTGCCATCGTCGAGCAGCAGGCTGCGCGAGCCAATCTGCATCGCGGCGCGCCCCGACCGTGAATTGACCAACAGCACCGCGTCACGCGAGCGGCCCCGCAGGATTTCCGCGGCGGCGCGAGGCTGGTTGCGGTCGCGCCGCTCGATCGACAGGAGCCGGGTCTGCGCGCCGGTTGCAGGATGAGTGTAGATCGTCCGTCGGTCGACGATAGTGAACCCGTGGGCGATCAGCGTCTCCAGTCCCACCTCATAGGTTCCGCCCGCAATCGCGCCTTCGATCCGTGCCGCGAGCAGGTCTTCGAACGCCGTGAACAGGATGTTCTGCAGGTCGATGGTCAATGCCAGCATGCGATTGAGAAATGTCGTGATCGGCGGCAGTTCGTCGCGCAGCGTGCCCTGGTCGAGCAGTGACAACCCTGTCGCATCCTCGAACTGCGCAAGCGAGCAGCCCTCGACCTTCCCGCGCACGAGCAGCACATAGAGCTGGCGCAGCGCGTCACGGGCATACCAGGATTCGAGATTGTCCTCGGGCCGGAACATGTTCTGGCCGCCGGTCTGGCGCTGGCCGCGCGTGATCGCGCCCATCGTGTCGAGCCGGCGCGCGATGGTCGAGATGAAGCGCTTCTGCGCCTTCACATCGGTCGAGACCGGCCTGAACCGCGGCGGCTGTTTCTGATTCGTTCGGTTGGTCCGTCCGAACCCCTGGATCGCATTATCCGCCTTCCACCCGGCCTCGAGCAGATAATGCACCCGCAACCGCTGGTTAGCGGCGCCGAGATCGGCGTGATAGGAGCGCCCGGTGCCACCGGCGTCGGAGAAGATCAGGATGCGTTTGGCGTCATCCATGAACGCCTGCGCCTCGGCGAGGCCCGCGGATGCCGGCCGGTTTTCGACGGCATACCGAACGGAGCCATCGTCGCCGTGCCGCGTGACAATGCGGCGCGATCGCCCGGTGACCTCGGCGACCTGGTCGGTGCCGAACCGATGCAGGATCTGGTCGAGGGCGCCAGGCACAGGCGGCAAGGCCGCCAGCCGCTCGATCATCCGGTCGCGCCGCCGCACGGCCTCGCGGCACTCGACCGGATTGCCATCGATATAAACGGGCCGGGACGAGATGTTCCCCTCCCCGTCCTCGAACGGCTCATAAAGCTGCACGGGAAAGCCGTGCGCGAGATAGTCGAGCACATATTCGCGCGGCGTGATGTCGACGCGGACGTCGCCCCAATCCTCGGTTGGGATCTCGGCCAGGCGCCGTTCCATCAACGCCTCGCCGGTCGAGACGATCTGCACGACAGCGGCGTAACCTTCCTCCAGATCGCGCGCGATCGAGGCGGTCAGGCTTGGCGTCTGCATCGCAGTGATGAGGTGATTGAAGAAGCGCTGTTTGGCGCTTTCGAACACCGAGCGCGCCGCCGACTTTGCCTGGCTGTTGAGCGTGCCGGTCGCGCTTGTGACGTTCGCCGCCTCCAGCGCCTTGTCGAGATTGTTGTGGATGACCTGGAACGCGGCGGCATAGCCGTCATAAATCCTCACCTGTTCGGGCGTGAGTTGATGCTCCAGCAGCTCATATTCGACGCCGTCGAACGACAGCGAACGTGCCGCATAGAGTCCGAGCGCCTTCAGGTCGCGGGCGAGGACTTCCATCGCCGCGACGCCGCCGGCCTCGATCGCGGCGACGAACTCGGACCTGTTCGAGAAGGGGAAATCAGCCCCGCCCCACAGACCGAGCCTTTGCGCATAAGCGAGGTTCTGCACCGTCGTCGCACCGGTCGCCGATACATAAACGATCCGGGCGTCGGGCAAGGCATGCTGCAGCCGAAGGCCGGCACGTCCCTGCTGCGAGGCCGCGACATCGCCGCGCTCACCCTTGCCACCGGCGGCATTAGCCATGGCGTGCGCCTCATCGAAGATGACGGCGCCGTCGAAGTCGGTGCCGAGCCACTCGACGATCTGACGCAGCCGGCTGGCCTTGTCGCCGCGATCCTGCGAGCGAAGTGTCGCATAGGTCGTGAACAATATGCCTTCGCTGAGCTTGATCGGCGTCCCCTGGCGGAACCGCGACAGCGGCGTGACCAAAAGGCGCTCCTGGCCCAGCGCCGACCAGTCGCGCTGCGCATCCGCGAGCAGCTTGTCGGATTTGCTGATCCACAGCGCGCGGCGCCGACCCTTCAGCCAGTTATCGAGGATCATGCCGGCGACCTGGCGACCCTTGCCGGCGCCGGTACCGTCACCGAGGAACCAGCCGCGGCGGAAAGTGACCGCGCCCTCAGCATCCGCCGGCGCTGCCTTGACCAGGTCCCAGGTCTCATCCACGACCCAGCATCCGGTGAGGTATCCATCATGCGCCTCGCCGGCATAGATGACGGACTCGAGCTGAGGTTCCGACAGCAGCCCAGCCTCCACCAGGCCGGCGGGCAGGTGCGGACGATAGGTGGCACGCGGCGGCGCGACCGAGGCCATCGCCACAGATTGGACCAGCGGCGTCGGATGCGGCCTGGCGCCCGGGATGCGCAGCGACTGACATCGATAGGCCTCGTAGATCGCTTCACTTTGCTCTGATCCGGCATCGGGCGCCCAGGCGATGGCTTCGAAGTCCAGTTCGACCGACGCGGCTTCGGCGATCCGGGGCGCGGCGCAAACCGCGAGGGCGCGCGACGCGCTGACCCGGACCGCTGCGACGATGGGAAGAGCAAGCGCCGTCGATGGCGACGGTGTCCGCGGCGGGACATGAGCGATCACCCAATCGAGCAATGTCGCTGTGTCCGGTGCGGAACCGAGCGATGGCGGGAAGACCATCGGGTCGTCAGCCGGTACCTTGTCGATGATCGTCAGGCGCGTGTCGATCGTGGTACCGTGCCGCGCATAGACCCTCCCGTCGATCGCGGCGGAGAACAACACGCGGCCGTGCTCCTGCAGGGCGGCATAATCATCGGCCCAGTCGGGTGCATAAGGCGAGCAACCGGCGCCGGTGATCGCCACAAGGCGGCCGCCCGGCGCCAGGCGCGCGAGCGCCGAGGCGATATGGCGGAGCGCCGTACCCTTGATCGCGCGGCTGACATGCGCAACCACCGAGAAGGGCGGGTTCATCACGACGACGCTCGGCGAGATCCCGGCGGGCAGATAATCGTCGATGTGCGCCGCATCGTCGTGACGTATGAGCGCATCGGGAAACAGCCTGGCGAGCAGCGCTTCGCGCGCCTTGCCCAGCTCGTTGAGCACCAATGCTGCACCGTCACACTCGGCATGGACCGCAATCAGCCCGGTGCCCGCCGATGGTTCGAGCAGCACATCACCTCTCGCGATCCACGCGGCCAACGTAGCGACAAAGGCAAGCCCGGCCGGCGTGCTGAACTGGTCGAGCGCGACGCTCGTCTCGGAACGGCGCGTGTGGGTCGGTACCAGCGCCGCAACGCGCTCGATCGCTCTCAGCGCGGCCTGCGGGGACTGGCGGCGAAGCGCGGCACCGTATTTGCGCAGGAACAGAATTTGGGCCACTTCGCCCGCGTCGTGGGCGGTCTTCCAGTCCCACGCGCCTTCAGCGTCGGTGCCGCAGAACGCCATTTCCATTGCCGCACGCATGGTGGTGGTGTCGATCGCGGTGCCGGATTCGAGCCGTACCACCAGCAAACCGGCGGCGAGAAGCAGCGCGTCGGCGCATTTCGCGATGGGGCAGGAGGGGTTGGCAGCGGTGCCGAAGGTGGGTCGGGAAACGTCAATCTGATGCTGATCGGACATGGAGATGCTCCAGACATGCGAAAGCCCGGCGCGATGGCCGGGCCTTGCGAGATTTTGGGAAGGAGGCGGGGCAGCCGACGGCCGCCCCGCAGGTGACCGGCTATTCGGCGGCCGCGGCCAGTTCGACATCCTCGTCGTTGGCGAGGAATGCCGGAAGCTCGGCGTGGTCGCCGGCCTCGGGTTCGCGAGCGACGGGATCGCCATCGTCGCCACCGACATCGCCCGGCGTGCGGAGCGGCTCGGGCAACCAGCCGACGCCGTCCAGCAGCCGCTCGGCTTGCTGCGCCATGTCGCCCTTCTTGAGGTGTCCGATCAGGCCGGCCTTCTCCTCGCCGAGCGCTTCGGCGACCGCCTCGAGAATGCGCGCCTTGGTGACCCGGCCGAGATAGCGATCGACCGTCGGCGTCCAGCCGGCCGCGACCATGTCGAGCCCGACCGCGCGGGCGAGGACGTTGCTGTGCGCGGTGCGGCACCGGATGGTCGCCGGCGAGATTCGGCCATTGTCGTAACGGCCGCACGCCTCCCAAACGGCATTCACCGCCTTGGATGCGCAGTGCGCGAACAATGCCGCCTGGTCGTCGGCGGACAGTGCGATCAACGCCTCCCAGAGATCGCCGTCGTCCTTGGGCAGGACGGCCTTCCAGTGCTCGCCTCGCGCATCGATCGCGATGGCGGACGGGCTCTCCGACAGCTGCGGCTCCTGATGCATGAATTGCGGGCGAACCAGCGAGATGCCGAGACAGGATTCCCGACTGGCATAGTAAAAGACCGACAGCACCATCGCGTGCAGCACGGCATGGAAGGCGACCGACGGATTGACCGCCAGGGCGTTGCCCAGTGCAAGCGTGCGATGGACGGTCAGCTCGGTCACCAGCCTGTCGGGGAGCGGGCGGACGACCTCATCGTCCTCTTCTTCGGCCGACGGGACCGGCTCTCCCCCGATCGTGATCGAGGCCGATGGTGGTGCGGCGTCGGGATCACCCTCGCCATCGCCCGCTCCGTCGCCTTCACCTTCGCCCTCCGATTCGCCTTCCTCCTCAGGCTCATCATCGGGCCGGACGAAGCCGCGCTCCACATCGAGTGTGCCGTCATGATCGAGGCTCACGAAAACGCCGCCGATCGCCATGTCCGCCGGAGCAAATGCGATTGGCCGCTCGCCGATGGCACGCATCTCGCGCTGTACGGCGACGTAGCGCTGATGGACGTCTTCGGGCACGTCAGAGGTTTGGCCCCATTCGGCCTCGATCGCCTCGATCTCCGCTTCCATTGCCTCCAGCCGGGCCTGCTCATCGCTGTCGATCGGCACGTCGAACCCGTCGAGCCTACGCATCTCGTCGGCATGGCCGTAGGTGAAGTCCAGGGAGACCGCGACCCACTTCCAGCCTTCCTGGCCGATGCGCTCGCCCTCGGCACCGAGCTTGTCCAGGACCAATTGATCCAGCAGACCGACATCCTGAAGCCAGCCACCGCGATCCTCCTCGAACAGGTCGCGCATCACCGTACCACCCGCCGCGACATAGGCGTCGAGGCCGACGAACAGGGCGCGCCGATCGGTCGCGCGCACGCTGTCCTCGGTCATGCGGCGACGAATGCTGTGGGAGGAGCGATCATGGCCCTTTGAGACAATGTCCCAGACCTGCTCCTGGCGGCGGTGATCGTCGGAAACACTGAAGGCCATGAGCTGCTCCAGCGTCATGCCGTCATCGGAATAGACCTGGCACAGCGCCGGCGAGACCGAAGCCAGCTTCAGGCGCTGCCGCACCACGGCCGGGGTGGTCATGAAGCGCGCGGCGATGTCGTCGATCGCCGAGCCCTGATCGACGAGCGTCTGCATCGCGCGGAACTGGTCGAGCGGATGGAGCTGCTGGCGGAACATATCCTCGGCCAGCGAATCCTCCTCCGCGGTCGGATCCTCGTCGCTTGAGACAAGGCGCACGACACACGGGACCGGGCCGTCCTTGGGGAACTTCTTCTGCTGCACGAGCATCTCAAGGGCGCGCAAGCGACGACCGCCCGCAGGCACCTCGAACATGCCGGTCTCCGCACCAGTTTCATCGAGCAGCGGACGGACGTTCAGGCTCTGGATGAGCGTGCGGCGCGCGATGTCCGCGGCGAGCGCGCCGATCGACACGCCGCAATTGATTGCGCGAACATTGGACTGGCTCAGCACCAGCTTGTTGAAGGGAATGTCCTGCGAGCGCGACAAGACGAGTTTCGGGGCTGTTTTGCCCATGACGGTTCTCCATAACGGGCCGCCGGAAGACTCTCTCCCGACCCTCGACCCGTCACGAAGCAAGGCGCAGCCCTCTCCCTCTAGGAGACGGGCCACGCCAAGCTGATCGCCCATCCGCGGCCGTCGATGGCCGCGCCTCACACTATCCGACGCTGGCGAGGATCTTCGCCGCCCTGCCCTCAAGTTCGAGCCGCGCGTCCTGATGCGGGCGCATGCGGGCGATGGCCGTGATTCCCTGCACGAAATCGAAGATCGATTCCGGCGGCCGGCCTTCCTCGGACAGTACCGTCGCGATCACCTTAGACGTGTCGGCGCGGGAAAAGCCCCGCCGCCGCAGGAAGTCGTGACGATCCTCGTCCGTGCGCGCGACGATCGCTTCGCGCGCTGCCCGGATGCCGTTGACGAATGGTGCAGGAGACGAGGTCGCGAAGTTCTCCAGCGCCGGGGCAGCTTCGTGCGCGAACCGACTCGCGGCGAACTTGCTGTGCCTGATGCTGATTTCCTCGAAACCCTCGGCGCCCCAGATGTTGCGGTTCATGCACACAGCCCGAAGATAGAAACTGGCCATGCCGAGCGTCTTCGAGCCGACCTCGCTGTTCCAGCAATAGAACCCCCGAAAGAAGAGATCCGGATCGCTATTCGGCAGTCGCCCCGCCTCGATCGGATGAGCATCGTCGACCAGGAACAGGAACACGTCGCGGTCGCTGGCGTACAGCGTCGTGCTGTCCCTGGTCACCTCGACCAACGGGTTGTGCATCATGCTTGACCAGTCGAGCATACCGGGAATCTTCCAGCGCGTGTCGCCGGTGCCGTTCCCCGCGATCTTCATTACCGCAGCGACCAGCTCATGGTCCCAGATGCGGCCATAGTCAGGACCGGTCGCGGCCCGGAGCTCGACGCGGCCATCGTCTGCCTCCAACGTCTTGATCAGTTCGCCGCGATGGGTCTGCAGCCCGTGCTGCAGGTTGATTCCGGACAACGGGCCAGGCAGCTGGCGAAGATATCCCGCCGGCGCGCCGACCAGGCTGCACAACTGGCCGAACGACCAGTTCGTCGGTTCGACCGGGTCGATGCGGCCGGGCATGATAAGCGATAGGGCATCGGGATCGTCACGCCGTGCATCGACGCGAATGGCCCGCGTTTCGACGGTGCGGGTGGTTGCTCGATCGGCCCGGCCCTTCACAGCCTCATAGAGCGCGGTCAATGACAGGAACCGCTCGTCGTCGGGGCGTGAGAACCACTCCGACGACACTCGCCCGATGCGCTGGCCGCGGGAGATATCCACCTTGTAGCCGGCGCTGACCGGCGCGCCGTCGCCGCGCGAATTCATGATTGAAAGACTTGTCACGAGTCGCCTCCATGACGGAGCGCGGGAAACCTCTCTCCCGACCTTCTCACCGTCGCGAAGCGCAGCGCCCATCTCTCCCTCTCAGCCTGCCGCCTCGAACGCCGCACCGTCGCGGCGCGTGCGCGCTCCGCGCTCTCCGCCTGCAGTTCCTCGGCTTCAAGCCTGGCATAGACCTCGGCCTGAGTATCGCGTCGGGATAGCAGGTAGACGGCAACCTCCCGCGCGTGCCGAACCACGCGGGCAAATGCCTGCGGGTCGGCACGCAGCAACGCGATCCAGATCGGACAGCATTCCGGATGGCGGACGCCGGGTCTGATCCCGAGATCAAAGCAAACGATCGCTGCGGCGATCTCGGTGATGAGATCCTCCACGCCATGGGCGTTATGTCCCACCGCAGACGGAAGGCCGCGGCCGAGGCGCGAAGGGTCGCCGGTCGCACGAGCCAGTTCGTGGATCCAGTCGCTGTAGTAGGTGGCATCTTTCGCCTCGCTCCAGCTGGTCAGATGGATCATGTCGTCGAACTGGCAGTAGAAGGTGATCGACGCGCCAAAGCAGTAATCCATGCCAGTGGCGGCGAAGAGCTCGTGGAAGCCTTCTTCGATATCAGGGCGTCGAGATGGCGCAAAATTATCCGGGAGCGCGCCGACCGATGCCAGCCAGTCGCGACACAGCCATGGAGCCTTGCCGAGCGCGAGGGCCGCGATGAGTTCCGCAGGGCCGTGCCGGAGCGCAGGCTGTTGTCTGGGGTCGGTAAGAATGGACAGGGCCGTAGCCATCGCGCTTCTCCGCGACGGGCGGGCGCGAACTCTCTCGCCTCCCTCAACCCGTCACGGCCGACGCGGCCGCACTCTTACTCTCGAGGGCACCGACGGCCACTCCCGCAGAAGTGGTCCGGAGCGCCTGCCAGGCGCGGCGGCAGGGGGGCGTTTCCCTTTGCGGGTTGGCCCCAGACCTTGTTGAACAAGGTCCTCGCTAGATGTCGGAGTGTGTCTGCGGTTGCGTCACATCGTTAGGACAGACTGCGAGATTGTTTCTCTTTCTGCTACGCGGCGCCACGCCACGATGCGCCGCGACGCGCTAGGCGACACCATGCAACGATGTCATAACCTGTTGTTGCGAAAGAAGGATTTGGCTGAACGTGCGATAGGGCGCATTTAGTTCTGCATGTCGCTTCTTCCGTCACGATCCGATTGACAATGGCGTCACCGCGGCGGCACTATTGCGGAACAACGCCAGAACAGTCGGCGTTGGCGCTGTCTGTGAGCGGCGACGGACCTGATCCCCGGCTCCTCGAAATTGCCAGGATTCTTGCCCGGCGTGCCGCCCGCGAACACTGGGAACAACATGTCAGGGAGCACCGCGAACGGCGCCGCTGACACTGCGGGAGCTGGGTCGTGAGAGTAGCTATTTACGCGCGTTATTCATCGGACCACCAGCGCGACGCCTCGATTGCAGACCAGTTGCGCGTGTGTCGTCTGCGCGTCGAAAGCCAAGGCTGGGACGTGGTAGAGGAATATGCCGACCACGCCATCTCCGGCGCTTCATTACTCAGGCCGGGCATCCAGGCGTTGATGATGGACGCGGCGCGAGGCCGGTTCGACATCGTGTTCGCCGAGGCAATGGACCGTCTCAGCCGAGACCAGGAGGACATAGCCGGGCTGTTCAAACGGATGAACCATGCAGGCGTGAAGATCATCACCCTTTCCGAGGGAGAGGTTTCGCACCTCCATGTCGGCCTGAAAGGAACGATGAACGCGTTGTTCCTCAAGGATCTTGCGGACAAGACGCGCCGGGGACTCCGGGGCCGCGTCGAACTGGGAAAGTCCGGGGGCGGCAATTCCTATGGCTATGACGTCGTCCATCAGTTCGGACCAGACGGAACGGCGGTCCGCGGCGATCGCAAGATCAACCAGGTTGAAGCAGAGATAGTCCGACGGGTGCTCCGGGACTACGCCGCCGGCAAGTCGGCAAAGAAGATAGCGCGCGACCTCAATCAGGAGAATATCCCCGGACCGTCGGGTGGCGCTTGGGGATTCAGCACCATCCTCGGAAACCCGAGACGTGGCACTGGCCTGCTGAACAATGAACTCTATGTCGGCCGGATTGTATGGAATCGCCTGCGCTATCTGAAGGATCCGGTCACGGGCAAGCGTCAATCGCGCCTCAACGACCCGACTGAATGGGTCATTCAAGAGGTTCCCGACCTCCGCATCGTCGACGACGCACTTTGGCAAAGAGCGAAGCAGCGACAGGAAGTGACCAAACACGTCATGAAGTCAGCCGGCGACGGGAGTGAGCCGGCGTTCAGAGATTTCAAGCGTCCGAAATATCTTCTGAGCGGTCTGACGCGCTGCGGCTGCTGTGGCGGAGGCTATTCGATGATCTCGACTAATCTCCTTGGTTGCTCGACAGCGCGGAACAAGGGCACATGCAAAAATCGGGCAAACATCCGGCGTGACGAATTGGAAAAGCGCGTTCTGGGCGCGCTCCGTCATCGTTTGATGGCGCCCGCAACGTTCGCAGCGTTCTGTGAAGCGTACATTCTGGAGATCAATCGCCTGCGCATGGAAGCCAGTGCAGCGACCGCTTCGGCCCAGGCCGAGGTTGCCCGCATCGATCGCGACCTCG
This sequence comes from Hyphomicrobiales bacterium, assembly GCA_038244925.1. Taxonomy (GTDB): domain Bacteria; phylum Pseudomonadota; class Alphaproteobacteria; order Rhizobiales; family Xanthobacteraceae; genus Bradyrhizobium. Next base: position 1,077 of record JBBRSX010000135.1, on the reverse strand, counting down.
ACATGCTGGTAAATCTTATTCTCAAAGGAGGCGCGGCGGAACGACTGAACGCGAAAATGGTCGCGCTCGAGGCGCGAAAGTCGGGTCTGGAGGAGGTGATCGCGTCGGCCGACCTGCCGCCGCCACTCCTGCACCCCGAGATGGCTGGTTGTTATCGAGATCGCGTCGAGAAATTGCATGCTGCTTTGCAGGGTCAGACCGAAGAGGAACGCCTAGAAGCAGCGGAGGCACTACGCACGCTGGTGGAGGCGATCGTTCTCACCCCAAAACCGGCGGGAATGGAGATCGACGTTCGCGGAGATCTCGCGGGGATTCTGCAGCTTGCCTCTGGCGAGGGCCTACTCGCACCGGATCATGTTCAAAAGACACAAAAAAACCGCCCAACTAGGGCGGTCGATTTTGCTGAACTGCAATCGCAAGTTCAAATGGTTGCGGGAGCTGGATTTGAACCAGCGACCTTCAGGTTATGAGCCTGACGAGCTACCGGGCTGCTCCATCCCGCGCCAGAGACCCCGCCAAAAGCGGGGAAAACATGTGAATGGGTTCTTCAAAACGTTTCTCGTGCACGCGCACCGGCTACAATGCCTGGCGACGACCTACTCTTCCATCGCTTGAGCGATAGTACCATCGGCGCAGTCAGGTTTCACGGCCGAGTTCGGGATGGGATCGGGTGGGGCACTGACGCTATAGCCACCAAGCAATGAAGCCGGTGCGAGCGCACTAAAAACGGTTCTTAAATCGATGCACCTTGTAATCAGGTATGTTTAATCAGGCGTCACATCTCGATCATCCACCCAATCAATTGCAATGCCGGTTACCCAGAATTGTCGTTGATGGTGGGACTCTCAAGCGCGAATAGGACAATTAGTATCGGTTAGCTCCATGCGTTACCGCACTTCCACATCCGATCTATCAAGGTCGTGGTCTCCGACCGTCCTATGAAATCTTATCTCGAGGGAGGCTTCCCGCTTAGATGCTTTCAGCGGTTATCCCGTCCATACATAGCTACCCTGCTGCGCTCTTGGCAGAACGACAGGTACACCAGAGGTATGTTCAACCCGGTCCTCTCGTACTAGG
>JBBRSX010000134.1:0-16957 GCA_038244925.1 Hyphomicrobiales bacterium | reverse complement strand
GTGATCACCACGGCCAACACCATGGTTCAGGATCTCCTGAACGTTCTCCGTTGATCAATCCTGGCACCGGGCAATGGCGAGTTTCGTCTGACCTGAGGCGGTAAACATGAGTCTGAGTTCCTCTCTCGCCACGGCAATGACGGCGCTGCGCGCCAACCAGGCCGCGCTTTCGATCGTATCGTCGAATGTCGGCAACGCGCAGACGCCCGGTTACATCTCCCGAACCGTCAACCAGGTCGCGGTCGGGACCGGTGACACCGGCGCCAGCGTCAAGGTCACCGGCATCAACCGTACGCTCGACCAGTTCGTGCAATCGCAACTGCGTTCCGAGACCTCCGGCGGCGCCTATGCCGACCAGATGGCAAGCGTGCTCGGCCAGTTGCAGACCGTCTACGGAACGCCCGGCGCCGCCGGATCGCTCGAAAGCGCGTTTTCGAATTTCACCACCGCGCTGCAATCGCTGTCGACGACCTCGGGAAGCGCGTCGACGCAGATCTCGGCCGCGCAGGCCGCGCAGTCGCTGGCCCAGCAGCTTAACGCGACGACGCAGGGCATCCAGACGCTGCGCACCAACGCCGAGCAGGACCTCAACATCTCGGTCGGGCAGGCCAACACGGCCATGAACCGGATCGCACAGCTCAATACCCAGCTCCAGAGCATGAGCCCGAACGATCCCGCAGCCGCCAACCTGATGGATGAGCGCGACAGCGCGATCGATCAGCTGTCGCAGTTGATGGATATTCGTGTTTCGACCAACGGCAGCAACCAGGCCACGATCTATACCACCAACGGCGTCGAACTCGTCGGCCTGCAGGCCTCTACGCTGAGCTTCAACTCGCAGGGCACGCTGAACGCGAATTCGCAATGGAATGCCAATCCCGCTCAATCCACCGCGGGCACGATCTCGTGCAAGCTGGCGAACGGCGCTTCGATCGACATGATCGCGAGCGGCTCGATCAACTCCGGGCAGATCGCAGCCGACGTGACGCTGCGCGACAAGACGCTGGTCCAGGCGCAGACCCAGGTCGACCAGCTCGCCGCGTCGATGGCCGCAGCGCTGTCGGACACCACCACCGCCGGCACCGCGGCGCCGGCATCGCTGTTGCCGAAGACCGGCTTCGATGTCGACCTGTCGAACGTGTTGCCGGGTAACACCGTCAATCTCACCTACACCGATGCCGCCACCGGCGCCCAGCATCAGATATCGATCGTTCGCGTCGACGTTGCGTCGCAGCTTCCGCTGACAAACGCCGCGAACGCCAATCCGCAGCGGATCGGCGTCGATTTCTCGGGCGGCATGGCGTCGATCGTGACGCAATTGAACGCCGCGCTCGGCGGCGCCAGCCTTCAATTCTCCAATCCCTCGGGATCGACGTTGCGCGTCGTCGACAGCGGCACGTCGGCTGCGACCGTCAACGCGGCCTCGGTGACCACGACCGCGACATCGCTCGCGAACGGAAAGCCGCAACTGCCGCTGTTCACGGACGGGACGTCGGTCTACACCGGCGCGATTACCGCGACCGGGTCGCAGTTCACGGGCCTGGCGGGGCGCATCACGGTGAACGCGGCCATTCTCACCGATCCCTCGAAGCTCACGGTTTACAATACCTCGCCCGTGACTGCCGCCGGCGACACCACACGCTCCGATTTCCTCTACAACCAGCTGGTCAGCGGACAGTTTAGCTACTCGTCGGCAACCGGTCTTGGGTCGCCGGCGACGCCCTACAAGGGCACGCTGAGCAACTACATGCAGCAGTTCCTCAGTCAGCAGAGCAACGCCGCGACCACCGCGACCCAGCTGCAGCAGGGTCAGGATGTCGTCGTCAACACGCTGAAGCAGAAGATGCAGGCTACTTCCGGCGTCAACATCGACAGCGAGATGGCGAACCTGATTGCGTTGCAGAATTCCTATGCCGCCAACGCCCACGTGATGTCGGTGGTGCAGAGCATGATGAACAGCCTGCTGCAGGCGCAGGTGTAAGGCGAACGATATGGCAATCAATCCGCTCACCAGCCCCGGTGCCATGATCCTGAACCAGTCGGTTCAGATGCTGAAGAACCAGATGACGGTTCTGCAGTCCCAGCTCACGACCGGAAACAAATCGACAACCTATGCCGGTATGGGCGTCAACGAGGGCTTTGCCATCGCCGCGCGGTCGCAGCTGTCGAACATTTCCGCTTTCAAAGATACGATGAGCATCGTCAACTCCAACATCAGTGTCGCCAACACCGTGCTGCAGGCGTTGAACGATATCGGAAAGACGATCCAGAACAGCTCGAACAGTTCCTCGCAGGCGTTGAACACCACCGGACAGAGCATCGCGCAGCAAACCGCGACGTCGCAGCTCGCCTCGATGCTCGGAATTCTCAATACCCAGGCCGGCGACCGCTATCTGTTTTCGGGCACCGCCGTCACCACCCCGGCGGTGGCGTCGATGGACGACATCATGAACGGCACGACGGCGCAGGCCGGCTTGAAGCAGGTGATCGCCGAGCGCAAGCAGGCCGATGTCGGCACCAGCGGTCTCGGTCGTCTCGTCATCACGTCACCGATCGCAACGTCGGTGAACGTTGCGGAAGATGTCGCCGGCTCGCCGTTCGGCCTCAAGCTCAGTTTGGTGTCGTCGTCGCTGACCGGCGCAACGGTGACCGGTCCGTCGGGATCGCCGACGGGTGTTTCAATCGACCTCGGCGCCACCAACCCGAACGACGGCGACAAGGTCAGCTTCCAGTTCAATCTGCCCGACGGATCGTCGGAATCGATTCAGCTGACGGCCTCGAGCGCGACGCCGCTGCCATCAGGCAGTTTCGCCATCGGCGCCAACCCGGCAGCGACGGCCGCCAATCTCAACACGGCGCTGAATACGGCGATCGGCACGCTGGCCAATACCGCACTGGTGGCGGCGTCGGCGATCGAGGCCGGCAACGATTTCTTCAATTCGGCGGGAACGGCAACCGGCAGTGTCGTCAACAACCAGGCTGCGATACCGGCGCCGATCACCGGCGCGACGTTGTTGTCGGGCGCCGCGGGCACAGACTCGCTGGCAACGAGTTTTGCGGCCGGCGACACCATCACCGTCAACGGCACGCCGATCAGCTTTGTCGCCTCCGGCGCGACCGGCAACCAGCTCAACATCACCGACAGCGTGCAGACGCTGCTGAAAAAAATCGATTCGATCACGGGCACCTCGACGCCGTCGACCGTCAGTGGCGGCGTGATCTCGCTGCATACCGACGACGCCGCGAGCCTGTCGGTCTCGAGCTCGAACACGACCGCGTTCGCCGCACTCGGCTTCAGCACGACCGCGACCGCGGCTACGCCGCCGCTGCGGGTAGGCGGTTCGCCGCTGGGCTCCGCGACCTCGCTGACCAGCGGCACGGCGAACACCATCCGGTGGTACACCGGCAATCCCGGACCGATCGCAACGGCGCGCGCGACGGCGACGGCGCGGATCGATGGGTCGGTGAAGGTTGAATATGGAATCCAGGCCAACGAGACCGCCATCCGTTCGCAGCTTCAGGCGCTGGCGGTGTTCTCCGCGGTGACGACCTCGACGACGTCGACGAACGGCCCCGGGCAGATCTTCGCGCTCAGTCAACGGATAACGAACGCTCTTACACCGGTGTCGGGAAAGCAGAGCATCCAGGACATCCAGACCGACATGGCGATGGCGCAGGCCACGATGAAGGATGCGACGGCCCGGCAAAAGCAGGCGCAGGCAATGTTGCAGACCGTCGTCGACCAGACCGAGACGATTTCTCCGGATCAGGTGGCGAGCCAGTTGCTGGCGCTTCAGACCAGCCTGCAGGCGTCTTACCAGACCACGTCGATGCTCTCCCAGCTGAGCCTGACGAAGTATCTCTAGGGCAGGGCCGCCAAGGCAGGCCCAGCCGCAGCCGTTAGGTTTTCGTTAACCACGTTCATTTACGTTCTGGTTACGAGTGCCGCGTGCTTCCGGACCCTTCGGAGCTACCCATGACCGAACGCATTCACCTCAAGATCGCGACCCCCTGTTTTGGCGGACAGCTTACGACCGCCTATGCCGGGTCGATTTTCCATTTGCAGCGGGCGGTTCGCGCCAGGCCCAATCTCGACCTGACGGTTCTGATGCGGGAAGGCGACGCGCTGATCACCCGCGCGCGTGCCAATCTCGTGACGCTGTTCCTCGACGATCCCTCGGCGACCCATCTTCTGTTCGTGGATGCCGATATCGGCTTTACGCCCGATCATGTCTTCCGCCTGATCGAATCGGAAGCGGACGTCGTGGCCGGCCTCTACCCGATCAAGCGGGTCAACTGGGACAAGGCAAGGCGGAGGCTGGAGTCCGGTCAGCCGTTGTCTCCCTCCGCAGCACTCGATTACGTGCTGGATATCGAAGATCCCGACCACGTGGTCGCGGTCAACGGATTTACCCGCGTTCGCTTCGCCGGTACCGGATTCATGATGATCCGGCGTCACGTGCTCGAGACGATGTGCCGGCATCCCGCCTATGCAGCGCTGCAGTTCTTTCGCGAGCATTCGCATGACGAACTCGATGGAAGCCGCAATCGATTCGCCCTGTTCGAGTGCATGATCGATCCGGCGACCGGGACCTATCTCAGCGAGGATTTTGCGTTCTGCAAGCGCTGGACTGATATCGGCGGCGAGATCTGGGCCGATCTGGAGAGCAGGCTGGATCACGTCGGCCCGTCGGTATTTCACGGCGATGTCTCAACCCAGTTCGCGGTGCCGTCGGCGGCGGCGAGGGCGGCGAACGCCGCCTGAGCTCAGGGGCAGGGCAATCCATTCGATCCCGTTGCAATTCGTGAGAAAGCAAAAAGGCCTCCTTTCGGAGGCCTTTTTCATTTCCTTGAACTCCCGGAACTAGGCCGTCTTGCGATCGGCTTCCTTCAGCTCTCTGGCGTCTTCGAGCAGTTTCTCTTCATGGGCGATCAGCTTCTTGGCTTCCTTGAGCGCGTGATAGAGATCACCGTTCAGGATGTAGTTGTTGATGCCTTCGATGAAGGGCCAGGCGCTCGGCATCGTGGTCAGGATGTCGCGCACCAGGCTGAAATAGGTCGGGTGGTGGCCCATCGGGTCCGGCGCCAGGTACATCAGCTGCACGGCGAGATAGACCAGCTTGGCCGGCGTGTCGGCGGTATCGGGCGTCTGGATGTCTTTTTCGCGCAGAATCGGAATCCGGTCGCCGTCGATCAGGAGTCTTGCGCGCTGATCGGTGTTGGTGACCACGCAGGCGCCGATAATGATTCGCTCATGCGGCTTGAGCTCGACTTTCAAGGCCATGCCTGTTCTCCGTTTGAAGATGATTGTCGGTCCTTGCCGGCAGATTCGTATCCTTTCCGATCATGGTTAACCAATCGTAAACCGATGATTAATGCTTGTGTGGCGCGGCTTGCTCGCATTCCGTCCGTAAAAATACCGGGGTGGGTCCTTCCAGGCCCATTAAGATCAAATTCATTCTCCTTGAGGGGCGCTTATTTGGCGGAATTCATTTTTTATTTAGATTTTTGGCCGCAGAGTATGCTGTCGCTCGATCAAAAAAGGTTGGGCCGCGACTAATTCAATTTCACGCCAGAAAGGTATGAAAAATGTCTGGTATTGTTCTCTCGGCATCGGTTCGCCAGAACCTCCTTTCGCTGCAGTCGACGGCTGACCTGCTAGCGACCACTCAGAACCGCTTGTCGACAGGCAAGAAGGTCAACACGGCCCTCGATAACCCCACAAACTTCTTCACCGCGCAATCGCTCGATGCACGCGCCGGTGACATCAACAATCTGTTGGACGGTATTGGTAATGGCGTGCAGGTCCTGCAGGCGGCCAACACCGGCATCACCTCGCTGCAGAAGCTGGTCGATACCGCGAAATCGATCGCGAATCAGGCCTTGCAGACCAGCGTCGGCTACTCCACCAAGTCGAACGTTTCCGCGACGATCCCGGGCGCGGTTGCGACCGACCTGCGCGGTACCACGACCTATACCAGCGCGACCGCGGCCTCCAACGTTCTGTACTCCGGCAACGCCGGCGGCACCACGGCGGCAACCCCGACCTCGACGCTCGGTGGCTTGATCGGAACCGTGGTCGGCAACACCGCCGTGGACACTTCGGCAGCCAATATCACTCCCGCGACCAAGATCTATGACGCGACCGCCGGCTTGAGCACCGGCGCGACGACTGCCTTTACCGATGGTACGGTGATCAACGTCAACAACCACACCGTCACCTTCAAGTCTGGTGCGGCGCCTGCGGCCGGTGGGGCGCCAAACGGCTATGGCGTCAGCGGCAACATTGCCACCGACGGCAACGGCAATTCGATCGTCTATCTCGGCGCCAGCGCAACCAGCTCGACCGCGACCGTCGGCGATGTCCTGACCGCGATTGACGTCGCCAGCGGCGTCAGGAGCGCCGTCCTTAACGGCGCGGGTGCGGCTGTCATCAACGCCAACAACACCGGCCAGACTCCTTCGTCGATCGCCGCCGGCAAAATCACGCTGGAAACCTCGACGGGTTCAGATCTCTCTGTCGTCGGCAAGGCCGACGCGCTCAAGGCGCTGGGTCTTACCACGGCGACCGGAGCCGGCAGTACGACTGTCAACGCCACGCGCACCTCGAGCGGGGCCAGCCTCGGCGCGTTGATCACGGACGGTTCGTCGCTGACCGTCAATGGCCACTCGATCACCTTCAAGAACGCGGGCACGCCGGCAGCTGGCAACGTTCCCGTCGGTTCGGGCGTCAGCGGCAACGTCGTCACTGACGGCGCCGGCAACTCGACGGTTTATCTGCAGACCGGTACCATCGCCGACGTCCTCAATGCCATCGACCTCGCCACCGGCGTGCAGACGGCTACCAGCTCTCTCGGTACCGCAACCCTGAACACCGCGCCGGGCATCTCCAAGTCCACCATCCTCGCCAGTGGTGCGTTGCAGATCTCCACCGGTTCGGTGGCGGATCTCTCCATCATCGGCACCGGCAACGCGCTCTCCTCGCTCGGTCTCAACGGCAACACCGGCACTGCGACCAGCTTCACCGCGGGCCGTTCCGCGGCGCCCGGCAGCCTTTCGGGCAAGACCTTGACTTTCTCCTCCTTCAATGGCGGTACGCCGGTCAACGTCACCTTCGGCGACGGCACCGGCGGTACGGTCAAGACCCTCGACCAGCTCAATGCCGCTTTGCTGGCCAATAATCTGAACGCCACGGTGGACTCCACCGGCAAGCTGACGATCACGACAAGCAACGAGTACGCTTCGACGACGCTCGGCTCGGTGGCGTCAGGCGGTGTGATCGGCGGCACGCTCACCAGCGCGATCAGCTTCTCCACCGCTGCGGCGCCGGTTGTCGACCTTTCGTCGCAGACCGTCCGCAGCAACCTGGTGGTCCAGTACAACGACATCCTGTCTCAGATCACCACCACTTCACAGGACGCGTCGTTCAACGGCATCAACCTGCTCGGCGGCGATCAGCTCAAGCTGACGTTCAACGAAACCGGCAAGTCGGTCTTGAACATCACCGGCGTGACGTTCAATGCCGCGGGTCTCGGCCTGGCGAACCTCGTCAACGGCTCCGACTTCATCGACAACGCCCAGACCGGCAAGACGATCGCGAACCTCGCCAGCGCCTCGACCCTGCTGCGCAATCAGGCTTCGGCCCTGGGTTCGAACCTGTCGATCGTGCAGATCCGTCAGGACTTCTCGAAGAACCTGATCAACGTGCTGCAGACCGGATCGTCGCAACTGACGCTGGCCGACACGAACGAGGAAGCAGCGAACAGCCAGGCGCTGTCGACCCGCCAGTCGATCGCGGTGTCCGCGCTGGCGCTGGCCAACCAGTCGCAGCAGAGCGTGCTGCAGCTGCTCCGCTGAGCCAGGCTACGACGTCAACGATCAAGACGGCGGGGGAAATCCCGCCGTTTTTCCTTTCGCGCGGAACCAGAACCGGTCGCGTGAAGAAATGATGCCAAACGAAGAATTTTCGCTCGGTTCTTAATTCCACGAGAACCGATGGCGGGCATGGTGATGGAAATATGGATTTCTGCCGGGCTGCTGACACAATTGGTAACCCCCGCTAACCATATTTAAATGCACGATCTGTATGAAAGTTGAGCAGTTTTAACGCCCCATGGTCCGCGGACCGTCCCCATCGAGGTTAGTGAATGTCCAACGCAGCCCAAGCCTACGCGCGCACGTCGCATACGACGTCGAGTCCTCGTGAAATCGAAGCGCAGGCGCTGCTGAAGGCCGCACGACAACTCCAGGACGTCCAGTCGAACTGGGCCGGTCCCGGCAAGGCTCTGGATACGGCGTTGCTGTTCAACCGTCGCCTGTGGTCGATTTTCATGAGTGCGGCGCAGGCCGACGAGAATCCGCAGCCGGTCGAGGTTCGTCAGAAGATCGCCAATATCGGCGTGTTCGTGATGAAGCAGACGGTCGAAATGCAGATCAACCCGGATCCGGCAAAGCTGAAGCCGCTGATCGATATCAACTGCAACCTGGCGGCGGGCCTGTCGGGCCGCGGCTGACGCCTTCAAGGCGCTGACGGAGCATTAGCCATGGCCGATATCCTGGCCACCATTGCGGCGAACTACAAGACGGTGGGGCTGACCGTACCGTCGAAGACTCCGTACGTGGCAGTCGATCCGGCGCTCTATTCGGGCAACTGGACCGGAAAATACGCCAACAACAAGACGTTCAAGATCACGGTCTCGGACGTCACGGGTTTTCGCGCCAAGGTGCACTATCAGAGCGACGGCACCAGCAAATATCAGGACGTGCTGATCAAGGACAATACATTCCGCATCGGCGACACCAAGTTCACGCTCACGGGGAAGAAGACGGCGTTGATCAAGAACGTCGTCAACGATCCAGCCAGCGGACAGACCTATCTCGACCAGGCCTACGCGACGCACGCGTCCTGACGGGATCGCCGGGCCAACCCGGCTAACGTCTTCTCAATTCGGATTTCGGCTTCCGTGGGGCCGGCTCAGGCGCTGCGGTCGGTCGCGCCAAGGCGCGTCGGCGCATTCCTGGTCAGGTCGAGCGTGTGGAAATAGGCGCGGCGGCGCAGTACCGCTTCCTCGGGGAACTGCTTCACCACCTGGCTCGTCCGGTTGTCGACGACCTGATAGACGACGGCGGCGGCGTCGCGATCGATCACCACCTGGTTCGATACCGAAGCACTTGCGGCGGTCGCAGCCGCAGCGTTCGAAGCCGCGCTCGAAAGCGATACCTGGACGACGTCGGATTCATTGCCCGCGCGCGCGCTGGCGTCGGTCGCCGCGACGCTTTGGCTCGCCGGCAACACGGTCGCAACGGCGTGTTGCGCCGCGTCGCTCAGTGGCTGAGCGATCGGCGCCGCAACCGGTGCCCCCACCGGTTTGATGTTGAAATCTGTACTCATTGCAGCCTCCTGGCTTGCTGCGAGTCAAATCCCAACCCCTCGTCATCCGCAATGTATCCCGTGACCTCTCAACGCCGTGTTAGGGAACAAGATAAATTCCGATCTGACGCGGATGCGCTGATTTAGTGAAAAATTGAGCTATTTTCGCGCGTGTGCGGACGCGTTCGCGTTCGCAATGTTCAGAGCGAGCGGCTGACCGAGAGCGGTGTGAGGTTGCGCGTTCCGGGTGTCGTACGCTGTCCGGTGGCCGTATAGGTGTTCGGCATGTTGCGGCGCTGAACCTCGGCGTTGACGCCGCGCACGATGCCTTCGGATACCGCATGCGCGGTCGCGAGCACGGTGAGATTGACCTGCAGCATCGCGCGGAAGGTGTCGTGGTGGCGGCGCAGCGCGGTCAGCAGATCCGGCGATACCTGCGAAATGTATTTCTGCGAGTCCTTCAGGTTCTCGACCGCGAGCGTATAGCGGCGCGACTGTTCGTTTTTCTGCGTTTCGAGCTGCATGGCTTCCTGCAGCTTGCCGGCGCGAACCAGTTCGGTTTCGCGCTCGATGACGCCGAGCAATCCGCTCATCACGTCCATCAGGTTTTCGGCGAGCTTGCGCGCCTCGACTGGCGTGGAAATCGTTGCGGCTTGCGCGGGCGTTGCCTGAGGACCCGCTTGCGCGGGTCTTGCCTGAGGACGCTGGTTCATGTCGGATTTCCTCGACTAGGCGGTGCGGTTGACTTGCTGCATGATCAGCGTGCGATAGACCTGGTCGGCAACTCCGACGCCGCCGGCTTTGGCGAAGGATTTCGAGTATTGATCCGTCAGCATCGAGCGCCAGACGCCGGTGCCGGTCGTATCGCCGAACGGGCCGTCGCCTTTGACGCCGGTGGTCATCTGCGAAAACATCGAATTCAGGAACATCGCTTCGAAGTCGGTCGCCGTGGCTTTCGCCTTGGTCTGCGCCTGCGGCGAGACCTTCGCCAGCGCATCGGCGAATGCCGGATCCGGGCGGCCCTTGAACAGCGGCATCATCGCCTTGGTGGGCATGCTGCCGCTGGTGCTGTTGATCAGGCTCGACTGCATCACATCACCTCGATGTCGGCCTGGATCGCGCCGGCAGCCTTGATCGCCTGCAGGATTCCGATCAGGTCGCGCGGGCCGATGCCGAGGCCGTTGAGGCCGTCGACCAGTTGCTGCAGCGAGACGCCGTCTTTCACGACCGCGAATTTCTTGCCGTCCTCGGTGACGTTGATGCCGGTGCGCGGGGTGACGACGGTGCGGCCGCGCGACAGCGGATTGGGCTGGCTGACTTGCGGGCTTTCCGAAATCGTCACGGTGAGGTTGCCCTGCGCCACCGCCACCGTTGCGACACGGACGTCGCGGCCCATCACGATGATGCCGGAGCGTTCGTCGATCACGATCTTGGCGGCGAGATCCGGTTCGACCTGCAATTGCTCGATCTCGGTCAGGAAGGCGACGACGTTGCCCTTGAACTCGGGGGGGATCGACAACTGCACGGTGGAGGGATCGATCGGCTCGGCGCTTTTGGCGCCGAGGAAGTCGTTGACCGCGGCCGCGATGCGCTTGGCGGTGGTGAAATCGGCGTTGCGCAGCGCCAGCCGGACATTGGGCAGGCGATTGAGCGCGAATTCGATCTCGCGTTCGATGATGGCGCCGTTGGCGATACGGCCGACGGTCGGCACGCCGCGGGTGATGCTGGCGGCCGCGCCTTCCGCGGCGAACCCGGAGATCGCAAGCGAGCCTTGCGCAACGGCGTAGACGTTGCCGTCGGCGCCGAGCAGGGGGGTGACGAGCAGGGTGCCGCCGGTCAGGTTCTTGGCGTCGCCGAGCGCCGAGACGGTAACGTCCATCCGCGTGCCCTGGGTGCCGAAAGCGGGCAGGTTGCCGGTGACCATCACGGCGGCGACGTTGCCGGTGCGGATGGTGGCGCCGCGGATGTTGACACCCATCCGCTCCAGCATCGCCTGCAGCGACTGCTTGGTGAAGGGGATGTTGTTCAGCGTGTCGCCGGTGCCGTTGAGGCCGACGACGAGGCCGTAGCCGATCAACTGGTTCTGCCGCACGCCTTCGATATTGGCGAGGTCCTTGATCCGCGAGGTCGCGCCCGCGGACAGGCTCGACAGCGCCAGCGCCAGCAGCGCGGCGCAGCTCACCCAAATCAATCTTGCCGAACGGATGCCGGGCATCCTGTGCTCCCCTCGAAGTCTAACACCGGACCGCAACGTCACTCCCATGACGGTGGTCCGCCATTAACTATGCGAGCCCCGTGCCACACCGTACGGTGGGTACAATTGATTGATATCGCAGGGTATATTTCAAAAGGCTGGTGCGGGCGTGGCGCCACGGCGATGGCGAAACTGCCGCCGGCGGCAGATTTTGCCGGGTCGTTTACGCGCCGTTAACCATAAAACGGCGATGCTGGCCTCTATTCTCTGGGGCGAGATCACCACGATGCGCATCTACGGACCGAACGGCACCACGCTTGGATCGCCCGCGAGCCAGACGCGGCGGACCAGTTCGACCGGCTTTTCGCTGCCGGAAGCGGCGTCCACGCCGGACGAGCCGCGCGCCGCTTCGGCGCCGAAGGCAGCCGGCAGCATCGACGCGCTGCTGGCGATGCAGGGTGTCGAGGACGCGACCGAGCGCCGCAAGCGTTCGGTGGCGCGGGGCAGGGGCGCGCTCGACGTGCTCGACGATCTCAAGCTTGGATTGCTCTCCGGCAATCTCGATGCCTCGACCGTCAACCGCCTGCGCGATGCCGCCGCCAACCTGAAATCATCCTCCGGCGATCCCGGCCTCGATTCGGTGCTGTCGGAGATCGAGCTGCGTGTCGAAGTCGAACTGGCCAAGGCCGGGCAGTTCTGATCTCTTCTCGTGTTGCGCTAAGCCGCGATCGCCTTGCGCTGGGCGTCATAGCGGCGCTGCGCGTTCAGCACCTCCTTCAGATTGCTTTCGGCCCAGTCGCGCAAGGGATCGACGGCGCCGGCGAGCGTCGTCCCGAGCGGCGTGATCGAATACTCCACCGTCACCGGCACGGTGGCGATCGCGCGGCGCTTGATCAGTCCGTCGCGCTCCAGCGACTTCAACACCTGGGAGAGCATCTTCTGCGAGATGCCTTCAATGGTGCGGCGTAACGCATTGAAACGCATCGGTTCGTCGCGCACGAGAAGCAGGATGAGCACGGCCCATTTGTCGCCGACGCGATCCAGAATCTGGCGGGTCGGGCAATCCGCCGAATAGGCGTTCGCGGTCTTCAGGTTCGGCGTTTTGGCGATGGCGGCATTCACGGCGGTTACTCCGGCGTAATTAGGTGACCCCAAAGTGCTCTCTTAACACCTACATTCGTTTCGCTATCTAGTCACTGTTGGATACCACATCCGTAACCCCAATGGAGACTTCCATGAAAATCGCCGTCATCGGCGCCTCCGGCAATGCCGGTTCGCGTATCACCGCCGAACTCGCCGGCCGCGGCCACGCCGTGACCGCGATTGCCCGGAACCCGGACAAAATCGCAAAGCTCGCCAACGTCACGGCCGTGAAGGGCGACGTGCTCGACCAGGCCGGGCTCGCCCGGCTGATCGCCGGCCAGGATGTTGCGATCAGCTCGGTGCATTTCGTGGCCAGCGACCCGGTCCGGCTGATCGGCGCTGTCAGTGATTCGAAGGTCGGCCGCTACCTCGTGGTCGGCGGCGCCGGCAGCCTGGAAGTGGCGCCCGGGGTCCGGCTGGTCACGACCCCCGGTTTTCCCGTGGCATACAAGGCCGAGGCGGAGAAGGGTGCGAAATTCCTCGACCTGTTGCGGGCCGAAAAAGAGCTGAACTGGACCTTTCTGTCGCCCTCGGCCCTGTTCACGGCCGGCGAGCGCACAGGCAGGTTCCGGCTCGGAACCGACCGGCTTTTGACCGCGGAAGACGGGAAAAGCTGGATTTCCTTCGAGGACTTCGCAGTTGCACTCGCCGACGAGATCGAGCGCCCGGCCCATATCCGGCAGCGTTTCACGGTTGGCTATTAAACGGGCGGGTCGGGCAGATAGGTTTGCCTGTGCAAGGCCTTGTGGGTGGGTCCCTCGGCGCGAGGGTCCATATTGTCTGTCACAACCCGCCGCTATATAAGGCGCGCGCGGACGGATACTTTTCCGTCCCGCCTTGCACGTGAAGATGGGCTGGCCTTGGAAAAGTTGAAGAATTATCGACCCTCCGAAAAAGAGCCTTTCATGAACGATCGCCAGCGCGATTACTTTCGCGCGAAGCTTATGGCGTGGAAGGACGAGATCCTGAGGGAATCGAAGATCACCCTGCAAACCCTCCAGGAAGAGAACGTCAATCATCCCGATCTGGCTGATCGCGCCTCTTCCGAAACCGACCGCGCCATCGAACTGCGCGCCCGCGACCGCCAGCGCAAGTTGATCTCCAAGATCGACGCAGCACTGCAGCGCATCGAGGACAACACCTACGGCTATTGCGAGGAGACCGGCGAGCCGATTTCGCTGAAGCGGCTCGAAGCCCGTCCGATCGCAACGCTGTCGGTGGAAGCGCAGGAACGCCACGAGAAGCGCGAGAAGGTTTATCGCGACGAGTAAGATCGCGCCCGGAGCTTGACCGCCGCGCGCGGACAGGCTCGTTGTTATGAACAGAGAAGGCCGCCGCCGATGGACAAAATTCTCGCGGCCGCTCAGACCATCGCCACCGCCCGCCGTGGCCGCGCGCCGCTGGCTGCACTTCCGCCTGATGTCGTGCCCGATGACGAAGCCGAAGGCTACCGGGTTCAGCGCGCGCTGCACGATCTGCTGCTGCCCCAAGTAGGCGCTCTGGTCGGCTACAAGATCGGCTGCACCAGTCAGGTGATGCAGCAATATCTCGACATCCCCCATCCCTGCAGCGGCGGCGTGTTCGCCAACGGCGTACATGACTCCGGCGCGTCGCTGCGCTTCGGCGATTACGTTCGCGTCGGTGTCGAGTGCGAAATCGCTGTAAGGCTGGCGCGCGATCTCTCGCCAGGCGAAGCACCGTTCACGTCGGAGTGGGTGATGGAGGCGATCGAGGCCTATCACCCCGCGATCGAGATCGTCGACGACCGCTATGTCAAATGGGAAACGATGGGCGCGCCGACCTTGGTCGCTGACGATTTCTTCGCCGCCGGCTGCGTGCTCGGCGATGCGGTCTCGCGATCGGCCGCGCCTGATCTGCTCGAGGTGACCGGCCGCGCCATCGTCAACGGCAACGAGATGGGCCGCGGCACCGGCGCCGATGTGCTCGGCCATCCCCACAACGCCCTGGCCTGGCTCGCCAATCATCTCGCCCTCGAGGGCAAGGGATTGCATGCGGGGCAGATTGTGCTGACGGGGAGTCTGGTGAAGACACTTTGGCTCAACGCGGGTGACCGCGTGGTGATGGAATTGGATGGACTGGGCACGGTGACGGCAGATTTTCACAATTGATGTCTTGTAGCCCGGATGAGCGAAGCGACATCCGGGAGCGAACGCGACACTTGCCCCGGATATCGCTTCGCTCATCCGGGCTACGAAACAACGCAACGCAAATTTTTCATCGATTTCCGGAATTGAGCGAGTGTAATGGCAGAGAGCGTACCGTCGGTCCTTGAATCCGACGCCAAGGGCGAGACCGCCGAGATCTACGCCGACATCCGAAAAGTGCTCGGCACCAGCGTCGTCAATCTGATCTGGCGCAATCTCGCGACCATGCCGGGCGCGCTGCCATGGACGTGGTCGACGGTGCGGCCGCTGTATCTCGGCGCGGCGCCGCTGCATGCCGAATCCGTGCGGCGCACCATCGCGTTGCCGGACTGGCCGGGTTTTTCCGCCGACACGCTGCTCGCTGCCGGGATCGATCACTCAGACCAGGGCATCATCCGCAACGTGCTCGACAGCTATCAATACACCAACGCGCTGGCGCTCGTGGTGCTCTCCGCGCTGCTGGCACATTACGAACCGCGGCCCGCCGATGTCGTCACGCCTGCCGCCACCGCGCCAAAACCATCGGGCACGAATATCCCGGAGCTGCCGCCGATGGACGCGCTCGACCCCGAAGTCGCCGCACTGGTCGAGGAGCTGAACAGGTTCGGCGAGGACACCGAGCCGCAACTGATCGCGAGCATGTACCGGCATCTGGCGTACTGGCCGTCCTATCTGGCGCTGGTCCGCACCATGCTGGCGCCGCTGCAGCAGCAGGGGCGCCTCGATGCGCTGACGTTTTCCACCCGCGCGCTCGGCCACGCGCATGGTTCGGTGCTGGCGTCGCACCTCAATCCTTCGACGCCGCCGGACACGCTCAAGGGCGCGCTGGCGTCCTGCCGCCTGTTCGTCGAACATCCGATCGCGCGCATGACCGGGCTGTGTGCCCTGATCCGGCGCGGGACCGAAGTGTAGCGTTCAACCAACCATTTCCACCTTGCCGTCGCCGAGCCGATAGACGCCGCCGACGATCTTGATCTTGCCCTTCGCGACCGCCTCGCTGAGGATTGGCGTCGCGGCCTTGAGTTTGGCGATGGTGTCGATCACGTTTCGCTTGGTCGCGTTGACGAGGATATCTCCGGGCTGACCGGTCACCGCCTTCACCGCCGGTGCCAGTGCGGTGATCAGCGACGGCAGATGGCCGGGCAGGGTGGTGTTGTCCTTTAGCGATTTGATGGTGGCATCGACCGCGCCGCAGCTTTCATGGCCGAGCACCATGATGAACGGCGAGCCGAGCACGGCGACCGAATACTCCAGGCTTGCAATCACGTCGTCATTGGCGAAATTGCCGGCGACCCGGCAGACGAACAGATCGCCGCGGGCGCTGTCGAAGGCGTATTCGGGCGCGATACGGGAATCCGCGCAGCTCAGGATGCTGGCATAGGGATTTTGCCCGCCAGCCAGCGCTTCGCGCTCGTGCTTGAAATCGTGCCGCTTCGAGACGCCGTCGACATAGCGCGCATTGCCCTTCATCAGCCGCTCCAGCGCCTCGTCCGGCGAAATCGCGTTCTGCGGCTTTGGCGGCGGCTTGGTATCCTTGGCAAAGGCTTGCGGCGCAAAGGCGAGGCCCGCGGCAGCGCCGCCGGCGAGGCTGAGAAAGCCGCGTCGGGATGTTTGCGCAAGCGAGGTGGATTTTCGGACGTCGCACAGGTGGCACATGGCGTTTCTCTTTTTGCAAGCGATGATGGGAAAAGATTCGGTGAAGCAAGCTCGCCGTTATGTCATCGCCGATGACGCGAATCAATCCAGCGCGGCTACTTGTCCGAGCAATCCATTGTTGTAGCCCGGATGAGCGAAGCGATATCCGGAGTGGTGTCAGAGCGGTCCCGGATGTCGCGGAGCCTGTCATCGGGCGGCGCTTCGCGCCGACCCGTTGGCTCGCAATGACGGGCAGATACACGTTCACGATCTCGCGGCGCGATGCGCCCGAAGTTTTGCATTTCGTTTGCCCTCCAAGAGATAGAGGGCGCAGGGAAGACCGGGTGCGCGCCGCACCCGCGGTCTCGCGTGCAATAGATGCATCGTAGTGCGCACACGAGCATACAGGTTTGGCGGAGAGCACCGGCCTTCCCTGCGCAATGGCTTTAC
>JBBRSX010000133.1:0-17101 GCA_038244925.1 Hyphomicrobiales bacterium | reverse complement strand
GAAGGCTGCGACGTCATGCTCGCCGCCCGCAACGGCGAGCAATTGAAAACGCTGTGCGAGCGGCTGCGCTCCGCGCACCAGATCGGCGCCACGGCCCATGTCGTCGACCTGCGCAAGCCGGAAGACATCGCCAAGCTCGCGAAAGATGCTGCTGACATCGACATCCTCGTCAACAATGCCGGCGATATCCCGGGCGGCTCGATCGACAAGATCGACGAGGCCACCTGGCGTCACGCCTGGGAACTGAAAGTATTCGGCTACATCAACCTCACCCGCGCGATCTACGCGCAGATGAAAGCGCGCGGCCACGGCGTCATCATCAACGACATCGGCGCCGCCGGCGAGAAATTCGACGCCAATTACATCTGCGGCAGCGCCGGCAATGCCGCACTGATGGCGTTCACTCGGGGGCTCGGCGGCAAGAGCCTTGCCGATAACATTCGCGTGGTCGGCATCAATCCCGGTCCCGTCGGCACCGACCGCCACGTCACGCTGCTGAAGACCCGCGCCAGGAACCAGTTCGGCGACGAGAACCGCTACAAGGAATTCCAGAAGAACATGCCGCTCGGCCGCCCCGCGCACGCCCGCGAGATCGGCGACCTGATGGCGTTTCTGGCGTCGGACCGGTCGGGCTATACGTCAGGGGTGATCGTGACGGTGGACGGTGGGCATACGTCGGGGTGGGGTTAGGTAGCCGTCGCGCAAAGCAACAACATGCTCACCGTCATCTCCGCGTAACGGCTCCCCGTTATCGCTGGAGGAGCCGCGCACCTTGCGCGGCGTCTCGAAGGATAGGCCGCGCGCACCTGTTCCTGTCATCCTTCGAGGCTCGCTACGCTTGCGCCTCCAGCGACAACGGCAAAGCCGTTGCGCGGGGATGACGTTAGTTAAGTCCGTTCGAACAACTGCCGGATCAAGGTCGTGATCCGTCCCTTCGGCGACATCATCTCGTTCATGATCGTGAAATGATTGGCACCGGGAATTTCCTCGTAGGTCGCGGGCAGTCCATACTTCGCACGATGCCCGGCAAAGTCCGCCGTCTGCTTGCGCAGCAGCGGCAGTTCCGCGCTGCCGACCACCAGCGACAGCGGCTTCAACGGACCGCCTTCCCGCATCATCGGTGAGTTACGACGTGAGGTCGCCTCGTCCGCTTTCAGTTTTTCGTTGAGATAGGAGTGGCGGATCGGCTCGAGATCATAGATGCCACTGATCGCCATGCCCGCTCTCACTTTCGGATGCGACAGCGCCATCGAGGTCAGATGGCCGCCCGCCGACCAGCCGGCCACGACGACCTCACCCGCAGCGCCACCGAGCGCAGGCAATTGCCCCGTGAGATAATCGATGGCCGCGTGGATTTCAGCGACGATTTCGTCCAGCGTCGCATCCGGCGCCAGCGTGTAGCCCGTCAGCGCGACATTGATGCCATGCGCCATCGGGCCTTCGGCCATGATCGTGAAAACCTCCTTCGCGCGCGCCTGCCAGTAGCCGCCATGGATGAACAACAGCGTCGGCGCCTTGTCGGCGGCTTTGAGAAAATCTATCCGGTTACGCTCGCGCGGGCCGTAACGGAGATCGATATGCGCGGGAAAGCGGTTGCGCAGGTCGCCGGAACGTTGCTCCCAGCCCGCCACCATCTCGACGCTGCCGGGCACATGTTCGCCGTTGTTGAGGCCACGGTCGCGCTCCTGCTGGCTCATGCTGCGCCAGTCCAGCGCCGAAAACGGGGTCGTCATGCCTGATATCTCCATCCAGCAGCCTCAGTGCGTTCCACTTTGCCGGAAAATGTTCTACAGCACCATCCACGGCTCAAGAAACGGAATGGAGAAGCGCAAGTGGCGGATCAAGGTCTGGTACGAGAGACGGCGGTTGCCGTGGTCGGCAAACTGCGGTCGGGCGAAGTCACCCCGCTCGATCTGCTCGACGTGCTGGAAAAGCGGATCGCCGAGGTCGACGGCAAGGTCAATGCGCTGCCGACGCTGTGCTTCGATCGCGCCCGTACCCATGCCAAGGCGCTGATGAAGAAGCCTGCCGGCGAACGCGGCCTGCTTGCGGGCTTGCCGGTGCCGATCAAGGACCTGACGGCTGTCGCCGGCGTGCTGACGACGCAGGGCTCCCCGATCTACAAAGACAACATCCCGGCCAAGTCCGACATCCTGGTCGAGCATCTCGAAAACAATGGCGGCGTGATCTACGCCAAGTCGAATACGCCGGAATTCGGCGCCGGCGCCAACACCTTCAACGAAGTGTTCGGCCGGACGCTCAATCCGTGGGACACTTCCCGCTCCGCCGCCGGCTCCTCGGGCGGTGCCGCCGTGGCGCTGGCCACCGGCACGGCATGGCTGGCGCACGGTTCCGACATGGGCGGCAGCCTGCGCAACCCGGCGAGCTTTTGCGGCATCGTCGGACTGCGCCCGAGCATCGGCCGCGTCGCGCATACCATCGCTGCAGCAATCGATCGCAACCTCGGCGTCCAGGGCCCGATGGCCCGTAATGTCGAGGACCTTGCGCTGATGCTCGACGCCATGAGCGGCGAACATCCCGGCGATCCCTTGTCGCTGCCGGTGCTGCCGAACTCGTTTTTGTCCGCCGCGCGCTCCGGCAACAAGCCGAAGCGCATCGCCTATTCGCCCGATCTCGGCATCACGCCGGTCGATCCCGAGGTCGCTGCCATCACCCGCAAAGCGGCGCAGCGCTTCGCCGAGGCAGGCGTCATCGTCGAGGAAGCCCATCCGGACCTGCGCGAGGCCCATGAATGTTTTCATGTGCTGCGCGCGTTCGATTTCGCGCTCTCGAAAGCGGCGCTGCTGCGCTCCAAGCGCGACCAGCTCAAGCCGGAAGTGATCTGGAATATCGAGGAAGGCCTCAAGCTCACGGTCGAGCAACTCGAGCGCGCCGAGGCGCAGCGGGTCGCCATGACCGTACGCACGCAGGAATTCTTCGAAAAATACGACCTGCTGCTGGCGCCCGCGACCATCGTACCGCCGTTCCCGATCGAGAACCGATATGTCGCCGAATGCGACGGCAAGAAGTTCGACAATTACGTCGAGTGGCTCGGCATCGTCTACGCCATTACGCTGGTGTGCTGCCCCGCGCTGTCGCTGCCGTGCGGATTTACCGCCTCGGGTCTTCCGGTCGGACTGCAGGTGGTGGCGCCAAACCGTGGCGAGGCGCAGTTGCTGGCGGGCGCCAGGGTACTGGAAGATATTTTGGGAGTACGCGGAACGACGCCGATAGATCCGCGCGCGCCGAAGTAAAGGGTACCGAAGTAACATGACCCACGACCAAGAGCCGCCGCCGGAGAGCAAGCTGACGCGCAGCAAGGAACGCTGGGCGCGCGAAGGGAAATTCCTTACCGGGAAAATCTCACGGCCCGACGAGCAACGTCTGCCACCCGGACAGCATCTGACGAAGGATTGGCCGACGCTTGACCTTGGCCTGACGCCGAATATTTCACGCCAGCGCTGGAGGCTCGACGTTTACGGCGCCGTGGAAAATCCGATCTTCTGGGATTTTACGCAATTCACCGCCCAGCCGCAGACGCAATTCGTCTCCGACATTCATTGCGTCACCACATGGTCGCGCTACGACAATGCGTGGGAAGGGCTTTCCACGCGCGACCTCCTCGACGCTTGCCGCCCGCGCAAGGAAGCCGGATTCGTCGTGCTGCATTCTCACGACGGCTACACCACCAATCTGGCACTGGAGGACTTTGCCGCCGAAGACGCCCTGCTCGCCCATAGCTGGTCCGGCCAACCGCTGGAGCAGGAACACGGAGGCCCGGTGCGGCTGGTGGTGCCGCACCTCTATTTCTGGAAGAGCGCGAAATGGCTGCAGAGCATCGAATTCCTCGACCAGGATGCGCCCGGCTATTGGGAAGTCCGCGGCTATCACAACCGCGGCGACCCCTGGGCCGAACAACGTTATTCCGGCGACTGAGGCCAACCCAATTCAAGGAGAATGCCCGTGCCCACTGAACGCTTTCAATTCGCGGGAGAAGGCGGCCACCAGCTTGCCGCTGCGCTCGATCTGCCGGACGGTCCGGTGCACGCCTATGCGCTGTTCGCGCACTGCTTCACCTGCGGCAAGGACGTGCTGGCGGCCAAGCGCATCGCAACGGCGCTCGCGGCCAAAGGCATCGCGGTGCTGCGGTTCGACTTTACCGGGCTCGGCTCCAGCGAGGGCGATTTTGCCAACTCGACCTTTTCATCCAACGTCGCCGATCTCGTGCGCGCGGCAAACCATCTGCGCGACACGCGAAGCCCGCCCACGATCCTGATCGGCCACAGCCTCGGCGGCGCCGCGATCCTTGCCGCCGCCGGCCAGATCCCGGAAGCAAAAGCGGTCGTCACCATCGCCGCGCCCTCCGATCCCTCGCATGTCACGCATCTCTTCAAGGACAAGATCGAGGACATCCGCACGCATGGCAAGGTGGAGGTCCAGCTCGCCGGTCGGCCGTTCCACATCAAGCGCGAATTCCTCGACGACATCGCCGAGCATGGCCTGATGGCGCATGTGGCAAAACTGCATAAAGCGTTGCTGGTCATGCATTCGCCGACCGACGATACCGTCGGGATCGAAAATGCCACCAACATCTTCCTCGCCGCCAAGCATCCCAAGAGCTTTGTTTCGCTCTCGGGCGCGGATCATCTGCTGAGCGGCAAGCGCGACGGCGCCTATGTCGCCGACATGATCGCCGCCTGGACCGAGCGCTATATCGAGGCCGCCGCCGCTGCGCCGGTCGCCACTGCGGCCGCAGGGCCGCGCAACGTCGTGGTGCGCGAGACCCGCAACAGCAGGTTCCAGCAGACGGTTACATCGGGCCCGCATCAAATGCTGGCCGACGAGCCCGTATCTGTCGGCGGTCAGGATAGTGGACCCGGGCCATACGATTTTCTGCTTGCAGGCCTTGGCGCCTGCACCTCGATGACGATGCGGATGTATGCCGACCGCAAATCATTGCCGGTCGAGCGCATCACCGTGACGCTGAAGCACAACAATATCCACGCCGAAGACTGTGCCGAATGCGAAACCAAGGAAGGTATGCTCGACCAGATCGACCGGGAGATCTCCATCGAGGGCGCACTCGACGCCGACCAGCGCAAGCGGCTGATGGAAATCGCCGACAAGTGCCCGGTGCATCGCACGCTCAAATCCGAGGTGCGGATTTTGACGAAGGAAGCGAGCTAGGCCGCAGCGAGCGGGCGGACGCGCAGCGCACCACGCAGGCCGGCGGCAGTACCGAGCATGATGCCGGCCACCGCGACCAGCGACGCCAGCGCCAGCGTTGAAAACCCTGTCAGTCCCTGCCCGACCGAGCAACCGAATGCCATCACGCCGCCGGTACCCATCAGCGCCGCGCCGCCGGCTGAGCGCAGCATGTGGCGCGGCGACTGATAGCCTTCGAGGTGAAAACGGCCGGTCAGCACTGCCGTCACGAGACTACCGGCGAACACGCCGAACACCGTGACGATGCCGAAATTGAGCGTCGATCCCGTCGATAGCATGACATATTGCAAGGCATCCGCGATCGGCGCGATGAAGGTCAGCGAGGTCACCGGCGTCGGGTTGAAATCATCGGCGCCGAGATAGCCGGTCGCAACCCAACCAGCCGCGACGAGCACACCGACCACAAGGCCCGCCGCGATCTGGCCCGGCGAACGCCGGAACGCCGGGTGCATAAAGGCAAAGATCATCAGGGCAGAAGATATCGCCCACCCCGTCAGCATGTGCGCCGTCATCTCGCTCAAGCCCGCGGCGGCCAGCAGCGCCGGAATCGAGTTCGCTTTTACCGTGGCCTGCGAGACTGCGACGGCGGCAATCCGCGACGGCGCGATCAGGCCTTTCAGCGTCATCTGGGCGAAGATCGCCAGCACGACCACGACAACGAAGGAGCGCAGATTGCCGCGCCCGAGCAGCACCAGCGCGCGCGAGCCGCAGCCGTTCGACAGCACCATGCCGTAGCCGAACAATAGCCCGCCGAAGAACATCAGCGGCGCCGAGAATGACGGCTGCAGATAGATCGACTTGCCGATGTCAACGAAGCCGCCGGCTGCCAGCCATTGTGTCGCGGCGACGGCGATCCCCATCGCCAGCGCATAGGTGCGCACCAGCCGGCTATCGCCCTCCGCCCACCAGCCGCGCAGGCTCGACATCATGCAGAAGCCGGACAGCAAGCCAACCGCGCCGTAGATCAGGCCGATCACGAGCGCTGAGAGGATGACGATGTTGGCAGCAGTCATGGACTGGTTCCTTGGTATTTTCTCTCATTGCGAGCGACGCGACGAAGAGGGCTGGTCATTCCGGGGGGGTCCGAAAGACCAGACCGCAGATGCGCAATTGCGCATCGGGGAATCTCGAGATTCCGGGTTCGATGCTTCGCATCGCCCCGGAATGACGACAAAACTCTACGGCCGCAGGATCACGCGATCGCGCGACGAACCCGCGACCGCGGTGAAAGCCGCCTTGGCCTGTTCCAGCGGATAGATCGCGTTCGGCTTGATCGGAAACGGTTTTAGATGCCCGCTGGCAAAACCGGGCCCGAGCTCCCTGAGCACCGCGCCGGTCGCAATCGACGACAGGCCGAGCGTGTCGATGCCGACATAGGTGTGCTGGCCGCGATAGAACTCGAGAATGTTGAACTGCACGATCCGGTCGACCGCGGCGATCAGGATCTGCCGTCCGCGCAGCGCCAGTGATTTATGCGCGGCCTCGAAATAGGGATCGCCCACCGTGTTGAATACGACTTCAGCGCCCTTGCCTTCGGTGAGTTCGCGGACCCGAGTGGCAACATCGGTCACCGAAGCGTCAATCACCTCGACCTTCGAATTGGTATGACCTTCATACGGCTCGCTCTTGCGGACGACACCGATCACGCGGGCGCCATGCCAGCTCGCGATCTGCGTCGCGGCCTGACCGACCTTGCCGTTGACGCCCATGACCAGCACGGTCTCGCCGGCCTTGGGGATGCCGGCGCGGCGCAGGCCTTCCATCGCAGTGACAAAGGGCACACCGATGCCGGCGGCCTCCTCCCACGAAAGGCCCCTCGGCTTTTCCACCACGGCATCGGCTTCGACCGCGAGATGCGTGGCATGGGTGCCGTCACGGCGGATGCCGAGATCGCCGGAGGAGCCGAACACCTCACGCCCGATCCAGCCAGGAGGCCCATCGATCACGACGCCCGCATAGTCGCGGCCCGGCGTGCGGGGAAATACCGCATAGGGCATCAAGCCGGCCGCGGCCTTCACGTCCGACGGATTGACGGCGGCGGCCTTGACCTCGATCATGAGTTCGTTGTCGGCCCGCGACAGCGTGCGCGTCTCGATCACCGGCGCCAGCGACGCGGCATCGGCGACCTTTGCGGTCAAGCGTACGCTGCGGGCCTGGACCGTTACGGGGCGAGTGTCTGGCTTTTCGGCAACCGGCATCAAGGGACTTCCCGATCTCATTCCTGAGGGTCAGGAGTTACCCTTTCGGCCGCTTGTCGTAAACCCGTTTCGCCTTGCCGAGCGATCGTTCCAGCGTGTCCGGGGCGACCACCTTGATTGCCGTGCTGATGCCGACGGTGTTCTTGATGAAGACCGCGACCTTTTCGGCATGCGCGTGCAGCCCGCTGCCGTCCCAGTGTTCGTGGCGGGCTTCGGCCAGCACCGTCATCTCGTCCATCCGTCCCTCGCGCGTCAGTTCGATGATGAAATGGCCGCCGCACCACTCCGTCGCCAGCAGCGCTTCCTCGATCTGGGTCGGGAACACGTTGACGCCGCGCAGGATGATCATGTCGTCGGAACGGCCCGTGACCTTTTCCATGCGCCGCATCCCCGGCCGCGCCGTGCCCGGCAGCAGCCGCGTCAGGTCGCGGGTGCGGTAACGGATGATCGGAAAACCTTCCTTGGTCAGCGAGGTGAACACCAGTTCGCCCTTCTCGCCGTCGGGCAGAACCTTGCCGGTCTCGGGGTCGATGACTTCAGGGTAGAAGTGATCCTCCCAGATATGCAGGCCATCCTTGGTCTCCACGCATTCCTGCGCCACGCCCGGCCCCATCACTTCGGAGAGCCCGTAAATGTCGGTCGCGTCCATGTCGAAGGCCTGCTCGATCTCGGCGCGCATCGCGTTGGTCCAGGGCTCGGCGCCGAAGATACCGATCTTCAACGACGATTTGCGCGGGTCAAGCCGCTGTCGCTTGAACTCGTCCAGGATCGCCAGCATGTAGCTCGGTGTCACCGTGATGATGTCGGGTTTGAAGTCGTTGATCAGCTGCACCTGCCGCTCGGTCATGCCGCCGGAAACCGGCACCACCGTGCAGCCGAGTTTCTCGGCGCCGTAATGCGCGCCCAGCCCGCCGGTGAACAGGCCGTAACCGTAGGCATTGTGCATCAGCATGCCGGTACGGCCGCCGGCGGCGCGAATCGAACGCGCCATCACGTCGGCCCAGATGTCGATATCGCCCTTGGTGTAGCCGACCACGATCGGCTTGCCGGTGGTGCCCGACGACGCATGGACGCGCGCCAGCTTTTCGCGCGGCACCGCGAACATGTTGAACGGGTAATTGTCGCGCAGGTCGGTCTTGACCGTGAACGGGAACTTGGCGAGGTCCGAAAGCTGCCGGAAATCGTAGGGATGCACGCCGGCCGCATCGAACGCTTTTTTGTAGTGCGCGACATTCTCATAGGCATGCTGCAGCGACCAGGCGAGGCGCCTGGTCTGCAACGCCATGATCTCGTCGCGCGAGGCGCGCTCGGCCTCGTCCATATCGGGAAGATAACCGGTCGATCTGGATAGGGTGTTCGTTGCAGCCATCACACGTCTCCCCGTCTCGGTTTTATTTCGCCTCGGCATCCGCGACCGGCAGCCAGGTGCCGGCGATAGTGCGCGAATGGCCGCGAAACTCGGCGATCACGACGTCGCCGGCGATGACCCTGATGTCGTAGATGCCCGAACGGCCGCTGCGCGAGATTTCCCGCGCGGTCGCCACCAACACGTCGCCGAGTTTTCCGGGGCGGATGAAGGTGATGTCGCATTGCGCGGCGACGGCGCGCTGGTTGTGGGAGTTGCAGGCAAAAGCGAAGGTGGAATCGGCCAGGAGGAAAATGAAGCCGCCATGGGCGATGCGCTGGCCGTTGACCATGTGCGGCTGCACCGTCATCGTCATCGTCGCCTGCCCCGGCCTGATCTCGACAATTTTCATGCCGAGGCCCTTGCTGGCGTCGTCTTCCTTCCACATCGCATCCGCGCAGGCGCGCGCGAGGTCATCGGGCGAAAGCGCGACGTTCATAGCGGTATTCCCGCCCGGCGAAGGGAATTCACGACGTTTCTCTCCTGTGTGCACGGGCTTGTTGGTCAAGCCTCGTGGGTAGTCTTGCAGTCTGTCAGTCTGGGGGCGAAGCACCGAAGGTGTCAACGATCCCGAAATCCGAAGTACTTCGTCGTTCCGGGGCGATGCGAAGCATCGAACCGCAGATGCGCAATTGCGCATCGGGGAACCTCGAGATTCCGGGTTCGCGCATCGCGCGCCCCGGAATGACAGTCATACATGATCGTAATCCACCACGACCCTGTCCGAAACCGGCCGCGCCTGGCAGGTCAGGATGAACCCGGCCTTCAGTTCCCACGGCTCCAGCGAATAATTGACTTCCATCTGCGCCTCGCCCTCGACCAGCTTGGCGCGGCAGGTCGAGCACATGCCGCCCTTGCAGGCGAACGGCAGGTCCATGCCGGCGCGCAGGGCAGCATCGAGAATGGATTCGTCCTCGGCGACCGGCACCTCGCGGCGTTTGCCGTCGATGGTCAATGAAGCCATCGCCCTGGGTGGCGCCGAAGCCTCGACCATCTTCTTCGCGCGCGGCTTGCCTCCGAATTCGGAGACGAAGCGCTCGACATGAATCCGCGCATCGGCAATGCCGATCTCGCGGCAGCTCGCCTCGATGTCCTCGCTCATGCCGGCGGGGCCGCAGATAAAGACGTGATCGACGCTGGCGGCCGGCACAAGCGAGCGCAGCAGCACGCGAACTTTCTCGCCGTCGAGCCTTCCGTGCAGGATCGGAATGTCCTGCTCTTCGCCTGAAATGACGTGGAACACCGAGAACCGCTGCAGGAAACGATCTTTCAGTTCTTCCAGCGCCTCGCGGAACAGCATGCCGCCGGTGGAGCGATTGCCGTAAAACAGGAAGAAGTGACTGTTCGGCTCGCGCGCCAGCACGCCCTTGATGATCGACAGAACAGGTGTGATGCCGGAGCCCGCGGCAAAGCCGACATAGGTCCGCGCCTGATCCGGAGCATGGACGACACCGAAGCGGCCTGTCGGCGTCATGACGTCGAGCTGATCGCCGGATTTCAATTCATCCGCGGCCCAGTTGGAGAATGCGCCGCCATCGACCTTCTTCACGGCAATGCGCAGCTCGCCGTCATCCGGCCCCGAACAGATCGAATAGGAACGGCGGACTTCCTCGCCGTCCATCGTCGTGCGCAGCGTGAGGTATTGCCCTGGCGTGAAGCGGTAATCGTCGGTGAATTCTGCAGGGATTGCGAACGTCATCGACACAGCGTCCGCCGCTTCGCGGCGGAGGTCGTTGACGGCAAGGCGGTGAAAACGCGGCGTGAGCGACATGGTCAGTGACACTTGAAATAATCAAAGGGTTCGCGGCAGCTCTTGCAGCGCCACAGCGCCTTGCAGGAGGTCGAACCGAATTCGGACAGCACTTCGGTATTGGTGGAGCCGCATTGCGGACAGGCCACCTGCTGCTCGCCGAACAGCGCGCGACGCGAACTCGACGCCTGCGGCGGCGCGATGCCGTATTCCCGCAGCTTGTTACGGCCGTTTTCACTCATCCAGTCCGTGGTCCAGGCCGGCGACAGCACGGTGCGAACGGTCGGCCGCGCGATGCCGGCGCGTTCCAGCGCCAGTTCGATCTCGAGCGCGATCATGTTCATGGCAGGACAGCCGGAATAGGTCGGCGTGATCGCGACCTCGACCCGGCCATCGTGGACCGCAACATCGCGCAGCACGCCAAGATCGGCAATGGTCAGCACCGGTATTTCGGGATCGACGACCGTTGCTGCCGCATCCCAGGCGCGCTGGCGCAGGTCGCTGTCGAGGACGGCTACCATGTCGCCCCCGGGAACGTTCGCTGCAGCGATTGCAACTCGCTCAGGAGATGGCCGAGATGCTCGCTGTGGCTGCCGCTGCGGCCACCTTGCTGCATCCAGTCGTTTTTCGGCAAGGTCAACGTCGCCTCGCACACGACTTCGGACACCGTCCTGAACCATTGCGCATGCAACGTCGCCGGATCGACCGCAATCCCGGCATCGATCAGGCCACGCTCGCTGTCGTCGACATCGAACATCTCGCCGGTAAAAGCCCAGAGATCGTCGATCGCCGTCTGCGCGCGGCGGTGGCTTTCCTCGGTGCCATCGCCGAGACGCACGATCCATTCCGAGCAATGCCGGACATGGTAGGCGCTTTCCTTTTCCGATTTCGCCGCGATTGCGGCCAGCGTCGGATTATCGGATTTCATCATCGCGCGCCAATAGAGATCGGCGAACACAGAATAGAAAAACTGCCGCACCATGGTGCGCGCGAAATCGCCGTTCAGCTGTTCCAGCAACAGCAGATTGCGGTACTGTCTGACGTCACGCAGGTAGGCGAGCTTGTCCTCATCGTTGCCCTTGCCCTCGACTTTGGCCGCGTAGGAATAGAGCTCGCGCGACTGGCCGAGCAGATCCAGCGCCATGTTGGTGAGCGCCATGTCCTCTTCCAGCATCGGCGCGTGGCCGCACCATTCCGACAACCGATGCCCCAAAATCAACGCATCATCCGCGCGGCGCAGCGTGTACAGCACGAGCGGGGTTTCGGAGACTTTGATCGAGGCGGTTGCCATCACATATGCCCGACTTCGTCGGGCACGTCGTAAAACGTCGGGTGCCGGTAGATCTTGGATTCCGCCGGCTCGAACATCATGCCCTTTTCGGACGGGTCGGATGCCGTGATCGCATTCGACGGCACGACCCAGATCGAAAGGCCCTCGCCGCGGCGGGTATAGATGTCGCGTGCCGCCTGCAGCGCCAGCGTGGCGTCGGTCGCGTGCAGCGAGCCGACGTGCTTGTGCGCCAGCCCGTTGCGGCTGCGGATGAAGACTTCCCAGAGCGGAACGTTCGGCGTGGCCATGCTGATTTCTTTCCTCTGCTCCCTACTCGGCGGCTTGCAGCGCCGACCGCTGCCTGCGCTTCTCGGCGTAAGCGAGCGCGGCCTCGCGGACCCAGGCGCCCTCTTCATGCGCCTTGCGCCGTGCCGCCAGCCGGTCGCGGTTGCAGGGGCCGTTGCCGGCCAGCACCTGATTGAACTCGCTCCAGTCGATCGCGCTGTATTCCCAATTACCCGTTTCGTTTTGTTTCATGCCGGGATCGGGAATGGTCAGCCCCAAAAACTTCGCCTGCGGCACGGTGGCGTCGACGAATTTCTGGCGCAGCTCGTCGTTGGAGAAGCGCTTGATCTTCCACTTGGTCGAGGCGTCGCTGTGCTGGCTGGTCTTGTCGGGCGGGCCGAACATCATCAGCACCGGCCACCACCAGCGGTCGAGCGCGTTTTGCGCCATCGCCTTCTGGTCTTCGCTGCCACGGCACAGCGTCAGCATGATCTCAAAGCCCTGGCGCTGATGAAAGGACTCTTCCTTGCAGACGCGGATCATCGCGCGCGCATAGGGCCCGTAGGAACAGCGGCACAGCGGGATCTGGTTCATGATCGCGGCGCCGTCGACCAGCCAGCCGACCGTGCCGATGTCGGCCCAGGTCAGCGTCGGATAATTGAAGATCGAGGAATACTTTGCCCTGCCCGCCAGCATCAGGTCGACGAGCTCTTCGCGCGAAGACCCGAGCGTCTCGGCTGCGGCATACAGATAGAGCCCGTGGCCGCATTCGTCCTGCACCTTGGCGAGCAGTGCGGCCTTGCGGCGCAGCGAGGGCGCGCTGGTGATCCAGTTGCCTTCGGGAAGCATGCCGACGATTTCGGAATGCGCGTGCTGGGAAATCTGCCGCGTCAGCGTCTTGCGGTAGGCCGCCGGCATCCAGTCGTTGGGTTCGATGCGCTCGTCGGCGTCGATGCGCGCCTGAAACTGAGCAGCCCTGGTCGCGTCCTCGACGTGACTGATGTCAGCATCCGCCGTGTTGAGCGCCTGCGTGTACATGGCCGACCTCCCGGGTCTTTGTTGGGAGGAAATATATAACATAAAATCCGATATGCAATATATTTCTGTAACATGTTAACAGCGTACCCTAGCCAAACCGCCGCGAAAGTTCCGCGCCGGCCTTCGGCAGCGGTCCGCTTTCGTTGGTGGCGTGGCGGTCAAGCCATTGTTCGGACGCGGGAAGCAGCGCGCGGTAGATCTCGCCGCACAGCGTCCGGGCAGCCCTGCCCGGCCAGTCCGAAGGCAGCAGCGCGGTGGGCAGCAGCGGGTCGCGCAGCACCACCCTGCGGTAATGGTGGATCAACAGGATTCGCGCGGTAAAGGCGTCGGCGTCCGCGAGCCGCTCGCCGCGGCCAAGCCAGCCGCGCAGCGGCTCAAACGTTTTCATGAATTTCTGATAGGCGTCGGCGGTACGCTTGAGTGGCCAGCTCTCGCTGAGCAGACGCCTGCCGCTCTCATCCTCGGCGGAGACTTCGAGACGGATGGCGCCCGCGGCCTCCTTCGGCACCGGCACGCCCGACGGCGCAACCCAGACGCCGGGCAGCGGACTGCCGAACCCTGCGTTCTTCAGCGCCTCGCGCGAGGCATCGCGATCGCCGCCATTGCCGATCAGGAGCAGCTCGAACCGGCCGGTCCAGTCGGACGCCGGCGCGCCGTAAATGTGTTTGGTAGCGATATCGAAGGTCTGCCGCCCGCTCTGCACCAGCCGATAAAAACTGTTGCGACCGATCTTGTTGCGCTCGAACCAGCCGTCGGCGGTCAGCCGCGACATCGCGGTACGCACCACGCTGGCATCAATATCGAGCGTTTCGAAAAACTCCAGCAGCGTGCCGAGCCAGACCGAGCCGCCGCGCGGCACGATGGCATCGCCGAACACGGTGATGACAATGGAGCCGGTGCGCGACGGCTCGCGCTTCAACTGTTCGATGATGCGGGCAAGCGGCTGCGACATGCGTCAACGCATACCGCGTTTTTCGGGATGGCGACAACGCCGGCGTGAAGCCGGCGCGCCGATCAGCGATGCGGGTTCGGATACACCAGACTGCGCCAGCCGGAGCGGTCGAACGGCGACCACTCGCCTTCGGCCTGCGCCAGGCGATCGGCGACCGCATAGACCGCGGCCGGATGATGGCCCATGCCGCAATGGCTGCTTTCGACTTCGATGCTCTCTGATGTCGCGGTGGTCTGCTCCATGCAGCCCTGCCAGGCGCAAACGCCGTCGGTGCGGCTGAAGATCGCTGTGGTCGGCACCGGTGGTGTGGCCGACAGCTCTCCGCCGAAACGCGCATCCTCTTCGTCGGCGCGGCGGCCGCTCGCCATCTCGTAGACGCGCCAGGCATTGGTGGCCTTCGGGCCTGATGCGAACGGGCTGCCGAGCGTAATTACCGAGCGCACGCGGTCCGGCATCATCTTGGCGAGCTGGCGCGCATATAGACCGCCGAGGCTCCAGCCGACGAGCGAGACCTTGCGGCCATGACTGTCGTTCAGTTCCTGCAGCAGATCGACCATCGCGTTCTGCACGCCGTGGCGCAGTCCGAGGTTGCGGCCCTGGCGCCAACCGCTGACGGCATAGCCACGGCTTTTCAGGAAGCTGCGCAGCGGACGCGTCGAGGCGTCGGACGCCACCAGCCCGGGCAACACCAGCACCGGATGCCCATCGCCTTTCGGCGCGAGGCTCAGCAGCGGCAACGCGCCGAGAAACGCACCCAATTCGGAAAAGGCTCGCCCTTCCAGAAACATCAGGGTTTTGGACGGCGGACTCAAAGCCTGGGCAGTCGCAGTCATCGTAGCTCCTCTCGAAGCCGGCCCCTAGCGTTGCGGCAGCCGGCTATTTGACATGTGAAACAAAAATGTCTCGGGCAAAAATCCCTTGGGGAAGACTCAAATCTCGTGGAATCGTTCCGCACTGCAGCAAAGTCTTTGTAAAAGCTAGGGAATTTCATTTCCTGTTTCAAGCCGGACCACACCGGCACACTACGGGCCTCCACACTTAAAAACCTCGTCGTGCTTAATGGGTCACAGCAGCCGAAGCAGATATTCGAGCGTGTACAGCGCCAGTCCTGCAAGCCCGCCGATCACCGAGCCGTTGAAGCGGATGTATTGCAGGTCGCGGCCGATGTTGATTTCGATCAGCGAGATCAGCTGCCCCATGTCCCACGACTTCACCTGATCGGAGATGAATGTCGAGACTCCGCTCTTCTGCTCGGAGACCACCGTTCGCAGCACCGCAACGAGACCTTGATTGATTTCGGCGCGCATCTCGGCGTCGCCGGCCAGCGCTTCGCCCGCCGCCACGAACATGCGCACGAGATGCTGCTGCAACACCTGGGTCTCGCCGGATGCACTGCGTTCGAAGAATGCGCGCGCATTGGCCCAGATGTGGCGCGCGAGGTCGGCCAGCTCCGGCCGCGCCAGCAGATCGCGCTTCAGGCCGTCGATACGATCCGCATAGCTCGGATCGGTGCCGAGGCGATCGACGAAGGTCAGCACCATGCGGTCGAACTCGCCGCGGAAAGGATGAGAAGGATCGCTGCGGACTTCCTCGAAGAAGGCGCTCGCCGACGCCACGATCTTGTTCACCAGAAACTTGTCGGCGCGATAGAGTTTCAAAAGCGTCGGCAACTCGCCGCGGACTTTTTCGCGGATCATGGCCATGGTCTCGGCCTGGGTCAGCGTCGCATGCACCGCGCGCAGGATGTCGTCGAGCAGGCCCTGATGGCGGCCTTCCTTCACGAAAGCGCGCAGCGTGCCGGCGGCGAGCGGCGCCAGGTCAATCGACATCAATTGCGAGGTGATGCGGCGGCTGACGAACGTCATCAGGCCGGAATTCTCGGTGGCCGCAACCGCCTCCGGCAACAGCCGCAGCGCAAAGCGCGCCAGATCCTCGCTGCGCTTGCGGTCGCGCAGCCAGTCGGCAATGAACGAGCCGAAGTCGATCTGGCGTAGTTTGGCTTCGACGGGGGAGGCTTCCAGAAAATGCTGCTCGATGAATTCGCCGAGCTTGTCGGCGATGCGGTGCTGGTTGCCCTGGATGATCGCAGTGTGCGGGATCGGCAGTCCCAACGGCCTGCGAAACAATGCCACCACGGCGTACCAGTCGGCGAGACCGCCGATGGTGGCGGCTTCGCAGAAGGCCGCGACGAACCCAAAGGCGGGGTGCATCGGTTGCAGCGCCTTCGCGGCCAGGAACAGCGCAAACGTCGCCGCCAGCACCAGCGTCGCCAGCAGCTTCACGCGCCGCAACTCGGCGGCGCGGGCAGCGTCGCCGGGCGTATCGATGACGAAGGTGCCGGGAGTGGTCATGTCGGCTTTCGGGGTGGCGTCGGTCACGATCATAGCGCGACACACCACCGTCGTCATTCCGGGGCGCCGCAAGGCGGCGCGCCCGGAATCCATAACCACGATCGGGAGTATGGATTCCCCGATGTGAAATTGCACATCTGAGGCCTGCGCCAAAAGGCGCATCCAGGAATGACGGAGGTGAGATTAGCGCGTCAATCTACAAACGCCGGACAAAAAGAAGGCCCGCCTGAGCGAGCCTTCGAAATTGCAGTTGTCAGGCAGATCGCGATCAGGCGGTCTTGGAATAGACCTTGGAGAAATTGTCCTGCGCGGACTTGGCACCTTCGCTGACGAGCTTGCCGAGATATTCGGTGGTGGCCTTCGCCCGCGAGACGAGAACTTCGCCACGCGCACGGACCATGTCCGACTGGATCTGGGCGGCTTCGCTCAGCGACTTGGCCGAAGCGAGATTGTGGATGCCGGCGAA
Organism: Hyphomicrobiales bacterium; assembly: GCA_038244925.1. Classification (GTDB taxonomy): domain Bacteria; phylum Pseudomonadota; class Alphaproteobacteria; order Rhizobiales; family Xanthobacteraceae; genus Bradyrhizobium. The sequence goes on along the minus strand of JBBRSX010000133.1, from coordinate 160 downwards.
GAACGCTTCCGCGTCCTGAAACATAGCCTGCTGGATGTTGCGGCTGATCTTGGCGGCCTCGGAGACCGAACCGGCGACTGCGGTTTCGATCGCGGCGGTCACCTTCTCGGAACCAGCATGCATGTCGGCGGCGCGAACCTTGGCGGTCTCGGCCTGCTTC